>CAYYVH010000114.1:0-11171 GCA_964475075.1 uncultured Anaerolineales bacterium | reverse complement strand
GACTCCGGGTGCGGCAGGCGTGCGGCGGCGCGCCGCGCGCTCCGCCGCGGCCGGAGCCGGTGCTCGACCGGTTGTCCGGTCGTGGGGGCGATGTGGAACCCCTGGTCGCTGGCCAGCGGATCGGTTGGGATCTGCCGTGCACGGTGGACGGGCTGTACCGCATCGATCTGCGCCTGGTGTCGTCGAGTAGGGCGCCACCGGGGCATGTGCTGCTCCGGGTGAAGGAGCGAGCGTCATCGGCGGCTGATCTGGCTGCGGTGACGCGGGAGGCTGCAGAGATCATTGACGGAGCGTGGCTGGCGTTCGAGTTTCCGTCTCTGGGCCGGTCCGCCGGCCGACGGTTCCATGTCAGTGTGGCCTGGTTGGCAGACGGTTCGAGCACCGATGTTGCGCTGATCGTTGACAGAGTTACCGAGCCGATAGAGCCGCGATCAATGTGGGTGGATGGGCACCGTGTTGACGGCTGTCCGGCGCACCGCACCTTCGGCCTGACGAAGCTGCCCGCCTCAGCGGGGTCCGACGGCCGGCTGCAACGACAGCTAGGAGACCGCCGAAGGGCACTGGCGCAGCTCCGAGCGGCGCGGGCAGAGTTGTCCCGGAGGCGGGTGTACGGTCTCGTGCAGCGTTGGCGCCAGCTGACCCGGCCCATGCCACCGCCGGCCCTGCGGCCCTGGCCCGAAGAGACGCCAATGGCCTCCAAGCTGTGGAAGGCACTGTGGGCCTACGGACCAGCGGCCGTACTGCACGAGGTAGGCCGCTACCTGGGCTGGCGGCTAGGCGAAAGGTCTGCGGCGCTGCTCGTGGACGACGCGGAAGCCCGGCGGGCCGTCGGCGTGGCCCCTCGCGCTGGCGTGGCGGCGCGGCACGTGACGGACGTGCGCGTGCCGGAGCTGCTGGCGGCGATCGCGGAGTTGACGGGCTACAGAGCGCCTTCGCACCGTTTGAGAGTTGGCGTGGTCAGATCCGAGCGGCTGGGCGACGGGGTGGCGCTAACGGACCTGCTGGTCTCCGGCCTGACCTCCGCTGGGCACAGCGTCACGGAAATCCCGGTGGAGCTGCAGGCAAGAGGCGACCGGCACGGAGTGGTGACCGATGCCGACGATGCGCTGGAGCAGTGGGATGCGCTGGTGGCGTGTGGTGCGGAGGCGGTGCCCGTCGTGGCGGCACAGCCGGCGGCTGCACGCCTGCTTCTGGCGACGGACGATGAAGCGTTCTACCATCCGATGGGGCCAGAGCACGTTGCGGCGGAGCGCGCCCACAGCTTGGGGCTGGATGTGCTCGCACTGGGTCCGTGGCTGGCTGCGTGGCTGGCCGAGCGCTATGGGGCGTCGGCTCGCGTGGTGGGTTATCCCGTGGACAGGAGGCTGTTCTTCTCGGCACCGCGCGCACCCGCCCGTCGAGTCATCTACGACGTGAGCCGGCTGGGGCACCCGCCCGAGGCCGACCTGGGCGTTCAAACCCTGATCCGGCTTGTGGTGCGGCTGAGGCAACTCGAGGTCGTGCTCTTCGGGGCGTCGAGCGACCCTCTCGCCCAAGTGGATCTCCCCTTCCGCCACGACTGGGTTGGATCCCTCGACGCGCCGGATCGGGCCACGCTCTTCCGTGACTCGACCGCGCTGCTCGTCACCGACTGCACCAACCTGCCGCTGCGCATCCCCGAGGCTATGGCATGTGGGTGTACAATCGTTGCGGCGGATGTGGGGCCCGTGCGCTGGTTGCTCGTGGACGGTCGCACCTCAGCGCTGGCGCCGCTGCGGGCAGATGCGCTGGCGTACTCTCTGGGGCGAGTTCTGATCGACGAGGACTACTGCGAGCAGCTCGTACACGGAGCGCAGCTGGCGGTGGAGCGGATGAGCTGTGAGCGCACGGCGGCGGACCTCGTTGCGGCAGTCGAAGCCTGGGCCGCTCCAGCCTCCGAATCGAGCGTGCCCAGTGCAGGGTCCTTGATGGCGGCGGGTGGCCAGCCAGCCGTTGGACCAGGCCTTGCGGATGGCGAGGAGACTGACGCGGCGTCTGTCTTCGGCACGTTCCGCGAATCCCGCGTGGTGCCGGTCATCGGCGTCGACCCGGACCTCGACGCCATGCTCGGTCGGCTCGCCGCACTAGACCAGGAGGTCCACCGGGAGTGGGTGGCTCTCGAGGAGGATCGGGGAATGCTACCCTATCGGCTGGTCCACCTGAAGGACTGGTGGGCCCGTCCCCTGCCCCCGATGGACGAACGGCCGTGGCCACCCGACGCTCCGCTCCCGGCCAAGCTGGCGGGAACGTTGTGGCACTACGGCCCACTGGCGCTAGTGCGGGAGGTCGGTGCGTGGCTGCGTTGGCGGCGGATGACGGAGGAGGATCGCGAGGAGGCCATCCGCGGCACGTGATAGGGCGGTGTGTAGTTGCGTCGGACGGGAGAGTGAACCTTGAAGATCGCCTTAGGGCGTGTCAGAAAATTGTCCCGGCAATTCGGCCACCGCTGCATCCGGCAGGGCTGAGGGCTGCTCCTCGGGAATAGCGCCATGGCTATGCCCTCGTCCCATCGCACACCCCTGCCGGCGCATCGGCGCCCTCGGTTGCACGGTCTTATTCGTTGACACGCCCTTAGGACTCAGCGCCATTCTCGTGCATCATTGCGCTTCATGCGCTGCTTCTTCGACATCCTGATCGAAACGGTGTCCAGCGGATGTGCGTAGGCGACCAACACGGCACGCGCGCCTGGCGTTACGCCCGTCCGGAGAACCCGGCTCCCGGCTCGTGAACCCTTACTCCCATCTGCGGTTGGACCACCCGCCGGTGCTGGTCGTCATGGGCTCTGACGGCCGAGCACAGCGGAACCGGTGCTTCGCGTTCGACGAGCAACTCCGCCTGCGCGGTATCCGGAGCCGCGTCATACCCTCCCACCACCCGGACCTGCTCCATGCCGCCCTCGGCTGCGGGGTAGTCATCGTCCATGACGTGCCAGCCGATTCACAGAGCCACGCGCTCATACGCCAGACGCGCGACAGCGGCGGAATCGTGTTGGCCGACAACAGCCCCCAGCTGCTGGCGGCATGTGATGGCGCGCTCGTGCCCACCGAGGCCCTGGCCCGTGAGCTGTCGGCCTTGGGCAGGCCGGCTTGGGTGAGCCGCGCGGGCCTGGATCGGGAGCCGGAGCGCCTGGCCGTCTCGGATAACCACGCCGATCTCCCGCAGCAGACTCCGGCCGCCCGGGCGGCTGCTCTGGAGCACACGCTTTCACAGGCGCGGCGTGTGCTTCGGCCACGAACGGTGCCCCCATCTGCCCACCGTGTGGGCCAATCACTGCGTATCGCCGTGCTCCTCCCGGAGCCCTTCCCCGGCTCAGGCGGCCACACGACGGCCATGCGGATGGTGCAAGGGCTCGTGCGCGCTGGTCATGAGGTGACGGTGCACGTGGACCGGGGCCCGTGGTTCGCCCACGCGACCGACGGGGAGCTCGCCCGGTATCTCGACGCACACTTCCCACCGACGGGGGCGCGTGTTCGCCACGGCCGCGACTTCGAGCCCACGGACGCGCTCATTGCGACGAGCTGGACCACGGCGACAGCGGTGGCCGAGGCGCCCAACACCTGGGCCAGGCTCTACTTCGTGCAGGACTTCGAGCCGGACTTCCATCCGCGTGACGAACGCTACGTCCTTGCCGAGCAGACGTACCGAGCGGGCCTGGAGCACATCACCATCGGGCCGTGGCTCGCCGAGTTGCTGCGGAAGCGTTACGGAGCGCAGGCCGACCACATCGACTTCGGCGTCGATCACGATTTCTATCGACCTGGTTCTCCGGTGTCCACCCCGCGCGTCGTGTTCTACGCCCGTCCAATCACCGCACGGCGTGGCACGGCACTGGGGCTCGATGCGTTGGGGCGGGTGAAGGGGGCCCGGCCCGACGTTGAGGTCGTGCTGTACGGTTGTCCGGAGCCGGTGGAAGCGGGGTTCGAGCACCGCAACGTCGGTGTGCTGAGGGCAGGGGAGCTTGCAGAGCTCTACGCCAGCGCGAGTACCGGGCTGGTGCTGTCTTTCACGAACCTGTCCCTGGTGCCGCTGGAGATGATGGCCGCGGGGTGCCCGGTCGTGGCGGTGGACGTGCCCGCGGTGCGTTGGTTCCTCGCCGACGGCGAAAACGCCGTCCTGGCGGACGCGACCGCGGAGGCGCTGTCCCTGGCTATCTTGCGCACGCTGGACGACCCCGAGTTGCATGGGCGGCTGGTCGCTGGTGCCAAGGCAACAGTCGCGGACCTTTCGTGGGAGAGGAGCGCGGGCCAGTTCGAGGCCCACGTGTGCCATGCCGTCGAGCGGGCATGGGGCGATGGGTCGTCCGACTCGGACGTCGCCAGCGTTGCTGGCAGCCCGACTGTGCCCCGCCCGGTTCCTGACCTGCTGGTCGGCCGGGGCGACGAGCCCGTGACCGTTGACGGCGGAGGTCGCGTGGGCTGTGACATCACGGCGGGGGCCGACGGATTTTTTCGGGTCGACCTCCGGCTGACGACGGGCGGCCGGTTCCGCCGGGGACCGATGGTCCTCAGTGTGCGAGAGCACATGACGGCACCCGAGAACCTGGCGCTCGGGTGCGCCGACTTGTGCGAGATCGTGGATGGTTCGTGGCACTCGTTCGAATTCCCTCCGCTGGCGGAGAGCGCGGGGCGTACGTTCCACGTCTCCGTCGAGTGCCCCGGGTCCGCGCCGGGTGAAGGCATGGCGGTGTTGGTGGATCCGGTCCACCACGAGGCCGCGGATCGCCTGGACCCGCAGGCGAAACGACCAAAGGCGGGCAATACCGCTGCGCCAGCCCGTGGCACGACCTATGTCGATGGCGAGCCGGCGCCCGTCGCTCTTGCGATCCGTACGTTCGGTCTTCATCCACCGCCATCGCCTGGTGTTGGTCACGATCCCCTACTCCTCAGCTGGCTGCGGACCCGCGAACGGGCGCAAGCCGAGCTCAGGCTCGCCCGGACTCGGTTCGAGCGGCACAGATTGTCGGACCTGGTCCGCCTCTGGACCCGATTCACCCGACCGATGCCGCCGGTCCGGTGCCGGCCCTGGTCGGCGGATGATCCACGCCCGTTGCAGCTGCTGCGCACGTTGTGGTTCTACGGACCTCTCAACGCTGCAGGTGAGCTGCGGCCGCTCCTCGGTGGGGCTCGGCTGGGCCGCTCACAGCGCGGTGGTGGAGACGGACCGGTGGTGTCGCCGTGAGCGTGCTGGCTGCGCTGCTCGTCAGCGGCTGCGCGGGCGACACGCGCCGCTATCGCCTGTTCCATCAGGCCGAGGCCCTGATGATGGCCGGCTGGCAGGTCCACACGCGCGTCACGGATGGCGCATGGGATCCGCGGGAGCTCCCGATCGGGCGTGTGGTCGTGCTGCACCGCGTGCAGTGGGATGACCGGGTGGCGGAGCTCGTGGATCGGGCCCGTGGTCGAGGCGCCAAGGGGCTGTTCGACACGGACGACCTGGTATTCCAGCCGGAGCGGGTGTCCGCCATCGCCGGGTTGCAGGGATGGTCGGCGGCGGACCGGTCCGCCTTCGCCGAGATGGTCGCGCGCTACCGGCGGACGCTCCTGGCGTGCGACGGGGCGCTTGTCCCGACGCAATTCCTCGCCGACGAAGTGGAGGCGTTGGGCCTCCCGGCGGCCGTATGCCGCAACGCAGTCGATTTGGAGCTGCTCCGGCTGTCGACTACGGCCGTCACGGCAAGGCGCCAGAACGACGGCAAGATCGTCGTCGGATACGCCAGCGGTACACCGACTCACGACCGGGATTTCGCCGTCATTTCCGACGGCGTGCGTGCCCTGATGGATGCGGACCCCCGCGTGCGGTTGCGCCTGCTCGGCTATCTGACCCTCGATGACTCATGGCGGCCCTACGCCCAGCGCATCGAGCGGTTGCCATATATGCCCTGGCGAAACCTGCCGGTTGCCCTGGCCGGTCTTGACATAAATCTTGCGCCACTCGAGATTGGCGACCCGTTCTGCGAGTCGAAGAGCGAGCTGAAGTATTTCGAAGCGGGTGCCGTGGGGGTGCCGACCATAGCATCAGCCACCGGCGCCTTTTCGCACGCCATCCGGGACGGGGAGAACGGCCGTTTGGCGGCCGGCCCGGAGAAGTGGTCGGCGGTGCTGGCGAACCTTGTGGAGGACGTTGCCCATCGTCGGCAGATCGGCCGGGCGGCGCGGGCGGACGTCGTGGCGCGCTACGTTACCGACGTGCGGGCACCGGAGCTGGCGGCGGCAGTGGCGGGGCTCGCCGGGGCACCGACGTCAGTCCGTCGACCTGAGCAGGGCAGGTTGACGGTGGCCGTGGTGAAGCCGGCGGATAGTGCGATACAGGGCCCTGGGTCGCCCGAGAGCGATCCGCGCCCTCTATCCCGTGCCCTCGAGTCGGGTCTGGGTGCCGTCGGCGGGCACGCGGTGTGCGTGGTCGTTCCCGATCCCCAGTCATCCGAGGATGACGGAACGACCGAGACGAGCCCGTTGGGTGAGTTCGACGTCGTAGTCGGTACGTCACCCGAGGCGGCGCAGGCCGTGTCCCAGAGCGGCGCGGCGGCGAAGGTGTTGCTGGTCGACGACTACGTACCGTTCCGTTTCCCGATGAGCGCGTCCCGTGTTGCCAGCCAACGCTCCTTCGGGCATGGCCTGGACGTGGTGACGTTGGGGCCGTGGCTTGCGGCATGGCTGGCGGAGCGCCACGAGGCGGTCGCGACGGCCGTGGGGTATCCCACCGATCTGCGCGTCAACTACACCGCGCCACACGATCCAGACGGGCCGCTCCGCGTCGTGTACGACGCCGGCGGATGCACGGCGGCCGGGGGCGAGGACCTGGGTATCCGAACACTCGCCCTGCTTAGGGAGTGGGTGGCGGATGTACAGGTCGTGCTTCACGGTCTTCCGGACGGCGGGTGGCGGCCAACGTTCGCGTACGACGATGCTGGATCGCCGAACGAAGCGGGTCGGGCGGCGCTGTATCGGTCTGTGACTGCTGCCCTCTTCCCGGCGTTTGCCAACCTGCCGCCGGACGTGCCGGCGGCGATGGCATGCGGCTGTGCCGTGGTGGCCGTGGACACGGCTGCCGTACGGTGGCTACTCCACGATGGAATGACGGCCGCCCTTGGCGCCCCTACCGCGGAGGCGCTGTGCGCCCAGCTGGTTCGCGTGCTCTCTAGTCGCGACTACCGGGCGCGCCTCGTGGCCGGGGCATACGCGGCGGTCGAGCGGATGAGCCGGGAGCGAACGGCCGATTCCCTGATCACCGCACTGGAGCAGTTGGCGGCACGCGCGTCGGTTGACGGTCCGCATGCGGAGCGGGAGTTGTCCGCCGAATCGGGGCAACCGGCCGGGTCGCCCCTACACCTGGATTGGCTGCAACCGCTCGCGGATGACGAGAAGTTGTGCCTGGGCGGCGGGGCCAGCGTAGGCCAGACGTTTCGGGCTCGGTTCGATGGACTGTGCAGAGTCGATGTCGTGTTGCACCGGGCCAGTGGGGCGCCGGGGGATCGAGTCGTTCTTCGGCTCAAGGCTGACCCCGTGGCCGAGGACGACATCGCTGCGGCGACCGTTCAGTGTTACGAGATCATCGATGGCGAGTGGACGACATTCCGCTTTCCGCCGGTGCCCGCGAGCGCCGGCCGACGGTTCTACGCGCGCCTGGAATGCCCAGGTGCCAAACCCGGCAATGGACCGGCCGTAGCGCTCTGTCGCGCCGACGTGTTCGCTGGTGGCCGGGCCTACAGGGACGACGAGGTAATAACGCTGACGTTGCCGGTCCGCACGTTCTGCCGGCCGGGCGTTCGGCTTTCTGATTTGACCGAAGTCCCGTCCGACCAGCCGGACCGGCTGCTGCAACGGTTAGAGAGCCTGGGCGTCGAGGTGCAGGCAATGCAGGCGGCTCTGGAACGCGACCACGCGGCGCTGCCGTATCGACTGCTGCGACGCCTCGCGGGCGCGATCAGCCGACGCGACTGACTGCCGGGCGGAAGCGACGCGCCGGTTTCCCGCCACCGTTGGTCTGTGTCCAACCGCCCTGTTGGGGGCAACCCGGCGGGTCGCCCCGAACCGGTTTTCAGGCCGGCCCAGCCGCCTCGACCCTCGACCGGCATCACTGACAGCCGACGCGCCAGATGGGTGTGTTCCACAACGGGTGGTACTGGAGCGAGCGGTTCAGGAGCGAAAGGCACTCGCGCGGAGGGTTGTTCGGCCCCGGCGGCTTGCCCTCGTCGAGACGATAGCGCCAGCCGTAGTACCGCTCCGGATTGGCCAATGCGTCCATGATGATCACGGCGGGCACGCGTTTGTATACGATCTCACAGACGCAGGTGGGCATCGAAGGGTCCGGAGTGGGCCCGGGCGTGGCCGTAGGGCCGGGTGTCGGCGTAATGGTCGGCGTGGCGGTCGGCGTGGGCGTCGGCAACTCCGGCAGCGCGAACCCCGTGCCGCACACGTTCGAGGCGTTCGGGCCCAGCGCTCCGATCTCGCGGTTCTCCAGGATTATGCCCCGCTGCGTGTCGACGCTGAGGGCGTGCAGCGCGTTCGTCTGGTTGTTGATCGTGAACCAGGTTCCTTCCGGGAAGACGGAGCCTCCGGGCCCGGCAACCGGTCCCGGCGACCTCGTGAGGGTGCAGGCGCTCAGGTCGGCGATCTGGCCGATCACCGTTGCACTCGCGTCGTCCGGATCGATCCGAATCAATGTGTCCGTGCCGGGTCCGGCGAGTGCGAGGAACGACTCTGAATCCGGGTCCCAGCCGAGGCTGACGCCGGAGTAGACGGCGCCGGTGGCGTCCATGACCTCTCCGATCAGGGTGAGGGCGCCGGTGACGGTATCGATGATCCACAGCTCACCGGGCGGGATCAGGGCATATAGCGTCTTCCCATCTGGGCCGAAACCTATGCCTCGGCCCGATATCGTCAGGTCCACCTCGACTGATTTCGTCGCGACCCCGGTTTCGTTCTTGATCGCGACGACGTAGTCCTTGTTGAACGTCGAGTCCCGCAGCAGACCGAAGATCGTTCCCTCCTGCCATACCGTACCGACCGGACCCGGGACTTGTGCGCTGGCCGCCTCCAGACCCGAGGCGGTGGAGTAGAAGCCCGTCGGCCCGATGGGGCGCGCCAGCCCGTTCGTCGTGTCGATCGTGATGATGGTGGAGGTCCCGTTGTCGTGGCCGAAGAGGATCCAGGGCTCCGGACCCTGCGCGCCGGCCGGCTTTACGACTGCCGAGGTTGCCAGCAGCGTGCATGCCGCGAAGATCAGTACAAGGTGCCCGTGTTGTCCGTGCTTCATGCCGTTCTCCTCATCGCTGGGCTAGCATCGGCAGGTAGATCGTCTTCGACGGCCCGGTCCTGGTGGGCGTCGCGGTGGGGGCTGGCGGCGGTGTACCATCCACGGTCTGGATCACGGCGCCGACGTGGATGCAGCGTAGTGCATCATCGCCGCGCGGAGGATCGGCCGATATCTTGCGAATCGTGGAGCGGCTTTGCTGTGGCGCGCTCTGCACGATCGAAAGCCGGCTCTCGCGGAAGCGGAAGCCCCATTCAGCGTCCAAGTCCGCAATGACAAGGCCGCACACCCACATGGATCGCTGCGGTGAGATCCTCTCAATGCGACGTTGCTGGTTCCTGCTGGACGTCGAGATCCACATCTCGTCACCGCTCGGCGTCTCCTGCACACGGTAGCTGCGCATCTCCCCGGGTGGCTGCGGCGTGTTGGTGGGCGTTCGTGTCGCCGTCGGCGCAGGTGTTGGCGGTGGCAAAGGCGTAGCGTTTGGGTCGGCCATGAACCAGCGCCGCGCCGTGTCGTCGATCTTGAAGAAGGCCATCAACATGTCGGCCACCTTCTGGCGCCCGCTGGCTGAGGGGTGCGTGCCGTCGTCCGCGAGGTCGCTGCACTCCCAGGTAAGCCCGTCTTGCCGCTCGGTCATTCCGTCAGCCCACAAGTACGGTCCCCACAGGAGGACCGGCGCGTGCACCTGGCCCTTGGTCGGATCGGCGTTGAGGGTGGGATCCCCGCTGATCTGCTTCTCGATCACCCAGCGCACGGCGAAGGCGGACTCGTAGGCGTACGGCTCCGGGTTCAGGCGCGAGGTGGCGTAACCGGCGTAGATGCGGCTGGAGAAGTACAGGAGCTTGAGGTTGGGGAAACGATCGTGGGCCACGTGAACGATCGCCTCGAGATCGTCCCGCAGCGCCTCGGCGTGCTCCGGAAACGGACCCGAGGGCCGTGTATGGGCCTCCTTGAGCCAGATTACCTGCACCTGCTCGCGGGTGGCGCCGGCGGTCTGAAGGCGCCGATCCACCTCCGTCCAGTAGCCGGAAGCGGGGTTGGCCACAATCGCCGCGTCCTGGCCACCTTGCGCCCCGTCCACCACGAGCACGTCGGGATTCACCTGCGGGTCGGTCTGCGCCATCCCTTGGAACACCTGATACTCCATGGTGGTGCTGGACATGCCGACCGACAGCAGTACGATCTTCCCATCGAGCATGGGTGAACCGTCCGGGGCCAGTGGGCGCACCGCCCGTGCCCGCGCGAGCGCCAGGTTCAGGTGCTCCGCCGGGGGCGTGTTCAGACCGTTGGGGTACAGCCCGCCCAGGTAGCCCAGGTACCTTGCGGTGCCGAGCTCGGTCAGAGGTTTGAGGTCGACCGACGTGCGGCGGCAGTCGGACGCCACGGCCGTGGACTCGCTGCCGGTCGTGGCGGAGAGCACTCCGACAGCGATCGCCAGTAGGACGAGCAGCGGCACTCGGTTCATCGTTCCCCTCCCATCATGCGCTCAACATTCCGACACAGCACCCATCGCCTCCGGCGCCCACTACCGTTTTTTAGCCAGCGCCGGAGGCAGGTCGAGGCCGGTGAGCGGCCACTCGCTGACAACGGTAGAAACGCCGGTCGATCAAGAAGGATTGACGCCCGCACATTATTGCCCGCCGTCGCCTTTGCTCCAACTCCGGCGACGGGAGCGTCATGGGTTGGGCACAAGGCCAAAGCGTCAGGTAGTAACTGCCCTGAACCACGTGCCGCGTGTCGATCTGCACCCAGCCGAGCAGGACCATTACTCCGGACTTCCATATTACCACCACCGTCGAAGCAAGAGTACCCCTGGAACGGACTCCGTGTTACACTATTCGGGGCTAGTACCCTGTCAAATATGATCTTACGGGTTGTCTGACGCTGCCAAGGTGCAT
>CAYYVH010000113.1:0-11264 GCA_964475075.1 uncultured Anaerolineales bacterium | reverse complement strand
TCACCCCGCGGTATTGGCCGCGGTGCGGAGGAGTGCAGGGGGCGCACGCGCGCGCCCTGCACCCCCGCGCCGGGGGCCTTACTCCCCCGGACCCCCCGCAACGATACGGTTCGAGACGCGGAGGGTGACGGACGTTGCTGGAACCTACGGGTACGGCGCAGCCGGATGAGACGAACACGGGCGGCAGGTGGTGGAACTTGGCGGGTTTAGGGCGCCGTGAGGGGGTTGCGCTCGCGGCGCTGACGCTTCTGGCGGCGATTTTGCGGCTGTGGCGGTTGGGAGACCTGCCGCCGGGGTTGCACGTGGACGAGGCGTTCAACATGTTGGATGCCCGGGCGGTGCTGGCCGGGTGGCACCCCGCGTTCCTTCCGGCCAACGCCGGCCGCGAGGTGCTGTATACCTACTGGCAGGCGCTGCTGTTCGGCCTCTTCGGCGAGTCGGTGGTGTCCGCGCGGTTGGCATCGGCCCTGGTCGGGCTTCTGGCTATCCCTGCCACATGGGCGTTCGTCCGCCGCCTACCTCTGGCGCGGGCCGAGCGGGTGGCGCTCCTGACGGCCGGGTTGACGGCCGTGTCGTATTGGCACCTGCACTTCAGCCGCTTCGGCATCCGGGCGGTCGCGTTTCCACTGGTGGTGACAGGTGTGATGTGGGCGTGGTGGGGGCTGGTCCGACCGAGGCCTTCGGCGCCATCGGGGGGAGGCGATAGCGGATTGGCGGGCCTGAGAGACGTGGTCGTCTTGGCCGTCCTGTTGGGGCTGGCGGTCTACACCCACCCGGTGGGCCGCGCGCTGGCGGTGGTGCCGGCCGTCCACGCGGCATACCGCTGGCTGCGCTGGCGGGATACCCGGCCGGCAAGAGTGTTGGCGGCGGCCCTGGTGGGAGCCCTCGTGGTCGCGCTACCGGCGGTGCTGTTTTGGTTTGAGCACCCCTGGCTGTTCACGGGTCACGCTCAGGAGACCTCTATCCTGGGCGCTGGACCGGCAGTGGTGGCGGCCAATCTGGCCAAGGTGCTGGGCATGTTCAACGTGGCCGGCGATCCCGCGCCGTGGCGCAACCTGGCCGGCCGGCCGGTGTTCGACCTGCCGACGGGGATCCTGTTTCTGGTGGGATTTGCCAACACGGTCTACGCTGCCCGGCGTGGGTCGGAAGCGTCGGCGCTGATCCTCAGCTGGTCAGGGGTGCTGCTGTTGCCGACGGTCTTCACCGATGCGGCGCCCAACTTCTCGCGGGCGATCGGGGTGATCCCCGTGGTGTTCCTGTTCCCGGCCATGGCCCTCGATCGCCTGGCGGAGGCGGTTAGCCAACAATGGGGGCGCACGCTTGCCGTCGCGGTCGTGGTGGGCTGGTTGGGACTGAGCGGGGCGTGGACGGCATACGGCTACTTCGCCGAGTGGGCAGACGGCCCCGACACCCCTTTGGCTTTCGACGACGACAAGGTGGCGCTTGGGGAGTACGTCGGCGAGCGGACGCGGAACGGGGTTGGGGTCTACCTATCGAGGCGCATGGCGGACCATCCTACGGTGCGGGTTGCGGCCGATGTTCCAGTCCGGGGGTTCGACCCGGGGAGGGGACTGGTGCTCCCGCCGGAGGATGTAGGTGCACTGGAGGACGTGAGTGCCGCCGAGTACGTGTTCCTGCCCCAAGAGCAGGATGCCATTGCGTGGCTGCGTGAACGCGTCGTCACGTACGCTTTGGGGAATGTGGGTCAGGCGCAGTCGATGACGGTGGTAGCGTCGACGACTCACGGGCGGTACGATCTGGCCGTCTATCGCCTGTCAGAACCGTACTTCCGCGGCTCGGCGGGCGGCTGGCCGAGCGGCGGTACTTTCGGCGAGCGGGTCTTTACCATGGGCGCCATGGCGCCGTACGATCGCCTCGTCCATATCCGTCCCGCCACGACGATCACCATCCCCCTGGGTTGGGGAGCCCTTGGCCCGACCTCGACGGATCTCAACGTGGCGGTCCACATCGTCGGACCGGACGGGTTGACGATTGCCCAGGGAGATGGACCACCCCTTGGTGGCAGCTATCCGACGACCGTATGGCGCACTGGCGAGATGATCATCGATTTGCGCGAGGTGAGGATTCCCGACGATCTGCCGGCCGGCCGCGCGGCGATCCGAGTTGGGCTGTACGATTGGCGCACCGGCGAGCCACTCACGACGGCGGAGGGCGAGTCACTAGTGACGGTGGGGAAGGTGCAGATCGATCCATGAGCGACAGACGATGGCCTACTTACGGCTGGTGGCTGCCCTTGGCGGTCCTGCTGTTGGCGGCCGGGCTGCGCTTCTGGCAGCTGGGCGCCGTGCCACCGGGGTTCCAGTTCGACGAGGCGCACAACGCCATTGACGCGGTACGGGTGCTCGACGGTCAGCTTGCGGTCTTCTTCCCTGACAACGGCGGGCGTGAGCCTCTGCTGACGTATCTCCATGCGCCTGTCCTGGCCGTGCTCGGCCGGGACCACACCGTCTTCGCCCTCCGGCTCGTGAGCGCCATCGTGGGCGTGCTGACCGTGGCGGTTGTCTACCGGGCCACCTCGGACCTCCTGGGTGACCGGCGGCTGGGGCTGCTGGCGGCCTCGTTCCTGGCCGTGTCGTATTGGCACCTGCACTTCAGCCGCTTCGCAATCCGGGCCGTCCTGGCCCCGCTGTGGACGACGGCTGCGCTTTGGGCCTGGTGGCGAGCGCTGAGACCCCGCCCCCCTGCTCCGTGGATGTTCGGAGGTGTGTGGGGCAAGGGCCGGATCGTGGGCTGGCCCGTCCTCACTGGCGTCTTGCTGGCTGCAGCGGTGTACAGCCACCCCTCAGGCCGCCTGATCCCGCTCGTCCTCATCGGCCACGCGGCGTATCGGGTGCTGGTGGATCGGCCGTCGGCCGGGCGAACCTTGCGCGCCCTCGTCGTAGCAGGCTCCTTGGCCTTCGTGCTGTTCCTGCCGCTGGGGATGTACTTCGTGCGGCATCCGGGTCTGTTTGCCGCTCACCCTTCGGATGTCTCCCTCGCCGGCGTGGCCGCGGCGCGGTATGGGGGGAGCCTGTGGCGGGCGTTGGCGGGGCAGGTGGCGGCGGTAGCCGGGATGTTCTTCCTGGCCGGGGATCCATCCACCTTCCACAACCTGCCGGGTCTGCCGGTGTTCGACCCGGTGTCCGCCCTGGCCGCGGTGGTCGGCCTGGGTGTGATCTTAGGGCGCATTGTGGGTCGGGACCGCGAGTGGCGAGACCGGGCGGTGCTCCTGTTGCTTTGGCTGACCGTCATGCTCCTACCGACGCTCCTGAGTGACCGGGCGCCTAATTATTCGCGGGCGATCGCGGCCTTACCGGTGATCGTCATGCTGCCAGCGCTGGGAGTGAGCTGGGTCTGGGAATCGCTGCCGGGGATGCCCCGAGCGCTGCGCGTGGCATTCGTCGCCGGGGCCGTCCTTTTGGCCGGTCTGTGGACCGCCCGGAACTACTTCGTGGTCTTCGCCACCCGCACGCCTCATGTGTACTACTCATATGATGTCGAGAAGCTGGACGCCTACGCGAAGCTGGTTGACCTGACCGACGAAGCGGAGGTGTTTCTGACTCCTCCGTGGGCGGAGCATGCGACGATCGCCTACCTGAATGCGGACGGACCAGTGCGTACGCTGGACGCCACCGACACGCTCGTGCTCCCGGCCAGCGGGCGCGACGCGGTGGTGGCTTTTCCGGCCAAGGAAGCCGAACGCGAGGGTTGGATCGAGCGGGCCGAGTCGTTGTACGGCGGCGTGGCGCAACGGAAGGACTTGGTGGATGCCCAGGGTAGGCCCCTCCTGGTGACCTATCGCGTGCCCGCCGTGTCCGTCGGGGATCTCGAGCCGCCGGCAGACGCGCCGCTGGAGCCCGAGGTTTGGACCAAAGCGTTCTTCGGCGGCGCGATTCGCCTGCAGGGCTACAGCGTCGGGCAGGCCCGCCCAGGTGAGCCGCTGCCCATCACCTTCGTGTGGCAGGCAGTGGAGCCGTTGGGAGACGACCTCACCGTGTTCGTCCACATCGTTGGCGAGGGTGGGCAGGCATTCGGCCAGGAGGACCGCGAGCCGGGCCACGCCACCTACCGCACCTCGCAGTGGACATCCGGGGACGTGGTGATCGATCGATACTGGCCGCGGCTGGCCGCGGACGCGAGCGGCACGATCCGGATCCACGTCGGTTGGTATGACCTCGAGACCGATCGGCGGCTCGAGTTGCCGGACGGTGAGACGTTCTTCAGGCTGAAACCCCTCGAGATCGTGCCGTGAGCGGCCGGGCGCGCACGGGCCTGATCCTGGCCGGGCTAATGACCCTTGGAATCGCGCTCCGGCTCTACCGCTTGGGCGAGGTGCCGTTCGGTTTCCATCCCGACGAGGGGCACAACGCCCTGGACGCGTGGCGGATCGTCGAGGGCTGGCGGCCCGTCTTCCTGCCGCGCAACAACGGCCGCGAGCCGCTGTTCATGTATCTCATGGCCGGGCCTATGGCCCTCCTCGGGCCCTCGATCTGGTCCGCCCGCCTTGCCGGCGTTGTCGCCGGTGCGCTGATGATCCCCGCCCAGTACCTGTTCGTGCAGGCGCTGCCGCTGCCGCGACCGCGCCGGACGGCACTGATCAGCGCCGCGCTCGTGGCTATTACGTTTTGGCCGGTGGCCCAGGCCCGCTATGCCCTGCGGGCGAACCTGCTGCCCGTGTGGGTGGCGCTCACGCTGTGGGCATGGTGGCGGGCGCTCTACCCTGCGTCTCCTCCGCCGCAGGGAAGGTGGCGCGGGGGAGGTGAGGGATGGGCTGCTCTCACGGGCGTCTTCCTCGCTGCGGCTGTCTACACCCACCTCACGGGTCGGCTGCTGGGCTTGGCACTCGTCGCCTCGGGGCTGTGGGTGACCGTCCGGGAGCGGCGCAGCCGCCCATTGGGCCACCTCGCCATTGCCCTAATGGTGACCGGCGTGTTGATCATTCCCCAGGCACAGTATTTCCGTACGAACCCCGGGATGGCGAGCCATCGGGCCGACCAGGTGTCGGTATTCAACCCGGAAGTGAACCGGGGAGACCTGGTCGGCATGCTCGTCGAGAATGGATGGCGCATCGTGCTCATGCCCTTCCTGCGCGGCGACGCTTCGTGGTATCACAACCTGAGCCGGCGCCCGGTGTTCGATCCCGTGATCGGCCTGGCGTTTCTGGTCGGGCTCGCTTTCCGCGCGCGTGATGTGGTTGACCGGCGTGGGCGTCGTGCCCAGGCTGCGTCCGTGCTGGTGATTGCCGCGCTGGCCGTGACGCTGGCCCCATCGTGGCTGAGCGTGGGGGCACCCAACTACGTGCGGCTGACGGGGATCTGGCCCGGGCTGTTCCTGCTGCCGGCTTGGGGGCTGGAACGGGCCGCGGCCTGGCTCGAGGATCGGCGGCTTCCGCCGGCGGGCGGTGCGGTGCACGGCTCGATGCTGATTGGAGCCGCCTTGGGCCTGAGCCTGGCCTTGACAGTGCGGGACTACTTCGGTTCGTACGCTACTGCGCCACAAGCCTACGACGTGTTCAATGGGGCAGCCGTCGAGCGCGGCCGTCAGGTAGCGGTATTGGTGGCCGAGGGGCCTACATACGTCTCGCCGGCGATCTGGAACCAGTCGGTTATCCGCTTCGTCAATCTCGAGGAACCACCCACCTCCTTCGATCAACTTGCCGGGCTTGTGTTGCCGCCGGCGGGGGATGCGACCTACGCCTTCGAACCGGCGGACCTGGTGGCCGCGGAGGCGTTCGGCGAGCGCTGGCCCACGTTCCGGCGCAAGGATCTGCGGGACAGCCGCGGCGAGTTGTCGCTCATCACCTACGGGCTGGCCCGGAACGACTGGCCGGAGCTGGGGGGCCCTGCCGGTCTGCATCTACCGGTCAGCTACGGCGGCAGGATAGAGCTGGTGGCGGCTCGCGTCGAGCCCGAGGCGATCGTGGCCGGCGATAGCCTGGCGGTAACGCTGGAGTGGCGCGCCGCTGCGCCGACCGAGGTGGACATGACCTTCTTCGTGCATGTGGTCGGGCCAGACGGGCGTACGTACGGGCAGTTCGACGGCCCGCCCCTCGCCGGAAGCTACATGACCGATCGCTGGCGACCCGGGGAGCGAATCCAACAAACGGTGACCATACGCGTCGCCGACGGAGCGCCACCCGGCTCGGTGGTGGCGCGGACCGGCTGGTACGACTGGCGCACGGCCGACCGGCTTCCCGTGCCCGGCGACGATGACGCAGCCGTGGAGGTCGGAACGGTCGACGTGGAGTAGCTGCCGCGACCAGCCGTGCGTGGGTGCAAGCGTAAAAAGACCGAGAGGTGCGGCTCTGCCGCGCCTCTCGGGTTCGTTTCGTGTGCTCAGGTTAGAGGGGGACGACGTTCGCGGCGCTCGGACCTCTATCGGTCTGCTCGATCTGGAACTCAACCCGCTGGCCCTCGTCCAGATTCTTGAAGCCGCTGTCCGACTGGATCGCGGAGTAGTGGACGAAGACGTCCTTCTCGCCATCGTCGCGCTCGATGAAGCCGTAGCCCTTGTCGCGATTGAACCACTTGACCTTGCCGGTGAATGGATCAGCCATGCTCGTTGATCTCCTTCAACTGAAATTGGATGTCGTGACGAAGAGAGATCCTGCTTCCACCGGTCCTGCAACGCGAAACTGCCAGCCGCAGAGCGATTGGCAGTTGTGTTCGGTACTCGGTTTGAAACAAAACTGACTTCGTCGTGCGAGGTCAACTATACCAGGAACCGGCCGTAGAGTCAATACCCACTCAGTGCCATTTCAGCATCTCGTTTCTGATCGTGGTACCACGATCCGGGCGGTTCCGAAGAATGCCCTGTGCCGGTCGACATCAAACCGGGCTCGTGCCCTAATCCAATGAAGGGCAAGAGCAAGGGGGGCACCGCGGGCTTCGATGTGAGAAGCGTCGACCCGGCGACCATCCGGCTCACTCGAGAGGGCTACGCGGTCGGCGTTGCCCCGCTTCGCTGGAGCTACGAGGACGTGGCTACTCCATTCGAGGGGGAGCTTTGCGACTGCCACGAGGCGGGGCCCGACGGGTACGAGGACCTCACGTTGAAGTTCAAGGACCAAGAGGTCTGGGATACCCTGGACCTTGGCGTCGAAGGCGGCAGCTCCATTCCGCTGCTTGTAACCGGCACGCTGGGTGCGGACGCCGGCGGGACGCCGATAACGGGCTCGGACTGCGTACGGGTGTTGGCGAGACAGTAACGACGCAGGAGCCTCAACACAATGACCTGGCGGAGTTCCTGCGCGCGCCACTGGTGGAAGAGCCGTGGAACGGGTCGAGTTGCCATTTCGAGGGTCCAAGGCCATTGGCCCCCACCGTCATTCCGGCGAAAGCCGGAATCCAGCCTTTCGTAGCGAATCTTGGTACAACTTCCGCCAGTTCTGAGGTAACGCCCACGGACAGGGTGCCGTTGCGGCGGCTGACCAGTAGGTACACACCCGGCTGTTTCATGCATCGCATCGCAGTATTCTGGATTCCGGCTTTCGCCGGAATGACGAATGGGCCAGACCAAGAAGCCGTGCGACGGGCCAAGTTATCATGACGAGGGTCCGCAGCGAAGCCGCGACCCACCGCCTTGGAGTCGGACCACTCCGCCGTCCGCCCGCACGTCTTCAGTCCGGTGGTGGCGTGGAGCCTGGTCCCTCACTTCTCGCTCGCCGCAATCGGATGATCGCCACCAACAAGACAGCCCAGCCGGCCAGGAGCAAGTAGAATCCATAGGCAACGCCCATCAGTCCGGGGTTTGTCAGCCAGTCGGTTGCGTAGTAGACGTACCAGAGCGCCCACAGGGACACCGAGCCCAGGAGGGGTACGAGTGCGAGCCGGCTGCCGGCCGCAACTGCCCCCGCAGCGGCAAGCGGTAGACAGGTAACCATGGCAATGATGGCCCACCCGAACCCTCCCGCCTCGCTCGCCAGGCCCGAGATGTCTTGCCAGATCAGATTGACGGGATCCATGCTCTCACTCCTTTATGATCCGTGCACAAGTTGCCAAATAGCCTGCGGCTCATCGGCTCGTGAGGGGGGCGCGCGGCGGTGCCCCCCCCAGCTCGTGCCGAGTACGTGTCGGCCGTCCTCCGCGCCGATGGCGCTCTCAGTGCACCCATCTGTCGGTCCCGGGTACGGTGTGGCGCCAGGCGCGTAGCAGGAACTCGCCGTCATCCAGGAAGTAGCACCAAGGGGATCTTTCGCCGCAGTCACAGAACGGGGCGCGGAACCAGGGAACGCCCAGGACCTGACCGACGACTTTCCCCTTGTCCGTATTTGCGTTCCCGTAGGCAGTTCGGATATACGTGTAGTACAGGTGGTCAACTGACAGGGTCCTTAGGTTTGTGAAGCCCACCGTATACACCGGCTCGTTAGGGTCATCGAACCGCTGCGTGTCCAGGTAGGTGTGGTGGTAGTCCGACGCCCAATAGGTGATGCGGCCCAGGTATCGCTGGTCGTCGTAATTGTAGTACACGGCGTCGGATTCGTAGGCAGGGCAGTCGCTGAAGTCAATCAGGTTGACCAACCGCTGTGGATCAGTCCATATGAAGTCCTGCCATACATACCGTTGCTCCGGCTGCGAACTCTCGTTCGTCGTAATCCAACCATGGTTGGGCCACCACGGTCTTTGCCCTTGCTGCACCATGATGGCGTCGGCACCGCCGGCAATGGCGGAGGCCTTACACGCTTCAGGTCCGCCGTCGAGGGGAGACGACTCCTGCCGGTCCTCGTGCTCGCCTTGATGGAGCCTGACATCGCGCACCAGGGGCTCCTGTTGCAGCGGTGCGATCTGCGTCCGGTCCAGCTCCACATCCATACCTATGACGATCACTCCCTGTTCCTCGATGGCTTCCCTTGCCACCACCAGGTGCTCCTCAAGCTCGTCGCGCGCCGCGGCGTCGCGTTTGGGCGCCTCTCTGGCGAGATCCTCCAGGAAGGCCTCGTGCGCCACCCGGTACGCCTCCTGGATATCGGCCGGGCTTGCGTCCTCGGGCGGGACGAACCCCCCGACGAAGGCTTCGCCGCCGCTGCCGTAGCTATGATAGAGCATGACGGGCCGTGCGTTTACTTCCGTGCTGATGCGTAACGCTTGCTGGACCGAAATCGGCACGAGGAAGTTCGCGCGCGCCAGAACGGAGGAATCGCCGGGCGGTGGTGGACTCACCGTGTCCGCGCCGCTGCCGAACTCGGCGCCCTCGGCCGGACCAGGGGCCATTACCGGTAGCAGTGCCATCAGGAACACAGCCGCAACGGTCCGGGGATTGCGGACGAAGGACAAACATTCGATGTTCGTTAGCATTTCAGTACCCTCCCGTGGGGTGAGCGTGGGTGAGCATTCGACATGTGCCAAGGAGCGTACCAGGTAGGCCACCCGGTCCTCAAGAAAGATCTTTCCGAATCCGCTCTGGATCTCTGCGAGGGTGCCGTCTCTGCAATTGACCAGGCGGTTGGCACCTCGCTTGCCACGTCTCTGCATCGGTGGTAATATGTGGATACAATTGTGATCACATCAAGGGGGCTGGCATGCCTTCGATCGGCATACGGGAACTGAAGCAACGGGCCAGTCAGGTCCTACGCCACGTACGTGAGGAAGGGGCGTCCTACGACGTAACCTACCACGGTCGCCCCGTCGCACGCCTGGTGCCGTTGGCCAAACCCGAGACGGAACCAGTTGATGCGGAAGCCGTCTGGTCCGATCTGGACCAGCTGGCAGCCGAGATCGGCGCACGGTGGCCGGACGGCCTGTCCGCCGCTGAGGCTGTTGATCGGGATCGGCGGGGTACTTGATGGTGGTGGATGCCAGTGTCTGGGTTAGTCAGCTGGTCCAGCAGGATGCCCATCACCAAGCCAGCCGGCATTGGTTGCATCGGCACGTCGAGCGTGGCGGGCTGGTCGTCGCGCCAGTGCTGGCGCTGGGCGAGGTCGCCGGGGCCATCGCCCGCCGCACGGGGGATCCGACACTGGGCTCCCGGGCGGTCGAGCAGGTCCTGCGGGTGCCCGGCCTGAGGCTAGTGCCGATCGACCGCCAGCTTGGGCAGGAAACGGCCGACCTGGCTGCCGAACTGAAGTTGCGAGGCGTTGACGCGGTCTATGTGGCCATTGCCGATCGGCTGGGGGTTGCGTTGGTGACCTGGGACCGCGAGCAACTCGAGCGCGCCGGGGACCGGATCGCCGTGATCACTCCCGTGGCAGGACCCTGGACCGTCCGATAGCCGGCGCAGACGCCGGGGTGTCGCGGCTCTGGTATACTAGGCGCCATGTTACATGAGCGTGCGGCGGTGCGCTGGTGAGTGGTTCCTCGAGCTCGGCTTCCGTTGGGGCGGGCAGGACGGTACGAGGGGCATGCCTGGTTGCCGCGCCCATCGCCCCGCGTGCAACCCTCGCCGCCCTCGCCCTCGTCGCCTTCGCCCTCCGCGCCTACCACCTCGCTGCGCAGAACCTGTGGAGCGACGAGGACATCACCCTAGACCGCGCTGCGCTGCCACTGCGCGAGCTTCTTGCCAGCCTGCCGATCGAGCACGGCCCCCTGTACTTCGTGCTCATGCGTGGTTGGACCCAACGGGCGGGTGACAGCGACTTCGTCCTGCGCTTCCCCTCACTGGCCTTCGGCGTGCTGGCCGTTATCCTCGCCGCGCACGTAGGATCGCGCCTTACCGACCGCCGGACCGGGCTCAGCCTGGCGCTGATCGTAGCGGTGAACCCCTTCCAGGTGTGGTACGGTCAGGAAGCGCGGATGTACACCCTGGTCGGGGCACTCGGCCTGGCCGCACTGGCCGCGGTGCTGCGTGCCGAGTCCACGGGCCGGTCGCCCTGGTGGGTCGTCGCCGGCGCGGCGACTGCACTGACTGTCTATGCGCACTACCATGGCGCGCTCCTCGTACCAGTGTTGGCGGCTTGGGCGCTGGTCGCCGCCCTCGAGCACGGACGGAGGGCACTTCGCGGTTGGGTACTGGCCGCGGTCACGGCGGGGCCGCGGTTCGCCCCGCGGCTGCCCCGGGCGGCACTGTCCGTCCGGGTGCTCGCCCGGGCCTTCCCGATGACCCCAGTACACCCGCCGCGCCGCTTGTTCCGTGAGTCGCGTGCGTACAAAGCTGACAAAACGCTTGCGCAACAGTTCCTTGGCATTCCACAGTTCGGCAGCTTGCGGCGCGACCACGTAGCAGGGGAATTGTTTGCGGCGTTTCTCCTCGGCTAATTGCCGGTTCCAGTCTTTCAGTTGTTTGTTGTTGTTTGTTCCTTTTCCGCCGGCGCCGTGAAGGGAAACAATCAC
>CAYYVH010000112.1:0-11341 GCA_964475075.1 uncultured Anaerolineales bacterium | reverse complement strand
ACAGCCCAACGGTGACTGTAAGACCGGTGCGTCACTTCCGCCCGGCGGTACTAGGCGGCGCGGCGGGCGCCGCGCCGGGCTGCTCACAAACTCGCGTCGGAGTGCGGACGCGATTGTTTTCGCGGCCGGTGTTGTGTAAACTGTCGGCACCGAAATCATCCAGGAGGAGTGTTATGTCAAACACGCTGGACAATCTCAAGGGATCATTTGCCGGCGAGAGCCAGGCCAATCAGAAATACCGGGCGTTCGCCAAGAAGGCGGAGCAAGACGGTTTCCCGAACGTCGCCCGCCTGTTCCGAACCACAGCCGAGGCGGAGAGAGTGCACGCCGAGGGGCATCTGCGCGCGATGGAGGGCATCGGCTCGACGGCGGACAATCTCCAGGCCGCGATCGAGGGCGAGACCTATGAGTACACCGAGATGTACCCGCCGATGCTCGAACAGGCGATAGCCGATGACCACCGGGCCAAGCGCATGTTCGGTCTGGCGATGAAGGCCGAGGAGGTCCACGCGCGACTCTACACACTGGCCCTCGAGGCGGTGCAGCAGGGGCAGGACCTGGCGGAGACCAAGTTCTACTTGTGCCCGTACTGCGGCCACATCGAGTTCGGCAGTCCGCCCGATCCGTGCCCGATCTGTGGGGCGAAGGCCGAGAGCTTCATCCAGGTGTAGTGCGCCGCGGGACGGCGACCAACTACACGCCGGCCACGTATCGCGATCTGCACAGAGGAGGTGTGGGCGTGCTGCGGCTTCATGTTCTACCCGCCGGACCCGGCGACTCCATATGGGTCGACTACGGCGACCCGATGCGGCCACGGCGAATCCTGGTCGACGGCGGCACGAAGGAGACGTACGCCGTTCTCAGGGACCGCATCATGAAGCTGCCGGAGACCCGGCGGCACTTCGAGTTGCTCGTCGTCACCCACATTGACAGTGATCACTTAGGCGGCGCGTTGCGACTGCTCGATACCGAATCATTGGGCGTCACATACGGAGACATCTGGTTCAACGGCTTCCGCCACTTGCCGGGCTCCGAGCCAGAGGACCCCGGCCCGATCAAGGGCGAGAGCTTCACGTCGGTGATCCTGCGCCGCGAGCTGCCCTGGAACACGGCATTCGACGGAGCGGCCGCGATGACCCCGGCCGGCGGGCCGCCCACACTGGAGCTTGCCGACGGGCTCCGGGCCGTGCTGCTGTCACCGGGCGCAGGCCAGCTCGAAGCGCTGCGGCCAGTGTGGCAGCGCGAGTGCCGGCGGGCGGGCCTCGACCCGTTGGAGCCATACCCGGCGCCACCGGTATTGGCCCCACCCACGATTGACCTGTCGGGGACGCCCGACGTCGATGCGCTGGCCGACACATCTTACGAGGAGGACGATGCGGAGGCGAACGGCAGCAGCATCGCCGTGCTCCTGGAATACGAGGGCCGGCGGCTGCTCCTGGCGGGAGATGCCCATGCGAGCGTGCTGGGTGAGGGGATCAGCGCTCTGCTCGAGCCGGGCGAGCGGCTCGCGCTCGACGCTTTCCTGCTGCCACACCATGGTTGCAGAGCCAATCTCAGCCGTGAGCTGCTCCAACTCGTCGCGTGCCGCCGGTTCCTGTTCTCGACGGACGGCGCGTTCTACTCGCTCCCGGACGCGGAGACCGTGGCCCGAACCGTCAAGTACGGCGGCAAGGCTCCCCATCTCGCCTTCAACTACCACACGCGACAGAACGAGATGTGGGACGACTTCAACTTGATGATGCGTCACGACTACACCGTCGCCTTCCCGTCCGAGGAAAACGTGGGCATCGTGCTGGACCTCTGATCCCAGCCGTACGCTTGTCCCTCAACACAGGCGGCAACCTGCCGCGCGGCCGAACTACCCCTCGTCCATGTGCGGGTAGCGGTAGTCGGTGGGTGGGAGCAGGTTCTCTTTGATCGCCCGCTGCGACACCCAGCGCACGAGGTTGTACTTCGAGCCGGCTTTGTCGTTCGTGCCGGAAGCGCGCGCGCCGCCGAAGGGCTGCTGCCCCACGACCGCACCGGTGGGCTTGTCGTTGATATAGAAGTTCCCCGCCGCGTGCCGCAGGCGACCCGCCATCTTCACGATGGCCTTCCGGTCCCGGCCGAACACCGCGCCCGTCAGCGCGTACGGGCTGGTGGTGTCGCACAGCTCGAGCGCCGTGTCCAGGTCGTTGTCGGCATACACGTACACCGTGAGCACCGGGGCGAAGATCTCCTCGCTCATGAGCTTCGACCTCGGGTCAGTGGCCTGCACGATCGTGGGCGGCACGAAGTAGCCTCTCGATTTGTCGCCATTACCGCCACAGACAACCTCGTGCTCCGCTGACTGCTTGGCATGCTCGATGTACGACATGGCGGTGTCGAAGGCGGTCTCGTCGATCATGGCCGCCATGAAGTTGGTGAAATCCACCGGACTGCCCATCTTGATCGAGGCCACGTGGGCCACCAGCGCTTCGCGGACCTCTTCCCACTTCGACTGGGGAATGTAGGCCCGCGAAGCGGCCGAGCACTTCTGCCCCTGGTACTCGAAGGCGCCCCGCACGAGCGCCGTCGCCAACTCAGCCGTGTCAGCCGAGGCGTGCGCGAAGACGAAGTCCTTGCCGCCCGTCTCCCCGACGATGCGCGGGTAGGTCCGATAGTGTTGGATGTTCTGCCCGATCGTCCGCCACATTCCCTGGAACACGTCGGTGGAGCCCGTAAAGTGAATCCCCGCCAACGACGGCTGGGCCAGCACCGGGTCACCCACCTGGCCTCCGCTCCCGGGCAGGAAGTTGATGACACCATCGGGCAGGCCGGCCGCCTGGAGCACCTTCATAATATAGAAGCCGGAGACCACCGCGGTGGAGGCGGGTTTCCAGAGCACGGTGTTGCCCATGAGCGCCGGGCTCGTGGGGAGGTTGCCCGCGATCGAGGTGAAGTTGAACGGCGTGACAGCGAACACGAAGCCCTCCAGGGGCCGGTACTCCAGGTAGTCCCAGATGGGCCCCGGCGACGTGGGCTGCTCCTCATACAGCTCGCGGGCGTAGGCCGGGTTGAACCGCCAGAAGTCGATCAGCTCGCAGGCCGAGTCGATCTCGGCCTGGTACACCGTCTTGGACTGGTTCAACATCGTGGCGGCGTTGAGCGTGTCCCGCCACGGACCGGCGAGGAGCTCGGCGGCCTTCAGGATCACCGACGCTCGCGCTTCCCAGCCCATCTCGGACCAATCCCGCCAGGCGTCGTGGGCGGCCCGCGCCGCCTGCTCGACCTCTGCTTCGCCGGCCTTGTGATAGGTGGCGAGCACGTGTGCGTGGTCGTGCGGGCAGACCTGTGTGCCGGTGTTCCCGGTGCGGACCTCCTTGCCACCGATGATCAGCGGGACCTCGATCGGCCCGGCGAGCATCTCACCGATCTTCAGCTTGATGGACTTGCGCTCCGGCGATCCGGGGGCGTAGGTCTTTATTGGCTCGTTGGGGGGAAGGGTGAGACAAGGAATGCTGTTGGCCATGACAACCTCCTGGTGGGTCTGCTCGGTGTTGACGAGTCCACGGCGCCGCACAGCGGCGGACGTTCTGCCGATCGGAGGCGAAAAGTGTAACACCGGGGCGAGGGGCGCGTCAAAGCGCACGGCTTCTCAATGGCTATGTCTCCGGATGGCGATTCGACGTCCCCACGCTGCCGTGGCGCGGTCAGCGGCCGCGATTCGTCCCTTGACGGACCGGGGCGAACACGCAGCCGTCTCGGCGGAAACGGCTGTACTCCACCCCGGTGGCCCGGCGGTCGGCGGCAATCTGCTGGAGGAAGCGGAGGACCTGGTCGCGGGCAGTGGGGCTCAGGAACGTGCGCTCGTGCTTCGTCCCCTCGTCGGCCAGCAGGAACTGGGCGTAGTCGCGGCAGTACCCTTCCGCGTATCCGAATAGCACAGACCGGATGTCGCAGATGAGCAGGGGTAGGATCATGGCCGGAATCGAGTAGCGGCACAGGAGGAACAACCCATGCTTGAAGCCCTCGCCCCTCAAGGTGGGGATGAGCAGGTGCCGAGAGATGTCGAGCGCCGAGGTCATGATGTAGAATGACGCGCCGGCCTCGAGGGCCGCGGCGCCGATGACGCGGACGTCGCACTCGCGGCAGGTCGCGGGAAGCTGCTCGGGCCGAACGTCGAGTAGATCGTCACGCCCGATTACGCGGCAGTCGTGGTTGAAGCGTCCCGCCGGGCAACCGGTGCCCGGGCCCAGGGATTTCTGGCAGAAGCCGAGGGCCACGAGGAAGCCCTCGTCTTGGCGGCCGATCTCCGCTCGCAGGTCGGCGTCGGAGCCAGCGAACAGGCGAGTCACGTCCCCCTGTCGGTGCCCGTGTCGGTAGAACCGCCGATAGGCCTGCAGCCCTTTCATGGCGCGCAGCGGGTGCCGCAGGAGGACGTCCAGAACGAAGGCGTGCCCGTATGAGCGCGGCATGCTGCGCACTGAGAACTCCCAGATGGGGAGGCCGAGGAAGCGGTGCTCGTCGAGTTTGCGCAGGAAACGAAACATGGTAGGACCACGTGAACGGAAATGGCTGTCGGATCCACACCGACGCGTCGGTGTGCACATTGTAGTAAGGGACCCAGGACCAGGCAACGATCCACGGCGGGAAGGCCTCTGATGGACGTGTTGCCGAACCGGCTGGTCGTGACGGAGCCGGAGCAGTTCTTCACCCAGGTCATCGACGGCGACGACTATCTATGGACGGGCGGTTACTTCAATGAGCGCTTCCCACAACCCGTCTCTCCACTGGGATGGTCGGTCGTTGGCGGGCTCACCGAGGAGCTGGCCTTCCGTGACCCGTTGCGCTATTTGGGCTACCGCGACGTCGAGCAGCTTCCTCTGACCAAGCTGTACGGCGGTCACCCCTACACCAACGTGGCCGTCTTCCAGATTCTCTTCAAGGTCTTTCCGGACGCGCTCGTACCGGACGACGCGACCCGGTTCTTCCCCGATGGGGACGTGGGCCTGCGCTTGCAGGTGCCCTATCCCCGCTGCCTGCTGGATCCTCGCTTCATCCTCTCGATGCTGCGGCACTTCGTACGCGAGCCGGCCAACTGGTCGCCGCTGCACAACTATCGTCACTGGGTACGTTTCGAAACGCGCCACGAACCGGCGACGGCCGCGCTCGCCCGGCAGCTTGATCACGCCGTCGACCTCGGCGATCTGTGGGATGTCGTCGAGGCGGCCCAGCGATGGAATCGCGAGCTCTTGGGCATTCACCGCTGGAGCCTCATGGCCGCCGACCTGACGGTTCGCGTGCTGGGCCGGCTGGTTGCACGGTGGGTCAGCCCCGAGCGGCAGCCGGAGCTGACGGCGCATCTACTCGCTGGGCTGCCTAACCGCTCGCTGGAGCTGGACCAGGCTCTGAGAGCGTTGGCGCCCACAGCCAAACCGGGTGCCCTGGACCTTGGGGAGTTCCTCCGACAATACGGCCACCGTTCCTTCTCTTTGGACCTGTACCAGCCGACCTTCGCCGACGACCCCGAGCAGGTGTTGAGCCTGCGAGAGGTCTCCGGGCAGGATCCGGACCCGGCCGCCCGCACGGCCGAGCGCGAGGCTGCCGAGCGCGAGGTGAGAGCGGCCGTCGCGTGCGGACGCCCGGGCCGATGCCAGGTCCTTGCTTTCAACCGGGCTCTCGTCCTCGCACGGCGCTACGTGATCCTGCGCGAGGATCAACGTTTTGCGTGGCAGCGCACGCTGGCCCTGATGCGCCGCGCTTTTCTGTGCATCGGCGAGAGCCTGGCCGCCGCGGGGCTGCTGGCCGAGGCCGATGACGTCTTCTTCACTACGCTCCCGGAGGTCGCCGACCTCGTGCACTGTTACGGTCAAGAATCCGGACAAGTCTCCGAGCTGCGGCGGGCGGCAGCAGCTCGGCACGCGGCGTTTGCGGAGATCCAGCACAAGCCACGGCTGGCGCCACACCAGACCCCCCCGGCCTTCCTTCGCGGCAACCACCCACTTGAGGCCCGCAGTGAAAGGGAGGCCCGGCGCTGGCGCGGAGTGCCGGTGAGCCCGGGCGTGGCGAGCGGACCGGTACGGCTGGTGCTCACACCCGGCCAGTTAGACCGCATCTTGCCGGGAGACATCCTGGTCACGCTGAGCACCGACCCGGGCTGGACGCCGGTCTTCGGTCGCCTGGCTGGACTGGTAATGGAGCATGGCGGCCGGCTCTCGCACGGCTCGGTGGTGGCTCGAGAATACGGTCTGCCCGCCGTGGTCGGCATCCCCCGCATCACGGAGCACGTGAACGACGGTGACTTGGTTATCCTCGACGGGGGCAGTGGGACGGTTTGCCTGGAGAGCCGGTGTACCGACATGTAGGGGGGGCATTGGCCGGCGTAAATCGGAGCAAGGCCGGACGCCGCTTGAAAGAAAGAGCCGCACCCTGAGTTGGCTGCGGCTCTTCGTCCGTTATGAAGGGATGCTCCGGTTGGAGCGGATCCCTCCCCTGCGGCGGTCTACTCGCCGGCCAGCTTATCCAGGCTCAGCTGCAGCAGACGGAGGGTGTGCCTGAAGTTATGCACGGCCGACCCACCGCTTCCGGTGAACTTGTAGTTCCACACCGCTCCGCGGAGATCGACGCTGGCACCCTCGGGCAGCTCGAAGTACGGATGGTGACCGAGATCCACGACACCCTCGGCGATGAAGGCGTCGTAGAGTTGCTCGCGCAGGCCCTCGATCTCAGCCTGGTTCGACTCCACCGCCCCATCGCCGTCGTGATCTTCCTTTGCGTCGAACTCGAAAGCCTCCACGTTCGGATGGCACTGCTGGCAGACGGCGACATTCTGTGTCCCGTCAACAGGGCTGACCACCTGGAAGGTGTGCGCGCCGACGGTGTTGTGGCCGGGCAGCGGCTTGTCGTCGCTAGCATCGTCAGGCGTACCCATGTCATCCATGCCGGGCGTCTCCGCCATGTGGCAGCCGACGCAAGTCCCCTCGACCATCACGCCGTGCGGGCTGTCGTCGATGGTCTCGCCCCAGGTGTAGCCACCGGTGTTCAGCATCAACTCCGCCGCGGTGGAGTAGTGCGGCAAGGACAGGGCTTCCTCGCCCTCCACCAGGCTGGCATCCCGTCGGGACTGGTGGCAGGTCATACACGTGGCCGCCGCTCCGGCACCGGTGATCTCCGTGCCGTCGGCCAGCGCGACCGTGGTGTCGTATACGCGCAACTGGTGCTCGTTCGTTGCATCGTGCGGATCGTGGCACACGGCACAGGTGATCAGCTGGAACCCCGTGCCGATCTCTTCTTCACCCTCGGCCGTGTCGATGTAGCCGACGCCGCTGTGGCACTTGGTGCACGAGTCTCGATTCACAGCGCCGGCGTAGGCGAGCCCGCCGCTCTTGTTGGCGTGCCCGCTCAGCTCCCACTGCATCGGATAGACATGGTGGGTCTGCTCGGCGTGACACTGGGCGCAGGTGCCGTAGGCCAGGCTCACGCCGATCGGCCCAGTCCCCATGTGGTCCGAGCCCGGGCCGTGGCAGCTTTCGCACTGGATGTTGGCCAAGCCCGCCGCCTCGGGGGAATCAGCCTTCATGGCTTCCCAGTTGCCTTCCTGCAGCTCCGCCGGAAACTCCCAGCCGGTCTCGGCCGCAACATCGTCGAAACCACCGTTGGCCGCCTCCGGCCGCTCGTCGAAGCCCACCGTGTGGCAGCGAATGCACGTCTCGCCGTAGTGGTCGCTCTTGATGCCGTCGATTCCCTCGGCCAGCATCGTGGCATGGCCCGTCCCGGCCCACGCTTCCGCCTTGTCGGCGTGACAGCCGGCGCACTGACCTGTTGTGGGATCACCGGCGATTCCCCCCACACCAACGTAGTTGGCCGCGTGAACCGCCCAGGTGGTCGAACCGCTGATGCCTTCTGCACTTGTCGCCGTAAGCGCCAACTCGTAGTCGCCCCCTACGTCAGCCATGAAGGTCGCCACCCCGCCGCTAACCACCAGCTCCGCCGCGGATCCGTCCGGCGCCGCGAGATCCCAATCGAAGGTGAACCCCTCGGCTACCGACTCGGGACCCACAAAATCGGCGATGTCGGTGACGTGCTTGTCGGGGTAGATCCCGTATGGGATGATGATCGCCTCGACGATCACCTCAGGCTCCTGGCCCTCCTCGGCCTCCGCTTTCGACGCGATGGCGAAGGCCTCACCGGCCACGTAGGAGCCGACCCCCGTCACGTTGTTCGCCGTCGTGACGATCAGGGGAAGCTCAGCCTCCTCCTCTGCAGGGGCTGGGGCGGCCGTAGCCCCCGCGGACTCCGTAACAGCCTCTTCAGCCGGCGGCTCCATGGGCTCGGGAGTCTCCGCCTTGCCACAAGCCACGACCACAAGGCTCATGGTCAGAACGAGAAACCCGAAGAGAATGAACGTTCGTGGCATTCTTCTTCCTCCCAAGAGATAATAGGGATGCGGCAGCCGACTGGCTGATCCCTCGTCGAAGAGCGATTGGCCGGCGAGAATCACACCTGGCGGCATGCGCGGACCCCACGCGTAGTACCCCGATGTAACCGGGAACGCAATGCGGGGACAGTATACCTCAATAGGGAAGCGACTGGATGGCCCCTTTCAGGCTGTTCCTGAGTGCGACTTCGGGTAGGGCCCCTGCTTGTGGGACCTACCCATTTGGGTTGGGTCGTGCGAGGTCCGCACTGTGGGTCGGATAGCCTGCTTGTTGACACACCGCCGGTCATCGTGATAAACTCCGCGCCGCTGATCGATAATGCTCATTCCTTTAGTGGGCTGCTGCCAGTGGGTTGCTGCTCAAGTCGCATGAGGCGGCCGATCGCCGGCCGACGATACCGACGACCGTGACCCCGAGCGGCGGCCCACCATTTCGGAACACAACGCTGGTTGGCTGGATACTCGGGTCGTGGCGCCCGCACCGTGGTGACATCCGGCCAGCCGACTGCTTTCAGGGGCAGGAGAAGCCAGACCATGAGAATCGCAGTACGTGCACTCGAGTGGATCGGCGTGGGAGTGCTGGTTGGGTTGCTGATCCTCATTGCCCGACCGACCGCCCACGCGCTGCCGGAGTATGCTGCCCGCACCGGGCAGCCTTGTGCCGTCTGCCACGTCAACCCGGCCGGTGGTGGGCCGCGGACCGAGCGCGGTGCGCTCTGGGTCGCCCAGGGTAAGCCGGACGAGGTACCAGCTCTTCCAACCGCCGAGGGGGAACAGGAGAGCGCAGCCGCACCTGAGGGCCGAGCGCTCTATACGAAGTACGGCTGCGCGGGCTGCCACGGGCCCGAAGGCGAGGGCGGTCTCGGCCCGGCGCTGAACCAACCCGGGGTAACCGCCGACGCAATCACACAAACCGTTCGCAACGGCCAGGGAAACATGATGGCCTTCGACGCAGACGCCCTTTCCGATGCCGAGCTGGAGACCATTGTGCAGGTCGTGTTGGCCCTGGGACGCGGAGAAGCCGAGCCCGGCCCGGTGCCGGGAACACGACCTCTGCCCCCAGCTCAACCGGGGTGCCAGGAAAAAAGCGACGGCGCTCGGCGTCTCGACTGTGGTGGGAACTGAGGAGGCCTGGCCGATGACTCGATTCACGCGACGCGACTTCCTCTTCGCGACGGGGGGCCTTTCGGCCACTGCGGCGGTGGCGCAGGCGCTCGGCCATCCAGGAAAGAGCCTGGCGCAAATCCACGCCTCCGTCGCCGGTTTCGAAGGTGCGCCTGAGGAACACACCGTCCCCACGGTCTGCTTGCTGTGCCCCAGCGGCTGCGGAATGTTGGGCCGCGTTGTGGACGGCCGCTTGGTCAAACTGGCAGGCAACCCGCTCCACCCCATCAACCTGGGTGCGCTGTGCCCCAAAGGGCAGGCCGCGCCGGAGTTGCTCTACAACCCCGACCGCGTCCAGGGCCCGCTGCGCCGTACGGGAGAGCGTGGAGAAGGAACGTGGGAGCCCATCGATTGGGAAACCGCGCTGTCGATGGTCGCCGATCGGCTGACGGAGCTGCGCGACCAGGGGCATCCTGAACGCTTCGCCATCCTGTATGGCGAGACGCGCGGCCAAATGCGCGACGTGATCACACGCTTCACCCACGCTATCGGCTCACCCAACGCCGTTTCTCACGATAGCCTGAACATCGAGGCGGCCAAACTGGCCCACCTGCTTACCCAGGGCATCTACGATCTGATGGGCTATGACCTGGAGAACACGAACTACTTGCTTTCTTTCGGGGCCAGCCTGCTGGACGCCGGCCGGCCGGTCCAACGCTTCATCACCGGCCAGTCATACATGAGGCGGGGGCGCCCTGCGCGCGGCAGGATCGTCATGGTTGACCCGAGGTACGGAGTCAGTGGCTCCAAAGCCGACGAGTGGGTCCCCATCCGGCCCGGCACTGACGCCGCGTTGGCGCTGGGTATGGCCAACGTGATCATCTCCTCCGGGATGGTGGACCACGATTTCGTGGACAATTACACCTTCGGCTTCGAGGACTGGGAGGACGAGGCCGGCGTCCAGCACCAGGGCTTCAAGACCCTGGTGCTCGAGAATCACGATCTGAACACCGCCGCCGAAACCTGCGGCGTGCCGGCCGGCACCATTGCCCGGTTGGCCGGCGAGTTTGCCACCACCAAACCGTCGGTCGCCCTCGTGCCATGCAAGGGTGGTCTCCTGAACGGCAGCGTCAACGGCCTGTACACCGCGATGGCGATTCACGCCCTCAACGCCCTGGTGGGCAGCATCGAGGCGCCCGGTGGCGTCGTGGTACAGCGTTACCCGGCCTGTCCCGGCTGGCCGGACCTGCCAGCTGACCCCAAAGCCGAGCGGGGCCGGCAAGCCGAACGAGTGGACGGCGCCGGAACACAGTACCCGCTGGCCCGTCACGCCTTCCAGGCTGTCGCTGACCGCATCCACCAGGGATACCCGCTGGACGTGCTCTTCCTGTACGATGCCAACCCGATGTACGAGTGCCCCAATGGCGGCACCCGCTGGACCGACGCCTTCAGCCAGGTCGACCTCATCGTGTCGTTCAGCAGCTTCCTGGACGAGACCGCCCAGTTCGCCGACTTGGTGCTGCCGGACCACACCTTCCTGGAACGCTGGCAGGACGACTTCATCGAGGGAGTGGGCTATCCCGGCGTCGCGCTACGGCAACCTGTCGTGGACCCGGTCCACAACACACGCAACGCGGGCGATGTGCTCATCGAGCTGGCCCGCCGGGTCGGTGGCCCGGTGGCCGCTGCCTTTCCGTGGGCGGATTTCGTGGCGTTGCTGAAGTGGCGCCTCGAGGACGTAGGCTCCGGTTGGGATTCGCTGAGGGAACTGGGGGTTTGTGCGGTACCGACCCACGAGTTCGTCGAGCGCGGGCGCGTCTCGGCGATCGACGCCCGGCT
>CAYYVH010000111.1:0-11388 GCA_964475075.1 uncultured Anaerolineales bacterium | reverse complement strand
CGTCCGCCTCTGGAACCAGATGCCGGAGCCGCGCTACTGCCTTGCCATGGGCGCGTGTGCCACCGGCGGCGGCCCGTTCAAGGAGGGCTACAGCATCGTATCGGGCATCGACAAGTTCATCCCGGTCGATGTCTACGTTCCGGGCTGTCCGCCAACGCCACAGGCGCTCCTCCACGGGATAATGTCCCTCCAGCGCAAGATCGACGCCCAGAGTGTGCGGGGTGTTTCGTGGTATGGGCGCCAGACGCTCGAGGAGATCCCGGTTCCTATCCTGGCCGCCGACCTAATCGACTTACGGAAGCTGCCTCAGATCCGTGCGCGGGCCGGCCACCGCGGAGGGACGGCGGCAGGTGGTGCGGCCGAGGGGGCTGCGGAAGCCGAAGTCGGCGCCGGGGCGACCGACGAGACGGCCGCACGCCCGACGGGCAGCGGCTAATGGAGGAGCGCATGACCAACACCGCGGACGTAGCCACGCCTTCTTCGGGGCCTCCGGCCGACCTGGCGACCCAGGTGCAGGAGCGGTTCTCCGACGCTGCCCAGATGGATGAGCGGGGCGCGCTGATCGTTCAGGGCGGCGAGCTGACTGCTGTGGCCCAGGCGCTGCGTGGCGACTGCGGTTTGGACTACGTGGCCAACCTGACTTGCGTGGATTGGCCGGACCGTTTCGAGGTGGTGTACCACCTGTGTTCCTCAAGAGGTGGTTCGCCGTTGACCGTTCGGGTGCCGGCCGACAAGAGCGATCCGGTGGTGCCCTCGGTTTGCGGTATCTGGCCCGGGGCGGATTTCCAGGAACGTGAGGCCTACGACATGTTCGGGGTCCGCTTCACCGGCCACCCGAACCTCAAGCGGATCTTGATGTGGGAGGGCTTCGCCGGTCACCCCCTGCGCAAGGACTGGCACGAGGCCTACTACGAGGAAGATCAGAAGCCATTCAGCAGTCGTTGGCCGGAGGGCGATTTCTTCTTCGGTGAGGACAAACTCTCCGATTGGGCGGGCAACGTTCGTTTCCCGTCCGGCTACGTCGGCGAGGGTGTGGAAGAGCCGGCCAGTGAACAGGCGGCGACGGTGCTGGATGTTGACGAACTGCAGCACGTCCCGTCGCTTGACAGCGATCGGATCGTCGTGAACATGGGGCCGCAGCATCCCAGTACCCACGGCGTCTTCCGCATGCGGGTGACGCTCGACGGCGAGACGGTGGTGGACCTCGAGTCCGTCATGGGCTACATGCACCGCAGCCACGAGAAGATCGGTGAGCGGAACATGTGGCTCATGAACATGCCGTACACCGACCGGCTGGACTACGTCGCTCAGATGGGAAACGAGTGGGGCTACGCGCTGGCGGTCGAGAACCTGATGGGCGTCGAGGTCCCGGAGCGGGCTGAGTACATCCGGGTCATCATGGGTGAGCTCAACCGCGTCCAGAGCCATTTCTGGTCCATCGGTTTCCTTCTAAACGATTTGGGTGCCTTCTTCACACCAAGCCTGTATGCCATCGAGGAGCGCGAGCTCATCCTCGATCTGTTCGAGATGGCATCCGGCAGCCGCCTCATGTGCAACTACATGCGCTTTGGTGGGGTGGCTTACGACTTGCCTGACGAGTTCATGCCACTGACGGAGAAGCTGGTCTACGAGCGCCTGCCGCGGGCAATTGACGAGATCGATGCCTACCTGAGTGGTAACGAGATCGTCATGGCGCGCATGAAGAACGTGGGCGTGTTGCCGGCTGAGGCGGCGATCGCCTATTCGACCAGCGGTCCTGTGTTGCGCGGTTCCGGTGTGCCATACGATGTTCGCCGCGCCGACCCGTATGGCATCTACGATCGTTTCGACTGGGACGTGGTCTCGCGTCCGGAGGGAGACGTTTACGCGCGCTACATGGTGCGCATCGGCGAGTTACGGCAGAGCCTGAGGATCCTCGAGCAGGCGCTACGGGACATTCCGGGTGGGGAGATCCTCGGCGGTAGGAAGGGGTGGCAGACTCGTGTCCCGGCGGGCGAGTCCTACTCCCGGGTGGAGAACCCGCGGGGAGAGCTCGGCTTCTACTGCGTGAGCGATGGTGGAGCCAACCCGTACCGATATCACGTGCGCTCGCCGTGCTTCATCAACCTGACTGTTCTGGGAGAGCTGTGCCGGGGGCACAAGGTGGCCGATGTGGTGGCCATTCTGGGCTCAATTGACATCATCCTCGGCGAGGTGGATCGCTAAGCGCATCGTCAGCAAGTGCACGATGCCGCATGTCCTTCGACTACGTCAAAGCTTCACCAGTGCCGGATGCACTAGACTGATAGTTGATCGCTGATAGCCCACGACAGAATACGCGAGCGACTTCTGACAATCTGTACTAGGAGCAGGGAATGAGTTTCGGACAGGGTGTGCTGAAGGGAATGGGAATCACCCTGCGGCACTTCTTCGACACCTTCGTCGTGGGGCACAACCAGCAACCGTCTGCCGCCGGCAACGTACCAGTGACCGACTCGCGCCTGAAGGCCGGCATGCCGACGCAGACCGGCGGCATCTTTACGTCGCAGTACCCCGACCAGAAGCTGCCCGTGCCCGAACGCTTCCGGTACATCCCGTTCTTGGTGTTCGAGGAAGACCCCGATAGTGCTCGGGCGGCGTTCGATGGAATCCGTTGCACGGCTTGCGGCATCTGTGCGAAGGTGTGTCCACCGCAGTGTATCTGGATCGTGCAGGCCACGGGCGAGAACGGCCGCCCCCGCCCCGTGGCGGCCAATTTCCACGTCGACGCGTCGATCTGCATGAGCTGCGGATTGTGTGCCGAGTACTGTCCCTTCGATGCCATCAAGCTGGATCACGAGTTCGAGATTTCCGGCTACGAGCGCCACGAGAGCTGGGTATTCGACCTGCAAGAGCTCCTGCGGCCGGTTTCCTATCATGCTGCCATTCATCCCACGGACTACGCCCGTGAGGTAGCCGCTCGACGGGCCAAGGAGGAGGCCAGGCGCAAGAGGGCGGCAGCAATGGCCGAGCCGAAGGGCGACCAGAGCGACTGACGGCCAGCCGCCCAGCGATGCTCACGCCCTACGTGCCAATCTTGATCCTCGCCGTGCTGGCGACGGGGCTCGGGCTGTTGGCACTGGCCATCAGCTTTCTGGTCGGTCCCCGCGATCCGACACCGGTCAAGAGCGCCACGTATGAGAGCGGGCTCGTAGCCATCGGCTCGGCTCGGCGCCGGGTGCCGGTGCGGTTCTACCTCGTGGCCACGTTGTTCATTCTCTTTGATATAGAAGTCGTCTACCTCTATCCGTGGGCGGTGAGGTTCCGTGCCCTCGCCCTGCCGGCGCCGGCGGGCATCGGAGCGGGGGCGCTGGGCTCAATGGGGGTTTTCGTGGGTGTGCTGCTGATTGGCCTGGTGCATGTGTGGCGTAAGGGCGCCCTGGACTGGACGTAGCAATGGCGAGCGAAAGACCGATCTCCTCCGCCGAGAATCTCATCGCCGTCGACGAACCGGTCGCCGGCGGGATGAGCGAGACGGGTCTGGTCACCGCTACCTTGGCGCAGGCGGTCACCTGGGCGCGGAGTCGGTCGATGTGGCCCGTCCTCACCGGGCTGGCGTGTTGTGCCATCGAGATGATGCACACCCAAACGTCACGAATGGACATGTCGCGCTTCGGCATGGAACTCATGCGGGGTAGCCCCAGGCAGAGCGACCTGCTCATCGTGGCCGGACGCTTGAGCCGCAAGATGGCGCCGGTGATCCGGCGCATCTACGACCAGATGCCGGAGCCCAAGTGGGTGGTCTCGATGGGCGACTGCGCTTCCTGCGGTGGCGTGTTCAACAACTACGCCCTGGTGCAGGGCGTGGACGAGGTGCTGCCCGTGGATGTCTACGTCTCGGGTTGCCCGCCCCGCCCGGAGGCGCTCATGTTCGGTATTTTGAAGCTTCACGAGCGGATCAGGTCGGACGGGATCAAGAACTGGCGGGACCGTGATGGTGGTTACGGCATCCAAGTTGGGTGACGGGGGCGGGATGGCGGATCTCGAGGCGCTGCGCCAGGGGTTTGGTGATCACCTGTTGGCTGCGGGTGCTCCTTTGGGGCAGGCGACGGGCCTGGTCGACCGCGGGTCGATTGCGGATGTGGCGTGCTTCCTGCGCGATGAGCGGGGATACCAGCTGCTGCGGTCGGTCACGGCGGTGGACTTCCTTCCGGCCGCGCCCCGCTTCCAGGTCGTCTACCACTTTCTGGCTCTTCCGGCGCATGTGCTGGAGGGGAACCCCGATCCCCGGTCTGATGCAACCATCCGGCAGCTGAGGGTCAAGGTGCCGGTACCAGGGGAGGATCCGGTGGTGCCTTCGGTCGTTGGGGTCTACCCCACCGCCGATTGGCACGAGTGCGAGGTATGGGACATGTTCGGCATCGAGTTCGCCGGCCACCCCGGCCTGCGCCGCATCCTGATGCCCGAGAGCTCGGAGGGCCATCCACTCCGCAAGGACTTCCCGCTCACATACGAGCGGGTGGCCTTCACCTTCAACTACGACGAGGTCCGTCGCCAGAAGCCGCGAGCGAAGGACTGAGCAGTGACCGAGCGCGATCTGATCCAGCCGCCCCCGCCGCCGCCCAGGTCCGTCGCCGAGCCCCGGACTGCCGTCGACGAGGCGATGGTCTTGAACATCGGGCCGCAGCACCCGGCCACACATGGTGTGCTGCGGGTGGTGGTTCGGCTCGATGGCGAGCGGATCGTGTCGGCCACACCGGTCATCGGCTACCTGCACACCGGGATCGAAAAGACGCTCGAGGACAAGACGTACGTCAAGGGCACCACGCTTGCCCAGCGCATGAGCTACTTGTCGCCGGTTCACAACAACCTGGCCTACGTCCTGGCGGTGGAGAACCTGTTGGGTGTGGACGTGCCCGATCGGGCGACTGTAGTGAGGGTACTGATGGCCGAGCTGGACCGCGTGGCCAGTCACCTCGTTTTCCTCGGCATCCACGCGCTGGACATGGGTGTCAGCTCCCCTATGCTCTATGCCTTCCGCGAGCGGGAGTCGATTCTCGACCTGTTCGAGATGCTCGGCGGGGCACGTATGTTCCCGACCTACATCCGGCCCGGCGGGCTGGCCCGCGATCTCCCACGGGGTTTCGAAGAGGCGGTGAGCGAAGTGCTCGATCGTCTTCCGGGTGCCTTCGACGAGTACGAGGCCATGCTCAGCGACAATCCCTTCTGGCGTGAGCGCTTGGTGGGCGTGGCGGTCATCGATGCCGAGCGAGCGCTGGCACTGGGCGTGACCGGCCCGACCTTGCGCGCCACGGGCGTCGCGCTCGATCTGCGGAAAGCCGCACCGTACTGTGGCTACGAGGATTACGACTTCGAGGTGCCTATCGCCACGGACGGTGACGCCTACGACCGCTACCGGATCCGCATGGCGGAGATGCGCGAGGCGGTGAAGATCACGCGGCAGGCACTCGAGCGCCTGCCGGCTGGGCCGTTCATCACCGACGACAGGAAGGTCGCGCCGCCGCCCAAGGAGGAGCTGGCCACAAGCATGGAGGCCGTGATCCACCACTTCAAGCTTTGGACGGAGGGACTCAGGCCTCCGCCCGGGGAGTCCTACGCATGTGTCGAGGCACCGCGGGGGGAGCTGGGTATGTACGTCGTTTCCGACGGCACCGGCAAGCCCTGGCGCGTTCACATGCGGTCGCCGACCTTCGCGAGCCTGCAGGCCTTGGGGACGCTGGTCAAGGGTGGACTCGTGGCGGACTTGGTGACGGCGATTGCGAGCCTGGATCCGGTGATGGGCGAGGTGGATCGGTGAGGGGACTTGGCCGGACATCGGTAGTCTGGACTCACCTGGGCAATCAGCTATCAGCTATCAGCTATCAGTCGGGGGCGGAAGGTTGGTTGGGACTTGGGGGTGGTGGGTGACGGCGGAGGTGTTGCAGCGAACCTATCCGGAGGAGATCGAGGCGGCCATGGCCAAGCACCCACCCGATCATCCGGCCTCGGCGGTGGTCGAGCTCCTGTACCTGGCACAGGCGGCCTACGGGCGGCTGACGGCCGATGCGATCGAGGAGGTGGCCGGGTTGCTCGATATGCCCCCGACCCGCGTTCGCGGCCTCGTGGGCTTCTACGCGCTGATCATGGAGCGGCCCCATGGCCGCTTTGTCGTGCACTACTGCAACGATCTCCCGTGCGCGCTGCGCGGTGCGGATGAGTTCCTGCCCGTGTTGTGCGAGAAGCTCGGCACGAGGGTCGGCGAAACCAGCGAGGATGGTCTATTCACGGTGCGCACCACGAAGTGTGTGGCGGCCTGCAACCGGGCACCGGTGATTCAGGTCAACCTCGAGTACTACTACGATCTGACGCCCGACCGCCTCGACGAGATCATCGCGGATCTGCGCCAGCAGGCGGCGGACGGCCCACTTCGCCGCCGGCCACTGGGCGGAGGCCCACCGTCGACCAGGGGTGAGGTCCGCGGCAATGGGTGAGCAGCACGTCGTTTTGCGCCATCGGGAGATACCCGAGCTGCACCGGCTCGATGTATATACGCGGCACGGAGGCTACGAACAGCTGCGGCGAGCGGTGACCGAGATGGCGCCGGGGGAGGTCATCCATCTCGTCAAGGCCTCGGGCCTCCGGGGCCGTGGTGGCGCCGGCTTCCCCACCGGAATCAAGTGGTCCTTCGTGCCAAGGGAACCCCAACCGAAATACGTTGTGGTCAACAACGACGAATCCGAACCGGGGGCATTCAAGGATCGCGAGATCACGCTTGCGAATCCCCACCAGATCCTCGAGGGAGCGGCCATTGCCGCCTATGCCGTGGGCGCTGAATGGGTCTACATCTACTGCCGGGGCGCATTCTGGAAGGAGATGGAGTCTCTCGAGCGCGCAATCGAGGAGGCTAGCGCGGCGGGTTATCTGGGCCAGAACCTGTTCGGCTCCGGTTTCGGGCTGACGGTCAGAGTCGCGTTGGGTGCCGGCGCCTACATCTGTGGCGAGGAAACGGCTCTCTTGAATTCACTGTCGGGCCGGAGGGGTGAGCCGCACAAGAGGCCGCCGTTCCCAGCGGTGGAGGGTCTGTTCGGCCAGCCTACGGTGGTCAACAACACCGAAACGCTGGCCAACGTGCCGCAGATCCTGGCCCGCGGTGCGGAGTGGTTCCGCGCTATCGGCACCGAGAAGAGTGCCGGCACCAAGGTGTTCAGCGTGTCGGGCCATGTCGAGCGGCCGGGCAACTACGAGCTGCCACTGGGCACCCCTTTCGGCGAGCTGCTGGAGTTGGCCGGCGGGGTCTGGCAGGGCCGGCAGCTGAAAGCGATGCTGCCGGCTGGTGTTTCGGCGCCGCCGTTGCCGGCCGGTGTCGTGCCGGACCTTCCGCTGGACTGGGAATCGGTTGGGAAGGCGGGTTCGGATCTGGGCTCGGCCTCGCTCATCGTGATGGATGAAACGACCGACATGGTATGGGTGGCGGATAGGTCCACCCGATTCTTCGAGCACGAGAGCTGCGGCAAGTGCTCGCCTTGCCGCGAGGGCACGTACTGGATGAAGAAGGTCATCGAGCGCGTCCGAAGTGGAGCGGCAGGGCGCGCGGACTTGGGCCTCCTGGCCGACATCGTGCGGCAGGTCGAGGGCAAGTGCCTCTGCCCGCTGGGGGAGTTCGCGCTGGCGGTGCCCCGCGCGACGCTGGCGCTTTTTCCGGAGGAGTACGAGAGATACGTGGATGGGCGGTAGATTATCCTTGTGGGTGAGTTGAGGAGCCGGGCTATCGGCTATCAGCTGTCAGCTATCGGTCTCGATCATCAGTCAGCGAGGACCGGGACTGATAGCTGATGACTGATAGCTGATAGCCTGTATCGAGTCACTGTTGACGTTCCGGATCCACCATGGCTACCGATACCGACGGAAACGCACGGGTAACCATCACAATCGACGGCCAACCCGTTTCCGTGCCCGCGGGCACGAACGTGGTGGACGCCGCACGCACAATTGGCATCGATATCCCCGTCTTCTGCCACCATCCGCGGCTGGAGCCGGTGGGAATGTGTCGCATGTGCCTCGTCGAGGTTGGCGCACCGGTGCGGGACCGCGAGACGGGTGAGCCGGTGTGCGACGAGAACGGTGAGCCCGTCATTCGTTTCGCGCCCACGCTCGTCACCTCCTGTACGACAGTGGTGAACGAGGGGATGGTCGTGCGCACTGCGACGGACGTGGTGGTCAAGGCGCAACGGGCGGTGCTGGAGCTCCTGCTGACCAGCCATCCGCTGGATTGCCCCGTGTGCGACAAGGGCGGCGAGTGCTCCCTGCAGGACTTGACCATGCGCCACGGCTCCGGCCGGAGCAGGTTCGCCTGGGGCGACAAGCTCCGTTTTCCGAAGCCTGCGCCGTGCGGTCCGCTTGTCGTCCTGGATCGTGAGCGGTGCGTGCTGTGTGGTCGTTGCATTCGGTTCCAGGACGAGGTCGCCGCCGACAGCGTGCTGGGGTTCACGCGCCGGTCCCGCGCGATGGAGGTGATCACCTTCTCCGATCCACCTTTCGACTCGTACTTCGCCGGCAATGCTACGGACATCTGCCCGGTGGGGGCACTGACCACCAAGGACTTCCGACACGAGGCACGGGTGTGGGAGGTGGTCTCTCGACCGGGAGTGTGTGTGCATTGTGCCGTGGGCTGCAACGTCACTTACGACGAGCGTAGCGGACGGGTCATGCGAGTCATGCCGCGCGCGAATGAAGACGTGAACGCCATTTGGATCTGTGACAAGGGCCGCTTCGCTCACCACTTCGCCGCAGCCCCCGACCGGCTCCGCCGCCCGCTCGTGCGGCGGGGCGGCGAGTTGGCACCGGCAAGTTGGGGGGACGCTCTCGGCGTCGTGGCCGACCGGTTGCACAAGATCCGCGATCGACACGGACCGGCGGCGATCGGCGGGATCGCCGGCGACGGTGTGCCCAACGAGGACCTGTATCTCTTCGGGCGCTTTCTGCGGTCTGTCATAGGCTCGAACAACGTAGATCACCGCCCCGGCATTGTGCGCGATGACACGATTGCGCGCGCCGGTGCCGGTGAGGGGACGACCCTGGCGGCTCTCGGGGAGGGCACGACGGTTCTGGTTGTCGGACTCGACGTCGAGGAAGAGGCACCGGTCCTGTTCCTCCATCTGTTCAAGGCAGCCCGGAACGGGGCGCAGGTCATCGTGCTCGGCGGCCGACCCCAGAAGCTGGATAGTCACGCGACGGCCGTCCTCCGCTATCGCTACGGTGCCGAGGACTCGCTGCTTGCGGCCCTGCTTGGTGGCGTGCTCGAGCGCGCCGGCGATGGCCTGGTGGTGGATGTCAGGGGGCTACGCGAGGCGCTGGGCCCAATCGGCAGCGAGGTGCTCCCGGGTGTCCATCCAATCCGGAACGCGGACCTGGATCGTGCCGTGGCGGCCATCGCGGGCGCACAGAGCCTGCTGGTGCTGTTTGGCCGTGAGGCGGCTGCGCTGGGCCTGGTGCAGCCCGCGGCAGCACTCGTTAGTGCCATGGGGCACATCGGGCGGGCCAACAGCGGTTTGCTGGCCGTCGGGCCGCATGCCAACAGCCAGGGTGCCGCCGACATGGGCCTGCTGCCCGACTGGCTGCCGGGGTACCGCCGGGTAACGGATCCGACGGCACGCGCGGCGCTCGCTGCGCACTGGCCTGCCCCACCGCCGAAGAGCCCCGGCCTGGACGCCGCCGAGATGCTCCGTGGCGGCGTTCGGGCCCTGTACGTGCTGGGCACGGATCCCGCGGGTGACGATGTGGGTGACGCCCAAGCGTTGGCGGGACTCGACCTGTTGGTCGTGCAGGAGCTCTTCCCGACCGATACTGTCCAACGCGCCGACGTTGTGCTGCCGGCACGGTCGTCGCTCGAGCGGGATGGAACCTTCACAAGCCTGATGCGCCGGGTGCAGCGCTTCGACGCGGCGGCTGCACCCGTGGGCGAGTCCAGGCCCGGCTGGGCTATCCTCCGCGACCTCGGCCAGCGTTTCGGTGTGACCGAGGCCTACGGCAGTGCGGCCGACGTCATGGACGAGATCGCGCGGGCGGTGCCCATCTACGCCGGGCTCACCTACGATGTGCTCGGCTCACCTCCGGCTCCGTCGCCGGGGGATCTGCTGTTGCCGTTTTCCCCGACCGCGAGCGGCCGCGACGTGGTTTACGAAGGCACCCGCTACACAAACATGCACGGCCGGGGGTGCGTCTGGCCCCTGGAGAGAGCTGGGGCTGTGGGCCTCGGCTGGCGCCCGAGACCCGCTGCGTCAGTCGAAGACCTGATCCTGGTGCGAACGACTCGGCTCTACGATGCCGGTGCTCTGGTTGCGCCCTCACGGATACTGCACCCCCTCACGCCGTTGCCGCACGTGGTCATGAGCCCCTTCGACGCCGGTCCGCGTGGCTTGCGTGAAGGTATGCCGGTGCGGGTGGCCAGTGCACACGGGGCGATTGTGGGTGAGCTGCGCTTGGGCGATGGTTTGACGCCCGGCGTGGTGCTCGTGCCGGAGGGGTTGGCCTGGGAAACGCCGGTCGCGACCGTCATGGAGGGTGCGTCGACGGTCGGGGTGACGGTGGAACCGGCGTAGGTGGAAGTTGTGAATCGCCGTATGGCTGGCCCTGTTTGGGCTATCGGCTATCAGCTATCAGCTATCAGTCGGGCTGAGCCAAAGACAGGCGTGATGGGTGACAGCCGGAGGATGATCGGGGGGGTGTGGTAGTGGACGTGTTTGTCCTGGGTGTCAACCTGATCAAGAGCGTGGTGCTCTTGGTCGGGTTGCTTGCCGGCTTCGCCTACGCCACCTACTTCGAACGCCGGGTCGTGGCCCGGATGCAGTCGAGGTTGGGGCCCAATCGGGCTGGGCCGTTCGGGCTGCTGCAGCCGGTGGCCGACGGCATCAAGCTCGTGTTCAAGGAGAACATCACGCCGGCCAGTGCGGAACGCGTCGTCTTCTTCGCGGCACCCGTTCTCAGCGTGGTGGTGGCGGTCATGGCCTTCGCGGTGATCCCGGTGGGTGATCCGATTACGGTCACCTGGCACGGTGAGGTGAAGTCTATTCCGCTCTACCTTGCCGACTTCAACGTGGCGCTCCTGTATGTGTTGGGTGTGTCCTCCCTCGCCGTCTACGGCATCGTGCTGGCCGGCTGGTCCTCCGACAACAAGTACTCCCTACTCGGAGGTCTACGCAGCTCGGCGCAGATGGTCAGCTACGAGCTGGCGATGGGCATCAGCTTGATCGGTGTGGTCATGATCGCCGGCACGATGTCCATCGTGGACATCGTGGATCAGCAGAGGACGCTGCCGTTCGTTGTGCTGCAGCCACTGGGGTTTCTCATCTACGCCATCACAGCCGTAGCCGAGACGAACCGGGCGCCCTTCGACCTGCCGGAGGCGGAGCAGGAGCTGGTCGCCGGCTTCCA
>CAYYVH010000110.1:0-11473 GCA_964475075.1 uncultured Anaerolineales bacterium | reverse complement strand
TGGACTGGCCGCCGGGTCACCCCAAGGGTGCGCGGCTGGCGCCCGACGCCGTGGCGCCGGCTTCGGGCCCCGAAGGCGCCGGCGTTGCACCGGTGCTGTTGTATTCGGACGGGCGGGCGGCTGCCCTGGCGGCAAGCGACGGCGTGGGGCGGCGGCTGTATCTTGCGTTTGGGCCGGAGAGCGCGGGTGCTCGCGCGGCCTTGGCGGTGCTGCTCGATCGGTCGATCGCTTGGCTCGAGCCGCCGCAGCTCAGTCTGGCCTCGGAGCCAGAGCTGCTGGCCCCAGGAGAAGCCGCGCGCATGACCCTCCGGATCCGTGCGGGAAGAGCCGCGGTACCGGTCGAGCTTGGCGTCAACGGCGCTCGGCCGCTGGATCTCGATCCGGGGCCCGACGGGCTGGAGCGCGGCGGGGCGGGTGGTCTGTCCTGGTCGGGCTCCCTCGCCCCGGGGGAAGGCCAGACCTTCCGCTTCGCTGCCCGCCTGACGGGGCCCTGGCCCGGCGGGCAACCGTTGCCGGTCACCGCCACCCTCCGCGCACACGGCGGCACGATCACGGACACAACTGCCTTGCGGTCCTTGACGCCGGACCTCGATCCGTCGACGTTGTTCGTGGCGCCGCGGCGCCTGGTGGTTGGTGGGCCCGTCACCGCCACGCTGAGGCTGGTCAATCGCGGCCCGGTGACGGCGGCCGGGGCGACGACCGTTATCGAGCTCCCCTCGGCCATGGGCGTGATCAGCGATAGTCTGTCGGCCACATCAGGGCAGGTTACCTGGGAATCCGGTGACGGTCGTGCACGGTGGCTGGGAGACCTGGCGCCAGGAGTACCGGTCACGGTCACCCTGGGCGGACGGCTTCCGCCGGGACTGGGGACGCACCACCTCCTGTCGGCGACGTTGCTGGACGGAGCTGGCGGGCTCGCTACACGTCGGGCGGCAGTGCTGGTGGGGGGGCCCGACCTCTCGCTATCACGCCTTGACCCGGCAGCGAGGACGGTGTTGGCGGGAGAGCGGCTGACCGTCAGCCTGACCGTCCGCAACGAGGGCCTGCTGGCAGCCGAGGCTTCCGCGGTCCTGGCGCTGCCACCCGACGTCGAGGCTCGGCCCAGATCATCCCTGACGCACGATCCGGCGGCGCGCTACCTGACGTGGCGGGGCCGCGTATCCGCAAACGGCCAGACTGTCGTGCGGTTCCCGCTCCGAGTGTCGGCGGGGGCGAAGGGGCAGCGACCCGTGACCGTCACCCTGACCGACGGCTTCGTGCCGGAAGTGCCGCTGCGCCTGGTGGGCGTGCTCGAGGTCGAGCGGCCGGACCTCGCGGCGTCGAGGACCGTGTTGCTGTCCACCCGACCGCGGTCGGGTGAGGTGGTGACCGCCACTGTGCTCGTCGGGAACCATGGCGACGCGCCGGCAAAGGTAGACGCACGGTGCTTTCTTCCCTCGGCGGTAGTGGTCGAGGCGGAAAGCGTGCGCGCGAGCGGGGGCAGGATCGAACTCTCGCCGGGCGTAGTGCGTTGGTCCGTGGACGTGAGCCCGGCAAGTGGCGCCTTCACATGGACGGAATCCTCCGCCCGGGTGAGGATGGGTGGGGTGCCGGTGAGGCTGCCGCCCGATCCGGAATCGGGCGCCCGGGGCCCGGTGGACCTGGGCCTGTTGTTTCCGTTCGACACGGCTGCCTACACCCAGACCTGGGTGACCGACGACGGACTGTTGACCTTCTTGCCGCCTGAGCCAGTGGCCGAGCCGGCGTTGGGCCCCGGGGGTCCGGGTGTCCCGGCCATTGCCCCCCTGTGGCGGTCCGGCCGGTTGGCGCAGCCACCCCTCGTGCGCCGGGGCGCAGCGGGCGTCACGATCACATGGCCCGCCGCACAGCTCGACGAGGCGTTCGCGGTTGTGCTCGATCCGTCCGGGGATGTGCGCCTTGCCTACGGGTCGGGCGTGGATGCGGCTGGCGCCGTCATTGGGCTCCAGTTCGCCGACGAATCGACGTTGCTTGTGCCGCCGGACCAAGTGCCGCCTGGTCGATCACTTACCGTCAACTCGCCGGGAGGCTGGGAGTGGCTGACCTTCGGTGCGCACCTGGGCATGTCCCTCGGGCTCAACAGCACGGTGACGCACACGGTGGAGCTATCGGCGGGCGGGCTGACGTACTCCCGCGCGGCGGGGGTGGTAGTGAACCGATTTCGGCTCGACCAGAGCACGTTGGCAATCGAGCCGATCACGCCGATCGCGGGAGGGGCGGTCGGCGGTCGTCTCATCTTGCTGGCCGAGGGGGATGTCGAGGCGCGAGGCGTAGCGGCGCGAGTTTTGCTCCCCGACGCCGTGGATCTCGTGCCGGGCTCCACGAGTGGGGGTCTTCGCCGCGACGCTACAACGGGTGAGCTGGTCTGGTCCGGGCGGTTGCGCCCCAACGAGCGGCACGTCCTCAGCTGGACGGCACGCCTGAGCCCGGCGCTCGAGGTGGGGGCACGGCTCCTGACCCGGGCCGGTGTTCGGGCACCGGGGCTGGCGCCGCTCGATCTGGCTCGGGCGCAGACCGTACGCGCCACGGACTTCACAGGTTCCATGAAATGGGCGTGGCGGCCCGTGGCCCTGCCGGGGGAGGTGGTCACCTTTACCCTGCGTGCTGTCAATGCTGGATCGGATTCCGCCACCGTAGAGGTCACCGATGCGTTGGCGCCCGGTCTGGAGCTCGCCCCCGGCGCGCTCTTAGCTTCACGGGGCCCGGCGCCGCAGTGGGACGCGGCATCGCGCAGCCTGCGGTGGGTTGGGGATCTGCCGGGCGCCAGCGCCGTCGAGATCCTCGTCGGGACGCGCTACTTGGGGCCGGGCACGGTCATCAACGTCATGCACGTGGGCGACGGTGAGGGGACGAACTTCGCCGCCTGGGCAGAGGTCAGCCGCGCCGTGTCTCGAGCCTTCCTGCCGGTAGCGTGGCGGGCGGAGTGAGGGGTGCCCGGAGCCAAGGTCATGTTGCGACCTGTGTAGTCTGATGGTAGTATAGCGCGTCGTAACATCCCTTATCCATTACTGACTCCGGAGCGCAAGCAATGACGGACAAGCAAGCGGATCTGGCCGGCCCTGGCATCGGCGACTATGCGGAGCTGGAGAAGATCCTGCCGAACGACTACATGCCTCTGCTGAACCGGAAGGACACGCAGAAGGCTATCTTTGCGGCGAAGGACTACATCGAGGCGGGTCTGTGCGAGGAGTTGAACCTCACGATGGTTCAGGTCCCCCTCATCGTGGACGTCGAGAGCGGCGTGAACGACATGTTGGACCGCGACGGTTCTCGGACGCCGATCGGTTTCCACATCTCGAACGACTACGACAAGAACCCCATCGATGCCCAAGTAGTACAGGCGGCCACCAAGTGGAAGCGGCCAGCGCTGAAGCAGTTCGGGATGGCGGTCGGCGAGGGTCTCTGCACCGACATGCGCGCGGTACGCAAGGACTACTTCCTGGACCACGACCACAGCGCCTACGTGGACCAGTGGGACTGGGAGCTGGTGATCACCGAGGAGCAGCGCAACCTGGACTACCTGACGGACGTGGTCAAGAGGATCTGGAAGGTCCTGAAGGGTGCGGAGGTGCACGTCCAAGAGCTCTTCCCCCAGCTGAAGACGGACAAGTATCCCGACTTGCCCGATGAGCTCACGTTCATTCATGCCGAGGACATCCTGGACAGGTACCCCGACCTGCCGCGCAAGCAGCGCGAGACGGCCATCTTGCAGGAGCACCCGGCGATCTTCATCTACGGAGTTGGCTGGCCGCTGGAGGACGGCTACCCGCACGAGATGCGGGCCGCGGACTACGACGACTGGATCACCGAGACGGTGTCCGCCGACGGCCGGCCCATGCACGGTCTCAACGGCGACATCCTCGTCTGGAACTCGGTGACCAAGCGGCGCCACGAGCTGACCTCGATGGGTGTCCGCGTGAATGCCGAGACCCTGGTGAAGCAGCTGGAGATGGCCGGCCAGATGGATTTCCTCGATCTGCCGTACCACCAGGCGATCCTGAACAACGAGATCCCGCTCAGCATCGGCGGTGGCATCGGGCAGTCTCGCACGTATATGCTCTTGCTCCGGACGGCGCACCTCGGCGAGGTCAGCGTCACCGTGTGGCCCAAGATCCTCAAGGACATGTGTGTCACGAGGAACATCCATGTCCTCGAGTGAGCAGCGTCCGCGTCTGTAGCGGTTTGCAGACCAGCCCGGCGGATTTCACCGGTCCCCGTCTCCGTGATGGGGGCCGCCATTCGTCCGTGCTGATGGGCCTGCGTCGTGGGCGTGAACCGGTACGAACGGACCGTTCAGGTGCAACGCACAGACATTGCCGGCCACCGTGCGGAGAGCGACATGGCAATCAGAGATCGGCGTGGCTCGACCGGCGGAAGCGATACCGAGCCGTTGGGTCGTTTCCTGTTCTCCTACCTGCGAGACCTCGGTGTGCGGCACTGCTTCGGCATACCGGGGGACTATGTCCTGACGCTGTACAAGGCCATGGAGGCAACGCCCGGTATCGAGCCGGTGGTTGCCACCCATGAGCCCTGTGCCGCACTGAGCGCTGACGCCTACGGGAGGTCCGCTGGGCTCGGAGTGCTCCTGGTCACCTACGGCGTGGGCGGGTTCAACGCCATGAACGGTGTCGCCTGTGCGCACGCCGAATCCTCGCCCCTGTTGGTCATCAGCGGGGGGCCTCGGACCGGTTCCGGAGCCGCGGTGCCTCCTTTCGCTCCTGCCACTCATCACTTCGTGAAGCACGCGTCGTCGCAGCTCGAAGCATATCGCCACATCACGGATCTGGCGCTGCGCATCGAGTCTCCCGCGGCAGCCGCGACCATGATCCGGCAGGCGGCCACCCACGCCATGAGGGCGAAGCTCCCAGTCTACCTGGAGATACCGACGGACCTGATGAATGCTGAGATTCCGGTGGCCGATGATGCGGGCCTGTCAGGGCAGCCGTACGCGGAGGGCATCGAGCAGGCAGTTGCGTTCTTCGTGGAACGCCTGTGCTCCGCCCGCAACCCGGTCATCCTCGCGGGCGTCGAAGTCGGCCGCTACGGGCTCCAGCCTCAGGTACGGCGGATCATGACGGCACGGCACATCCCTGTGGCCACGAGCGTGCTCGGCAAGGGCGTATTCGACGAGACTGAACCGGGGGTCCTCGGAATGTACGCCGGCGTGATCAGCCAGAGCACGGCAATCCGGCAGGTCGTGGAGGGGGCAGGCTTGGTCGTCATGCTCGGGATGAAGGTAACGGACGTCAACTGCGGCGCCAGCACGGCCAACTTGACGCGCGACCGGCTCTTGATCGCCAAGTCCGGATGGGTGGGTGACGGGTACATGCGCTTCGCATCACACATCGCGCTGGACGATTTCGTGACGCGGCTCGCAGAGGAGGTCGTCGAGGTCGAGTCGTCCCCGGACTGGCCGGTGCTTCCTGCGGCGGACCTCAGGGATAGCCCGAACTTGATGGATCGTTATCTGGCGGAGATCAACGCGCACCTGGACGGCGAGACCATGATCGTCGCGGACACTGGTGATGCCTGTTATGGCTCCCTGTTCATGACCGTCCGGCGGGAGAATGGCTACCTGGCCCCAACGTTCTACAACACGATGGGTTTCGCTGTACCCGCAGCCCTTGGCGCACAGCTGGCCGACGCCGAATGCCGGCCGGTGGTCCTGGTGGGAGACGGTGCGTTCCAGATGACCGGACTCGAGTTCTCCAACCTCGTGTCGTGGGGCTCAAACGCGATCGTAGTCCTGTTCAACAACAGCGGCTACGGGATGCAGCGAATCTTCGTCGACGGCGAGTTCAACGACATTCGGCAGTGGGACTACTCCCGGGTCATCGACCTGGTCGGCGGCGGCCGGGCTTGGCGGGTCGATACGTCCGAGGAGATGGGAGACGCATTTCGGGCTGCGCAGGAGCACAGGTCCGGCCCGTCGCTCATCGAAGCAGTCGTACCGAAGGGTGTGATCTCAACGGGCCTCGACGCGCTCGGCAAGGCACTGCACCGCGAGAAGAGCGGCGCCTGCCCCTTGAACACCAGCGACGTGCCCTGCGATCACGAGAGCCGTTGCTCCTTCTGCCGTGCTGTCATATGGAGGTAGCGCCTTGTCGCGCCTGGCGATGGGCTGATCACATGTTCAGGTTACCACGTAACAAGCGGCACTCTCACGCGTCAATACTGGTGGCGGTCGCTCTCGACAACGGGCGCCGGGCTTTTTCACTGTGCTATGATTACCCCCTGCCCGGTTGGTTTGTGCCGGGTTCCCTTTTTGTGACCGGATAGCATGGTGCAATCCTCGAAGTGGTCGGTGGCGCTGGCGTGCGGGGCACTGGTCCTCGGCGCGGCGCTGGCCGTTCTCAACGCGCTGACTGCCGGTGCGGGACTGGCCATGGCGCGATCGGTGCCGTCTGTACGGGCTGGGGAGGAGCCCGGGCCGCCGGCGATCATAACCCTGACGGTGCCCCTTACCCTGGAGGTCGGCGCTGTGCAGGGCGCCGTGGTCGCGGAGGTGGTCGACGCCACGGGTGAGTTCGTGGCTGACGGCACGGCCGTGCTCCTGGATACGACGCTGGGGCGGCTGGGCACCTCCAGCCTCACGACGTGCGACGGAGCGGTCACGACGACGCTCGAAACGGGGCGCCTGGCCGGGTCGGCAAAGGTGAGCGCCAAGGCCGGCGAGATCATCACCCACCGGCTGGTCTCCTTCCTTGCCGGTCCGCCGGCGGCCATCACCGTGACGCCGGCGTCGTCCTCAGTGCGGGTCGACGAGTCGGTGCCCTTGCGGTTGGCCGTGCGCGATGAGTACGACAACCCGGCACGGGACGGCATCTCGGTTACCCTCACGCCTGCACGCGGCGTGATCAGCCCGACGACCGCCGCGCTGAGCGGTGGTCTGGCTACCGTGCACTGGCAGAATGGGGTGGCGGGGAAGGCCGTGGTGACGGCCACTGTCGGAGCGGTCACCGGGACAGCCCTCGTCGAATTCCGGCCGGGGCCGCCGGAGGGGTTGTGGCTCCTGGTCGACCAACCTATCCTGCCGGTGGACGACGGGGTGACGGATGTGCGGGCCCGGCTGACTGATCGCTTCGGAAACCTGTCGAACGAGGTCCGCACCGTGCTCTTCTGGGGCGACGGCGGCGTGTTGACTCCTTCCTCGGTTGCAACCATCGGGGGGGTGGCCTCGACGAAATACAGGGCCGGAGCAGCATCGGGCGAGTACTCACTCACCGCATCGGCGGGGGGCCTCCGCGCCCAGTATCCAATCTCGCTGCGCCCGGCCGATCTGGGCATTGCCTTGGCCGAAGTCGCGGGCCCGCGAGGCCGGGCGCGGCAGACGCAGACGTATCCCGGGGAGCATCTGACCTTCACGCTGGCTGCCCGGAACCGGGGGTTGGCGACGGCACGGGATGTTGTTCTGGCTTCCGAGCTGCCTGATCCCCTCACCGCGGAGGTCGTTGCCGCCTCGCGCGAGATCACCGATGCCGACGGTGTGCCCCCCGGCCTGCTCAAGCCTCCGGGCGACGGTTATCACCAACGGGCGTGGCGCCTGGGCGATCTGAGCGCTGGGGATGCAGTTACGATTGCTCTGACCGGTGCCCTGGACCGCGGCCACTCGTGGTCCGGGTTCGACGCGCTGTTCTTCCGAAGCGCGGTGACCACGACGACGGCGGAGGGCTCGTCGGAGGATCTTGAGCGCACGGAGACGGCACACGTGTACGCTGCCGATCTGTTCGCGACGATTTCCCTCGACGCGGAGGCCAGCTCGCTCCGTCCGGGGGGCCAGCTTGCCTACGACATCGCCTTTGGGAACCTCCAGCTGCTCACGGAGGTCGGCCCGGTGCGCATCACCGACACCTTGCCGGCTTTGACGCGCTACGATCACTGGCAGCCCAACCTGGGCACCGTACTCCAGCCCGTGGGGAAGTTCGACCGGGAATCGCGTCAGGTTGTGTGGACGTTCGATGGGCCCTTTGGGCTCAACCAGGGATTGCGCCTATGGCTGGCCATCGAGCCCGAGGCGCTTCCGGAGTCCGTGATCGAGAACGAGGTGGCCATCGGATCCCGGATTCACGACATCGAGCCGGCCAATAACGAGCGAAGTGACGGCGGTGTGCGGCTGCACGGCGTCAACCTCACGGTTGAGGTGGCGGGGCCCGAGACTGTCGCGCCGGGCGAGGAGCTGACCTACGAGATCACCATCAGGAATGCCTCCCGTCAAGATACGGCGCACGGCGTTGAGCTCGTCAGCTACCCGCCGGAGGGTGTGCAGGTCGTCAGGACCGACCCCGTGGGCCTGGTGCTGCTCGACGGACGCGTTCGCTGGAAACTGGACGCACTGGCGGCTGGCGGCGTGCGGCGCTACGAGTTGGTTGCTCGCGTGCTGGATGGGGTTGCTCTGGGCACCTACTTCCGCCACCGCGTGGAGGTCTCCAGCCGCGACCCGGAGAGCCACACGCCCGACAATAGCGACGAGAGTTGGACCCGCGTGGTGCCCGGTGTCCCGGCGCAGATCACCGTGCGTGCTGACTCGGCCACGTTGAGCGCGTGCACCGAGGATTTCACGATGCTCGCGGCAGAGGTGACCGATCGCGTGGGTCATGCCGTCGCCGACGGCACGGAGGTTCGCTGGTCGACTACGTTGGGAACTCTCTCCGCCCCCGAATCGGCCACGGTGGACGGGTTGGCCTCGGTCGCCCTGCACGCCGGGCGCCTAGCAGGCCGGGCCAGCATCGGTGCGGGGTCGGGCGGGCTCTTGGGCCAGACCATCGTGGTCATCGTGCCGGGTCCGCCGGCTTCGCTCGCCGTCTCGACCGATCCGATGAAGGTGCGCCGTAGTGGCAGCACCACGGTCGCCGTGAACGTGCTGGACGGGTGCGCCAACCCGGTGGCTGACGGGTGGCCGATCGAGCTTGCCGCAGAGCGGGGCAGGTTCCTTGAGGGCAGCCGGACGATCGTCCTGCCCACAGTCAACGGCCGTGTACGAGCTACCCTGGTCGCCGACCAGGAGCCGGGCCCCCTGCGCATCGTGGCGCGCTACGGATCCACGCGGGGCGAAACCGTCCTCTCCGTTGAGGATCGCTGGCTGGTCGAGCTGTTCGTGCCCTTTGCCTCGAACTGGTAGTGGCGGCGTATCCAGTTGAGGTCGACCCGGCCGCTCCATCCAGATCACCGGGGGTCTTCCAGGCTCGCTGCGATGAGCTCAATCGGGTGCAGGGCCCATCGGCCGGTGGTGAGGGCGATCTGCTGCCGGCAGCTGGCGCCCGGCGACACGGGGTTCGCAACCGGCGTATCGTAGCATGCGGCCGTCCACTCGGGAGCACATCCCCGACCTGCAGGGGCAGATACCCGGCCGGTCCTGAAAGGAAGCGATCGACTTTGGGGACGGTTTCATAGTGCTGAGATGCCGAGTCGGCGACCTCACAGGTCCTCCGTATTTCCAGCGTGCGCGAACACCGTGTGGACAACTCGCGAGGTCGTGGTATACTGGCTTGCATACACGAGGGGTTCCTCCTTTGGATGTACTGTCGGCGTGCACAACGCTGCGTTCATGGTGGGGGAGTGACGCTTTGACGTCTGTCTTTTCCCTCACCCCTGGACGCCTTGACGGCTAACAGGCCGGGAGGAAACCGCTTGTTTCGTTGCCAACCCGTGGGGCGTCGCTGATCGCGCCGCGGGTGCTCCGTTGCCGCGATCGCCCTCCAGAGGTGTGATCACATCCCATGCTTGCCAGCTTCATTGTCCGGCTGCAACCGGTACGTAGCTGCCAGGTGGGCGACACGCTCGGCCGCTCGCTGCAGGGACTCCTCTTGAATCTCCTGGCGCATGCCGACGCAAGCCTTGCCGATCGGCTCCACACCGGCAGCGGTGTGCGCCCTTACACGGTGTCCACGCTCAGCGGCCGCTGGGCGACGATGGACGGGCGCCGGCTGGCACTGGCCGACGAGTTGTACCGCGTGCGCTACACGGTGCTGACAGAAGAGGTGTTTGCCGCGCTGAGCGAGGTCCTGACCGGCGTGCAGGCCTACGATGCCGCGGTACCCATCGACGGCGAGCCATTCGTCGTGGCCGACATCACCGCCGATCCCGAGGCCAGTGATGGCTGGGCCGAGGTGTCGAGTTATGAGCAGGTGTTCGAGACGGCAGCTTGCGACCGCCGCATATGCCTCCGATTCGCGTCGCCGACGACGTTCCACACGGGCGACATCCACCTCACCTTCCCGCTGCCCCGAAGCGTCTTCGGTAGCCATCTGCGCAAGTGGGAGGAGTTCTCCGGCATCGAGCTGCCAAGTGGTTTGATGGAGCTTGCCGAGTCCGGTATGGAGACCGGCCGGTTCCGTCTGGAAACCCGGAAGGCGAAGCTCCGTCGCCGAGAGAGTCTCACTGGCTTCACGGGCATCTGCCAGTTCGACATTCACTCCGGCGACTCGGACTTGATCCACGCACTGAACGTTCTGGGCGACTTCGCGCTGTTCGCGGGCACGGGGCGAAAGACCACCCAAGGCCTTGGCCAGACGAGACGAGTGGCATGCCGCTGACGCGCCCGCCGCTGCGCACGGCCGATCGCCGGTTGCGCTCACGTGGTGCCCAGCGGCCCCGTCGGCACGCCTGACGTACGGGGGATGAGGCAGTGGATCTGGCCGACGCTCTCGCCGCGACGCCGGTTCGCATGCTCCACGCGATCGCCCGCGCCCGGGCGTTCGATCTCCGCGCCCAATCGCGCAAGGCCCACCTCGTCGAGGCGCTCACTGGGCGCCTGTGTGACGAGCGGGGCTTCCACCGGCTGATCCGGTCTCTGACCGATGACGAGACCGCTGCTCTGGATGTGCTGCTGGGTTCAGGGCGCGACATCGCGATGCACCAGTTCGTCGGCCGATTCGGGCCGGTGCGGCCCTATCGGCCCTGGCGAGCCGATTCCATCCGCGAACCATGGCGGGATCCCATCTCGGTCACCGAGCACCTGCTTTTTCTCGGTCTGATCTTCCTGGTTCCCCCGCCGGACAAGCACGGCGATCAGCGGCGGATCGTGCTCCCGGAGGAGTTCGCTGTCCAGTTGCGCCACGACTCGGCCACGCCATCGCGGGCAGTCGACATTGGCGCGACCGAATCGCTGACCGAGCGCCATTCAGCGCTCGACGTTGCCCAGTTCCTCGCACTGCTGCAGCAGGCCGACATTCGGCCCCTGCACGGGCGCTGGCTGCCGCTCAACCAGGTGAGAGACCTGGCCGCGCGAGTGGATCCGCCCGAGGCACTTGCGGGTGTGCGGAGCGAACTCCAGGCGCGGCGGGTGTGCTTCACGCACTACGTCGGCCGGTCGGCGGGCGTGGGTGCTCGGTTGGCGTTGTAACAATCGCCCAGCAGGTTGCGCTCGGCGACCACGCGAATCTCTGAGCGCATCGCGGCGGGGCTCGCGGTTTTCAGGCCGGCGATCGCGGCTTTTGCCGGGACGCCGACAGCGAGC
>CAYYVH010000109.1:0-11495 GCA_964475075.1 uncultured Anaerolineales bacterium | reverse complement strand
AGGGGCTCGTCGGCGAGGCCGGCGTGACCGAAGACATGCTGCAGCAATGGGCCGATGCCGCCCCGGGTGCGGCTGCTGTGTGACTATTCGCCAGACGCGACAGCAGCCGGCATCAGCGAAACACCGTCCCGTTGAATCTCTCGCCAGAGAGTGCCCTTATAGCGGACTTCTTCTTCCCAGCGGGCCCTATCAAGAATGTGGGTGTTGAACAGAACGTCGTACTCCAGTGAGCATCGGGCAGCAGTTCGGCGGATACGCCAGCGCTCCTCCGGCTGCAGATCCTTCAGTACGATCAGCAAATCGATGTCGGACTCAAGGCTATGGTCACCGCGTGATTTCGAGCCGAAGAGCCACAGGCCAATCAGAGCCTCCCCCAGAGCCACACGCAACTGAGCTACATACTCATGTACAGCAGCCTGTTCCCTTGTCTGCAGAAAGTGCAGCGTCATGCTCATGAGCTTCCTTCCAGCCCCCGCAGCGCTTGCCCAATGCGAGCCACAAACTCTCGAGCATGCTCCAGGTTTCGGGAAGCAGTGGCCTGATCCAGGGATTCAAGCCCGTAATCTCCTGCGTGCCGTTCCCCCATGGCTTCGCCGTAGGAGTCGCTGAAATCCGGTTCAATGACACCGGTCCTGACAAAATGCTGGCGGAAAGCCGCAATCACGCCCGAGTGCTTGCTGCGCTGCAGACCCATCGTCGCCAGCAGAGCGTTGGCAGCGTAGAAGATGGCATAGTACGCCCGGTTGACGGCAGCGACGTAGTCCTCGTGATCTGCTGCCAGCTGGCCCGTTTCCAGCGCCTGGTGAGCCCGAGCCATGTACTGCTCAATTCGGTGCGATGTGTATTCGTCGAAGGACATCGTCAGATTCTATCAGGCACGGTGTCTGGCAGCAAGACAACCCCATCGGGGGGTGCACGATAGAGTTGTCAGGTTCCAGTACGTCGATCTCCGCAGCGGTGTCGGGCAGGATCGCCATGCGGGACATTGCGTCAGCCGGGCCATCCGTCATTCCGGCGAAAGCCGGAATCCAGAGATCAGCGATGCATGTTAAGATAAGGGTGGACATCCTGGTTGGCTGCCGTGACGGTACGCAGTGCGTGGGCGTTGCTGCAGGTCTTGCCAGACGTGTGGCGGAAGATGGAGAATCTCATGACTGGATTCCGGCTTTCGCCGGAATGACGGAAGGGGAGAGTGACTTGACATGTGGAGCCACCGAGTTCACTCGCCGGGCGGTCGTCCGATTGACTGACAACTCTTTCGTGCATCCCCATCGGGAGTGCGCGCGGCGCTGACGAGCACTGGACAGCAGCGGCGGGTGCGGGTATCGTGGCGATGAGGGGGTGAAATGGTGATCGAACGAGTCCGTGTCAGACGATCCCAGTCGCTGGCAGACGCTGAACTGGTGCTGCACCCACTGACCGTCATCATCGGCCCGAATGTCGCCGTGAAGGGCAATCCCTTCGACGCACTGGGACTCCTCAGCAGACTTGCCTCCGCCGACGCGCTCACCCGCGCCTGCGACTACCACCGCGGCGTTCGCATCGAGTCGTTCCAGTTCGGCAACCAAGGACCTGCCCGAAGCGGCCCCGACTAGTGCAAGGACAATCCGCCATGACCACCACGCTGAACGACGTATTCAACATCCCGACCGACCTCACCGCCCTCGAGTTCGTGGTGCGCATTCGCGGCGGCGAGAGCACCCCTCAGGAGCTCGTCGACGAGTACGTGCTGACACCCGGCGTCCGAACCGAGCTGGCCCGCATCCTCAAAGTGATGAAGGGCACCACGGGCCGCGGCGACGACCTCGGCTGGTTCATTCACGGCAGCTTCGGCTCGGGCAAGAGCCACTTCATGGCCGTGCTGGGCTACCTGCTGGAGAACAAGGACTTCGCCTGGCAGAAGGATGACCCCCATATCGGCGAGTTGGCCGGGCAACATCGCAGCTGGCTCAGCCAGCGCAGGCTGCTCGTCGTGCGCGAGAACATGATGAGCGCCAGCGTCGAGGGCAGCCGCCTGGACCGCATGCTCTACACGGCCGTCAACCGCGAGCTGGAGGAGCGCGGCCACGCGCCGTTCGAGTTCCTCAACGTGGAATCCGTGCTGGAAGAGGCCCGACGCGAAGGTGAGCAGTACGGTGACCAGTTCTGGCAGAACCTGGCCAAGGCCGGGATCGTCGGCGAACGGGCCGACTTCGAGGCCGTTGCCGGCGGCTCCACCGAGGATCGCGAGCGTTTGGCGCGGATGTACCTGGAGTACAAAGGCCGTGACCCGTCGGCGGCTGGGTTCAGCCCGGCCTGGGCCGAAGGACTGCACCGGTTGGCCCGCCACGTGAAGGACCTCGGCTACCACGGCCTGGTGTTCTTGATCGATGAGATCCTGCTGTGGCTGTCGGGCAAGACCGGGCCCGAGTACAAGGAGGCAATCAACCAGCTCAACGTCATCATCGACCACGCCGACGGTCAACGGGCCGTGCCCATGACCGCGTTCGTGGCGCGCCAGCGCCGGTTCAGCGAGTTCTTCCCCGACATGGTCGACGAGGAACAGCTTCACGACCATCTGGACCACCACGCGGGGCGCTATGAGCTAACCACTCTCGAGGACGTCGAGCTGCGCCACATCGTGAAACACCGGGTGCTGCGGTCCAGGGATCCGGCGGCGGTCAAGGCGGCCGTCGACAGGATCGCCGGAGAGCACGCCAAGGTACTACCCATCGTGCTCCAGAGCGCCGACATGGGCTATGTGCGCGACGTGTTCCCCTTCCATCCGGCGCTCATCGAAATGCTCATCGACGTATCGTCACTCCTCCAGCGCGATCGTACCGCCCTGCGACTGGTGTACGAGATGCTCATGACCAACCGCGACATGCCGCTGGGCGAGTTCCTGCCGGTGGGCAGCGCCTTCGACTTCGTCTTTCCCCGCGAGGGCGTGGTGGGCAGCCGCCGCGTTGAGCAGCTGAGCGCTATCCGCACGCTGTACTTCGAGCGCCTGCAGCCGGCGATCAATGCGATGGTCAAGGACGAGAGCCCGGAGGGATTCACCTCCGACCGCAGCCGGGCCTTGGAACAGCTCGTCAAGACCGCCCTGCTGGGCGAAGTCTCGCCGCGGCTGCGGGGCGCCTCCGGCATGACCGTCGAGCGGCTGGTGCGCCTCAACGACTTCGAGGTGGCAGGGCACACGGATCGCGGCCGGATGTCGGTTGCCGGCCGCGACCTGGTGGGGCTGTCACAGAAAGCGCCGTCGATCCAGGTTTCGGGCAGCGGCGGAGATGCAATTGTCCGCGCCATCACCGACGTGCCGGACTTCGCCGAAATCCTGGCCCGGGCCCGGCGCCACGTCGACAACCCGGCGCGGCGGTTCCAGACCTTCCACCGCGTGTTCCAGCCGCTGCTCGGGCTCGACGGCCTGTCGGGCTTCGGCCAGGGCCAGAGCAACGACGGCCGCTACACCGTCCGCTGGCGCAACACACAACGGCGCGGCACGGTGTGCATCGACAACGTGCGGATGCTGCCCTACGAGCGGTTCAAGGTGCGCGAGGGCGAGTTCCGGGTGGTCATCGACTATCCATGGGACGAGCCCGGGCACACCGTGGAGGAAGACCGCCAGCGAATTTATGCCGTACGCAAGGCCGAGGGCTCGACCTTCACCCTGTGCTGGCTGCCGCGACACCTCACTAAGCACGAGCTGACGACGCTGCACGAGCTGTCAGCGTGTGAGTTCGTGATCAGCACCGAAGGACGCGACACACTGCTGGGTGAGCTGTCGGCCCTGGATCGCCAGCAGGTCATGGACCTCACCGCCGAGCGGGCCCGCACCGTGCGCGCCGAAGTGCAACGTGCCCTGAACGTCGCCTACCGCGATAAAGGCGAAGTCGTGTCACTGGTGAGCGACGTCGATGAGACGATCCCCGACCCCAACCTGGACGAGAACCTGGATTGCTTCGCCCGGGCCCTGCTGGACCGGCGCTATCCCCAGCACCCGCGGTTCGGGATCGAGCCACGGCCGGCCGAGTTGCGGACACTCCTCGAGTGGATGCTGACGGCCGCCGACGCCGGCGACCACCGCGCCCCGTTCGACGACAGCGCCCAAGCAGCTCTGAAGGGGCTGGGCATACCGCTGGAGATTGTCGACCTGGGCCAGACCCGCGGGCGACTGCGGCTGGACACGCGCTACATCGGCGAGGTGTTGGAGCAACTGGCCGCCGACGAGGTGCTGTGGGCGCCCATCGACATGCGCCTGGAAGAGGAATACGGGCTGCAACCGGCGTTGCGCAACCTCATGCTGCTGTTCGGCAGTCGCATGAAGAGCTACCGCATCCTCCACGAGACGACGCGCGACCCGGTGACCGACCTGCAACTCGACGCCCGCGCCCGCACCGGCTTGCTGCTGGAACGGGCACCGATTCTCGAACAGGCGGCCTGGAGCCGGACCCGCGAACTGGGCACGGCGCTCTTCGGCCTGAGCGATCCGCCCGGCATGCGTACCCTCCGAGCCCAGGACGACTGGGCGGCCCGGGTGCAGGTGGAGGGAGGGGAACGGCGAACCGACCTGCGCCAACTCCACGATCGCTTGCTCAACTTCGTCGCTCAGAACAGCGCGCGACTGGCGGAGACCCGGGAGGCAATCGATCGCCTAGCAGCGGTGGATGACACGACGCTGGACTCGCACGGAATGCTGACTGCGCTGTTGGAGAAGTGGCCCGCCGACGCCTCCGATCCGCTGCGGGCCGTGGTGCGCGGTGCCGGCGCCGACCTGGCCACGGTGCGCGAGATTGCTGGGCACGCCTGGGACATCCTCGGCAAGTCCACCGAACACAAGGAGCACGGCGCTGCCGCCAACGAGCTGCGTGACGATCTGCGCCACCAGCTTGCCGCCTCGCAGCTGCACGCCAAGCTAGCCCGGAGCGACGTGCAGAACTGGAACAAGCGGGCGTGGGAGCTGGTCAACCTGATCGTGGGCGACGATAACGGTCCCGTCCCGCCACCGCCGCCCGGGTGGAAGGCCCACCACCTCCTAGAGCGCCAGGCGGTGCCGCCGGGGGACGAGGATGGTATCGCCACCTTGCTCGAGCGGATAGTCACGTGCGCCCGTGAAGCAATTGAGAAGCACAAGGACGACGCCGAGGAGATGGCCCTGGACGTGACGCTACACGTCAAGAGCGGCGGCGAGGAATCGTGAAGTGAACGCGCGCGTGCTGCTGCAGCACCTGCTGGAGGAAGCCGGGCCCAGCGCCGACGGCGGTTACGTGCTGGCGTTGCGCACACCGGGGCTGGACGATCTGCCTGAGTCCATCACCGTGTCCAGCACTTCGTATGCCATCCGGCGGCCCGATACCGAGCTGGCACTGCGGCGCGAGGTCCTGCGCTCGGGAGGCGCCCCTTTCGTGGCGCTGATCCCAATCGAGCTAGCCCGGCGTCTGCCGCCGGACCTCCTGCGCCGTTCGCGGCAAGCCCGGGTGCTGCAGCTGGACGACGTGGATGTGCTGGGGGCGCTGCTGGGCGTGCAGGTCATTGGCATCGACGATCCGGAGGTCATGCAGTTGGCCCTGGATTACGCCGATGTCATCAAGGCCCACCTCACCGCTCGCGGCGACACGTTGCCCACCGCCGTCGACGCGCGGCTGCTCGACGAACTGCTGCTGGAGGCAGTGCTGGGCCTGCGCCTCCAGGGCACATCGACCGTCTCCATCCTCGCGGCGCTGCTGCGGCGCGAGGGCGAGCTCGAGCCGCGCTTCGTGAAGCTGCTGGCGCGGCAGCTGCCGAATCGCTTCGGCGCCGAGGGCCGCTTGCTGGCCTGGGCACTGGCCGCCGAGGAGCGGCTGGGGGCGTTGGTGGTACACGGCATCCTGCTGGAGACGGATGTCCCCGAGCCGCCACCGGCGGTGTGGGGCCAGTTGGCCGAGGCGCGCGGCGACGAAGGGGTGGGCTTGCCGCCGAAGCGGCTGCGCGCCCTGGCGGCGAACCTTGCGTGCGGGGTGCTGCCGAACTTGGGCGAGCGGGCCGCCGGGCTGATCGAGGAGGCGGAACGGATCGGGCGCCACGTGCTCCCCGCCAGTTGGCTGGCCACCAGCAGCGTCCTGCCCCTCGGCCTGGACAACCGCTGCGCCGACCTGGCGCGGCGGGCAGCCAGCGGTGAGGCGATTGGCGCCGGCGAGATCGAGGCGCTGAGTGAGCACATGGCCCACGCGCGGTTCCGCCGTGAGAAGGCAGTGCTGGCACAGATGGCGCGGCTGTCGCGCTACCTGGCGTCGAAGCCGGCCGACGCCTCGGCGCCCATCGGCGACCTGGTGCGCGACTACCAGCTGGACGGGGCCTTCGCCGACATGACCGCCTCGCGCCTGAAGCGGGCGCTCGCCGCCACCGATCGGTTCCATGCCGAGGCCAGCACCCTCCTCGAGCGGTGGCGCCAGCGCCGCAACGCCCAGAACCGGACCTTTGCCGAGCGGCTGGCCGCTGGCTATACCGCGGCGATCCACGATGCCGCTGTCATCCCGGTGCACCGGGTGTGGCAGCGGCAGGTCATGGGCCGCATGGCGAAGGCGGACCGCGGCGTGTTCGTCGTGGTGCTGGATGGGTGCAGCTATCCGCTGTTCGTGGAGCTGCTGCAGCAGCTCGCACGGGACGAAGGAAACTCGCTGGGGCTGGAGGTCGCATCAGCCGAGGAGCCAGCGGTCGGCCTGCCCGGCCTGGCGGTGCTGCCATCGGTGACCAGCCACTCACGCGGAGCCCTGATGCTCGGCGAGATCCCCAGCGACCCGCTGGCCGACGAGCTGACCTGGAAGGGCCAGAAAGAGGCAGCCACCGACCGGGCGCGTCTGAACCAGAATCCTCGCCTGGGCGATCATCGCCGCAAGCTGTTCCTGAAGGGCGACCTGGAAGCCGACGGTGTGGCCAAACTGACCGCGGCGCTGCGCGATGCCGAGCTGGACGTGGTTGTGGCCGTGTTCAATGCCGTGGACGACATCATCAGCAGCTCGGCAGTCGGCACGCCTCTGGACCTGAGCGTGGCATCCATTCGGGGCCTCCTCCCCGCGCTGCGTACTGCCGTGGAGCCCCAACTCACGGAGCCGCGTCCCGAGCGTGCGCCACGCCGCGAGATCCTGGTAGTCGCCGATCACGGCCACACACTGTTCGAGAGCAAGGACCTGCGGGTGGGCAAGGGGCCGACGGCCCGCTACTGCGAGCTCGACCCCGGCCAGTCGCCGCCGGACGGCTTCATCGCCATCGATCTGGAAGGGCTGGGCGGAACCGACAAGCCACTGGCGTTCGCCTGGCGCATGGGCACCTACCTTGGCCAGCAGCCGCAGGTCGGCTTCCACGGCGGCTGCAGCTTGGAGGAGATGGTCGTACCCATGGTCTGGCTGGTTCCCAACGGCGTGCCGGCCGACAAGCCGGTATGGTGGTACGGCGCTGACGCGTCGGCGCGGCGCGCGCAGCCCGAGCCGGAAGTGGCGGTGGTGGTGGACGTGGGAGGCGAGCACGATACCGGTCGGGCGCCGATCCTCCCCTCTCCGGTTGCGCCGATCCTCCCCTCGCCAGTTCAGGCCACGTTACCGCATTTGCCTCCAGCCGTGGACGCGAAGGCGCTTGGGGTGCCCGAAGAGCTACTGGCCTCGCTCGACGCCGTTGAATCATCTGCGCTGGCATGGCTTCAGCAGAACGGCTCGGCCACCACGTCTGAGCTGGCCAGGAGCCTGGGCATCCGCGTTGGTCGAGTAAACGGGCTCATGCAAAAGCTGGACGCTAAACTGCGCGACGCGGGCGAGAGACGCTTCCGCGCCCAGAAGCTGCCCAGCGGTGAGATGCAGTTTGAACTCATCGGCGCCAAGGCAGTGGACCAGTGATGGCCTCGGCCGGCCCCGAGGCGGGCCCATGACGGACGTATCCCAGCACGAGGCCCGCGAGATCGTGGCGGCGCTGCGGACCGGGGTGGTGCCCCAAGAGGGGCTGCACCACCTCGCCACAGGCCTCGACCCGCTCCTGAAGGCAGTCGATCAAGAGCTCGATGACGTGGCGGCCGGCGTGGGCTCGGGGCGAGCCAAGTGGATCCGCGGAGCGTACGGCAGCGGCAAGACCTTCGCCACGCGCCTCCTGTGCTGGCACGCGCGTCAGCAGGGGTTCGCCACCTCCGAGGTCCAGATCTCCGTCACCGACACCCCACTGCACCGGCTGGAGACCGTCTACCGACGGATCATCGAGCGACTGACGACGGTTAGCGCCGGGGAGGGCGCGTTCCAAGCCATCGTCGACACTTGGATCTACCAGCTCGGCGACGAGGTCATGCGCTTGCAAGGCATCAGCGAAGACGACCCCAGCTTCCCAGACTCCGTCGAGCAGCGCCTGGAGAATAAGCTGGCCGACCTGAGCGCGCGCAATCCGGCATTCGCCCAAGTGCTGCGGGCGTACCACCGGGCCATGGAGGAGGCCGATTTCGCCACAGCGCAAGGCCTGCTAGCCTGGCTGTCCGGCGAGCCCCACGTGGCGTTCTCGATCAAGAAGGTCGCTGCCGTCAAGGGCGATGTAGATGGAGCCGCCGCCCTCACCTTCCTCCGCGGCCTGCTGCGCATCCTGCGGGACACCGGCTATCAGGGGCTGGTCGTCGTGCTCGACGAGGCCGAGACTATCCAGCGCATGCGCTCGGATGTCCGCGAGAAGGCGCTGAACGCACTCCGCCAGCTCGTCGACAGCCTGCTGAAAGGTGAGTTGCCGGGGCTGTACTTCGTGGTCACAGGCACGCCCGAGTTCTACGACGGCTACAAGGGCCTCGTCGCTCTTCCGCCCCTGGCAGACCGGGTCAAGACGCGGTTCTCGGGCGATCCGCGGCACGACAACCTCCGAGCGCCACAGGTCCGCCTCCAGCCCTTCGACGCCGCTCGCCTGACGGAGGTCGGACGCAAGGTGCGAGCGCTCTATCCGGCGGAGAGCCCGAAGCGGGTCCGGGAGCGGGTAAACGACGACTTTGTGGAACAGCTCGTCGAGAAGACAACCAGCGCCTTCGGCGGCCGTGTCGAGGTGGTGCCGCGCCTATTCCTGCGCGAGCTCGTAGACGTCATGGATCGGGTGGATCAGTACGCGGACTACGATCCTTTCAACGCCTACAACTTCGCGGTCAGTGAGGCGCAGATGACGCCTGAGGAGCTGGCAGCGCTTCACGGCGAGGACACGGCCAGAGACACGGCCGGCGACTTCGAGGGCGATGCCGGCGACGGCGACCGAGGGCAGGCGCTTGCGGGCGGTGACGCGGCGCCGCAACCGAAGCGGCTGGATTGAGGCCATGCCGCGCTCGAGTGCGCTCCGCGGATGACGGAGGCCGAGCGGTAGTATGACCACAAGCGCCTTCTACCGGCTGCACCCCAACCTGCGACACGCCATTGTGCACGATCTGGGCTGGCGCGAGCTTCGGCCCGTGCAGCACCAGGCGATCGTGGTCATCCTCGACGGCTCCAACGCCGTGATTTTGGCACCTACGGCCGGCGGCAAGACCGAGGCGAGCCTCTTCCCCGTGCTCTCGAACATACTGAGCAGTGGCACGCCCCCGGTTGCTGCACTCTACGTGTGCCCGCTGCGCGCACTGCTGAACAACCAGGAGCCCCGGGTGAAGCGCTATGCGCGCATGGTCGGCCTGGGTGCCTTCAAGTGGCACGGCGACGTCGGCGCCGCCGACCGGCGGCGTTTCCTGGAGCAGCCGACGCACATTCTCATGACCACACCCGAATCCCTCGAGGTCATGCTCATCAACCGGGCCGGCGAGGCAGCGCAGCTGTTCGGTGCACTGTCGACTGTGATCGTCGACGAAGTGCACGCCTTCGCCGGCGATGACCGGGGCGCGCACCTGGCGAGCATTCTGGAACGCCTGACGCGCTTTTGCGATCGAGATCTGCAGCGCATCGGCCTGTCGGCCACGGTCGGCAACCCCCGCGACGTCGGGACCTGGCTCGCCGGTTCCAGCCGCCGGCCGCTGGCGGTGGTGGATCCGCCCGGGGTGGCTCCGCCCCGGGAGCTGTCCATTGACCTCACGGATGATCAGGGCCAGCTGGTGGCGGGCATCGCCGGCATTGCGCGCGGTAAGAAAAGCCTGGTGTTCGTGGGCAGTCGGTCCGGCGTCGAAGCGGTGACCGCGGCCCTGCAGACTACCGAAGTCGAAACGTTCGTGCATCATGGCTCCGTCAGCCGGGAGGACCGCGAGCGCGCCGAGGCGAGGTTCTCTTCGGGCACCAACGTAGCCATCGTGTCTACGTCAACGCTAGAACTAGGGATCGACATCGGCGACCTGGACCACGTCATTCAGGTCGCTGCCCCGGCCACGGTATCCAGCGTGCTGCAGCGCATGGGGCGAACTGGCCGACGTCCCGGCGCGGTTACCAACTGCCACTTCCTGTGCAGCGAACCGGAGGATGTCCTGCGCGCCGCTGCGCTCATCCGCCTGATGGAGGCCGGTTGGGTAGAAGACGTGGTGTCCGACGATCGGGCGACCCACGTCTTGGCTCACCAGATCATGGCGCTGTCCCTGCAGGAGGTTGGGGTATCGCGGCACCGGATCTTGCCGTGGATCGCTGAGGCGAATCCCTTCCGCCGGCTGGAGGCTGATGACCTGACCGAGTTGACGGAGACGATGTTGGCGCGCGAGATCCTCTACGAGTCGGAGGGGCGGCTGACACTTGGCCGCGAAGGCGAGCGCCTGTACGGTGGTCAGCACTTCTTGGAGCTGTACGCGGTGTTCGACACGCCGCCGATGTTCAGGGTTCGTCACGGTCGACGCGACGTCGGCTCCCTCGACCTCTCGTTCCTACGATACATGAGCGAGCCGGGCCGGCCGGCGCTCTTCCGCCTGGCGGGACGGCCCTGGGCTGTACGAGATATCGACTGGCGGCGGCACGTCTGCTTTGTGGAGCCGGCGCCGCGCGGCCGCGTTCCGCGCTGGAGGGGCCAGGGCGGCTACGTATCCTACGAGGTCTGTCAGGCCATGAAGGCTGTCCTGCGAGACAAGGCGGCCTACCCATGGCTGAGTCGCAGCGCGGCCATGGAGCTGGAATCGCTTAGGCTGGGGTATACGGACGTCGTCCCGGCGGGCCGGTCGGCAATCGAGTTGCAGCCGGAAAGCGCCACGTGGCACACCTTTGCCGGCGGGGCCATCAACGCGGTGCTTGTGGCCGCGCTCGAGACACTGGGTGGCGAGTGGAGTGGCGGAAACCTGGGCGTCTCCACGACTGACCGTGAAGCAGCAGCCGGGGCGCCGCACGCCGTGAGGGAAGTGACCGGAATGGAGATCGGTGAGGTGGCAGTTGAGGCGGCACGCCGGATGCCGCGCGGCAAGCTCACCAAGTTCCAGCCATGCTTACCTGAGCAGATGGAGCTGGAGCTGATGGTGCGGCGAGTATTCGACGTGGAGGGCGCGATGCGGTTCCTGCAGGAGCAGCAGGCTGTGGTGGTTCAGCGGTAAGGTCGTGTCAACAAATAAGACCGTGCAACCGAGGGCGCCGATGCGCCGGCAGGGGTGT
>CAYYVH010000108.1:2854-11720 GCA_964475075.1 uncultured Anaerolineales bacterium | reverse complement strand
CCGCCCAAGTCCTACGCATGGCCGCCATGGCCAACAGCCGAAGCGACAACGCCCTTGCCGCCTACTACCGTCGACTCGCTCTAAGAATCGGCACCCCCAAGGCTATCACAGCCGCCGCCCGCAAGCTCGCAGTCACCATCTACCACATGCTCAAACACGGCCTGCTATTCCGCGAGCAGGGCACCGAGACCTACACCCGCCAACAGAGAAAGCGGCGCCTCCGCCGCGTCAAGAAGCAAGCCGACCAACTCGGCTACTCGCTCGTCCTAAACACCGACAATGCCGCAACCGTTGCATCAGTTTCTTGGGAGAACGCGAGGATTGCGGCTTATGTATGGCATACGTCTGACCTCGACATCCTGTGCAAGAGCGTGTATCACACGTCCGCTCATCAGCTCATTCATTGCGCTTCTTGCGCTAGTCGACCCTAGCGTCGGGGGCGGTGATCTTACCCTCACCGCGCCGGTGACTTACGAATTCGGAGGTGTGTCGGGTATCAACGACATCGAGCTCCTTCCTGGCGGTCGGGGCTGGGGCGTTGGGTCGATGATCGCCGAGTGGGATGGCCGACAGTGGAAGCGCCATGCTGCGAGTCTCTTGCTCAATGCTCCCTACACACATCCCGAGGCCTGTAGATTCGGCCATGTCCTTCAGGCTGTTAGCTTCTTCGGCGAGGACTTCGGCGTCGCAGTCGGCGACGAGGGGTACGTCATCGCCTACGAGCGTGGTGCCTGGCATCAGAAGCCATCATTTACCGACAAGGGGCTTCGGGACGTGGTCCTTTTGTCCCCGGCTGAGGGTTGGGCAGTTGGCCCAGGCATATGGCGCTATTCCCACGGCGTGTGGGTGGAGACTGACACTCCGGATCTGCCGAATGGGGGAGTGGAGCTCGATGCTGTGACGTTCCAGCACGCCTCGGCCGGTTGGGCGGTCGGCGACGGTGTCGTCCTGCGTTACGATGGTAGTACGTGGTCGGTGGTGGGTGATCGAGACAGCTCGCCCTTGTTTGACGCCCTGCTCCTAGATGTTGCAGTGGCTCCCTCGGGACACGTGTGGGCCGTCGGCCTGCAAGGGGATAGGTTTCTCTTCGGTGCCGCGGGGGCAATCATCCGTTTTGACGGCCGTGAATGGCGGCGGTTTGACTCCCCCATCGATGCATGGCTTCTGACCATTGAATTCGAACCATCCGGGGCCGGCTGGATAGGTGCGCGCGCATTCTCTGACACCGATCCGCCTGCCCTGGTGAGATGGGATGGCCAGGCTTGGACGGTTGCCGGGATTGCCTGTCTCAACGAGGGAATTCCGTGTCCCTACTACGATCCAACCGACGGTACCGGTCATTCCTCTAACCTCGCTGTCAGGCCATTCACAGAACCCAGTCGTGATGTCCGAACGATTGCGTTTGCGGGGGACGCTGGATGGGCCGCAAGCGGTTCGATGCTCATCGAGTGGAAGGAGCAGCCTACGCTGGTCACCGGCCTATTCCACAATGTCTTGGATGTGAGCGCGGCAGGACCGACAGATATTTGGGCGGTCGGAGAGCGCGGGCTGATGGTGCGTGGGACAGCCGCAGGCTGGGAGCGGGCTGTTTCACCTGCCGCCACCGTGCTGTACGCTGTTGACATGTTGACGCCAGATTCCGGCTGGGCCGTCGGTCCCGGTCAGGTTCTGCGGTACGATACCAGCGGTTGGCAGACGGTGAGTGCACCGTCCTACGTATTCTACGATGTGGCAATGCAGTCTGCCTCCGAAGGTTGGTTTGTTGGTAGGCCGTTTGGTCCGCTCGGTAGCCGGCCAGGTGTCATCATCCGGTGGAGTGACTCGAACTGGGACGTGGCATATCGCGATTCGGAAACAGAGGCCGAAACAGAGCTATTCGCCGTGGATTTTTCGGATCTGTATCACGGCTGGGCCGTCGGCAACAGCGGGACGATCGTTGCCCACCGCAACGGCCAGTGGGTGCGTGTGAACAGCCCCACCGACGCCCCGTTGTATTTGGTATCGGCCGTTTCCGAGAATGTCGCGTGGGCCGCTGGCCAGCAGACGCTGCTGTCCTGGGATGGCGATTCGTGGCAGCGCGAAGAATACCCTGAATTCCTCATGGCAGAGCAGAAATCCGTGGCAGGTATGGCCTTCCGTTCCTCGACGGACGGGTGGTTGGTTGCTGGGGACGCGTACGACGGCCGGCTGCTCGCCCACTACGACGGCACATCGTGGGAGCCTGTTGCTCGGCTGCCCTGCCAGGAGGGAATCACGAGAGTCGTGTTCGACCATGATCAACCGTTCTTTTTGTGGCTGACAGACGAGCACGCCGGTGTTTATCGGTGGCGGTTACCGTCCTTGCCTGATCAACAGATCTGGATGACCCATCTCCCGTTTCTCGACTCCCAATAGCCCTTGCCACCATCGCAGTACGATCACTGCACCAGTCGACCAGCATCTCGCATAGGTTCACATTGTTGGCGCCCCTCGTTGGGCTTCTCGATTGGGTGCCAGGTCACGACTAGGTTGCATTCGTTCGGTTTGAAACGGAAGCGCCGTAGGGCGACGTCGCACTTTATGGCCCTTCGACAGCAACTGTGTCAGTTTGTAGCACAAGCGCGTGAGGGTTCCGTAATGACGGGCTTCTGTGGGGTCCGCGGTGCCTCCCTTGGAACCTCGTGGTGCCTGTAGCTCGATCGCGATGACCCTTGTCCTGCCTGGCCTCTTTGCCCTTATGCTACATTTCATCGCAGTTGCCGTCGGACCCCCTGTAACGAGGCTGGGAGGGGTGGTCAGGGTCTGGACGATCACGGTGATGCGTCAGCTCTTGATCACCACGGGCCGCGTGCGGACACCACAGGACGTCCTTCCCTAACGGTGCTGTGGTTCCGGGCGTACCCCAGTACGAGAACTGGCAGGTCCCTCACCCTGCCTCCAGCTTCTCCACCGCTCGCCGCAGATCCTCCCCGCTCGGCCTCGTGTAGATCGCCGTGGTCTCCAGTCGCTCGTGACCCAGGAGCGTGGCAACCGATGTCTCGAGGGCCCCCGGATCCTGTAGTTGCCCGCGGATCTTCGCCAATGACAGAATCTGCGCCGGGTGACCGTTGGCGATCGCGAAGACCTGGCGCAGTAGAGCCGGTTTTCTCACCTGTTCGATGGCCAGTATGTCGCCGCCGATCGCCGGCTCGAAGATGCTGTCGCGGATGTACGCCCGCCAGCGGCGGTGGTCGGACTGGAAGTCGATCGCGCCCGGATAACCGCCGAATCTCACCAGATCGCGGGCCGCGGCAAGCGGCTCCTTGTCGAAGCATCGTGCGATCTCGGCCGCTTGCCAGTGCAGCAGCCGCAGCTTCTCGAACCATCCGGCCATCGTCTCTCGGCTGCCGCGGCCTACGGACAGGGCGGATGAGCCCGTGGCGATGATGTGGATCGGCAGACGCCGGCGTTTGACCTCGTCTACCTTGCTCTTCAGCAACCGTGACCAGTCGGGAACGTACTGGACTTCGTCCAGCAGCACCAGAGTCGGGCGCTCGTGGCTCGACCGTTCCACACGCGCCCATAGGTTCTCCCACCAGCCCGGCAGCGCCGCGGCCGGCGTGTCGGCGGCTGCGTAGAACGCACCGTCGGACCACCGTTGCTCCAACTCCAGCAGAAGTGTCGTCTTGCCCACCTGCCGAGGTCCGGCCAGCAACTGCACGAGACATTTCGGCGGATCTGCCAGCCGCCGATGCAACTCCTCGAGCACGGTGCCGTAAGCGTGTGGGAACCGTGAGTCAGACATACTCGAGTGATTATTCGAGTACAACTGATGGTCAAGTTCGCGCAGTAGCTCGCGGGACAACTGTAGCCGGCGCGCACATGAGGGCCAACACCCGCTCCGGCCCGTAAAATCAGGTACCCCCGGCAGGACTCGAACCTGCGACAGGCGGTTTAGAAAACCGTGGTGTGCAGTTGCCGCGCAATACAGCGACGGGCCGGAAACCTCGTTCCGGCCCGCCACCATTCGGTACCCCCGGCAGGACTCGAACCTGCGACACGCGGTTTGTAGGGTAAGGGACACAACCCTCCCCCCCGAACCGGACGTGAGAGTTTCCCCTCATCCGGCTCTCCATCTGTCACCTGGTTTCCAGGTCTGGCTCTTTCACGTGTTCGGCGATGTGGCACGCACGGCAGAGAATGCGGATGTTGCGTTTCCCTTGCGCCCCGCCCAAGGACTGTGGCGCGGTGTGATGGGCCTGCAAATCCTCTTGGGAGCCGCACACCTCACATCGGTGCCCCACCTCCACCAGACGCTCTGCCCTCGCCCGTGCGTACTTGCTCTGGCTCGTCCGCCCCGTCCACGTGAGATCGACGAACGGCGTCTCCGGTCGGTACGCCGGCACGCCTTGCTCGTCTGGCTCGATGTAGGGGTTGCCCGGGTTCTTGATGTAGTAACGCCGGCGCCGGATCAGCCACATCGGCCGCAGCGCCTGACCGTGGGCAACCCACGTCCTGGCGGACTTGCTTGTGCCCTTGAACGTCCGTCTTCGCAGGTAGCGCTCGACGACGAACTTGCCGACGCTGCCTCTAGCGCTCACATTGCTGTGCTTGCGGCGAAGCCAACGGTAGACGCGCATGTGGATGTAGGTCGAGAGCTCGTCGAAGATCGCCCCGGCGTTCGCGTGCCGGTAGTAGTGTCCCCACTGCCGGCTGATGCGGTTCAGCTGCTTGAACAGCACGCCGGGCTGCACGTCGAGCGTGCCCCGGCCGGTCAGGTCCTGGACTCGTTGCTTGAATTCACGCACGTTCGCCGGAGTGGGTGACACCAGAGTCATCCGCTTGCCCGACTGCTGACTGCTGACCCGCCGGATGCTGAACCCGAGAAAGTCGAAACCGTCCGCCACGTGCCTGACATGAGCCGACTCGGGCGTCAAGGCCAGGCCCAGCTCCTCGAGTACCTGAGCGAACTCGGCGCGGAGGGCGTGGGCGAATTCCTTGTCTCCATTCGTCAAGAGCAGGAAGTCGCCGCCGTACCGGACGAGCTGGACGTTGCCGAGCCCTTCACTCCGGCGTCGGGTCTTCTCCTGCGCCGACAGGCCGCCGTAGCGCTCCCACCACGCCAGGTCCATCTCGTGAAGGTAGGCATTGGCCAGGAGCGGTGCGAGCGCGCCGCACTGAGTGACACCGCGGTTGGGCGTCGACACGCCACCCCCAACCTGGACGCCGGTTGAGAGGATCGGGCGCAGGAGGTCCAGGACCTTCCGGTCCCGCACGTACTTGCGCTTCGTGATTCCCAAGAGCTTCCGATGTGGGATGCGGTCGTTGCAGTCGTCCACGGTTCCAACGACCACCCACCACATCTTCACCTGCGCGTTCGTCCAGAGTGTTATGCGGTGGATCGCGTCCATCGCGCGCCGGCGAGGTCGGAACCCAACGGAAGCATCAACGAAGTGGCTCTCCAGGATGGGCTCCAGAACCATGCGCAACGCTTCCCGGACCACGCGATCCCGGATGTTCGAAAGACCGATCGCGTGTTGTCCTACACCGGGTTGACCGATGACGACGCGTCGCACGGGCTGCGGCTGGTAAGACTGAGCTCGGAGTTCCGCCGACAACTCGGCCGCCACTCGGACGGGGTCGTCGAACTCGCAACCGGTCACCCCGTCGGGACCGGCCGAGCTTGCCCAGGCGTCGGACAGCACGGCGACGACGGCCCGCTCCAGCCAGGCAGAGTTGGACACGTACCTGAACAGGCCGTCCAAGGGCATATTCGGTTGTGAAAGAGCCTTGCTGGCGAGGCGTTCCTGGACCCTGGCGATTTCCATCCCCTACTCCTTTCTTCGGGGCATCTCGCACGGTCATTTGGCCTCGGGTGACAGACTGGTCCCCTTCGCCCTGTCGGTGGCTTTCCCACCGTCCGACTACTACGGGACCTCCGCCCCATCCGAGTCCCCCGGTGTGCGGTCTTTCGCGCACTCGGATGGTTCCCACGTTCACGCTCGCAGCGTCCGCGCCCCGGTAGGTCGCGCCTATGCACCGATACCACTCAGCGCCGAGTGGCCTGCCGACGGCCCCGCGCGATTGATGAGATCGGGCGGGTCAGGCCGGGTGGCCCTTTGGAGCTCCTTTCCTGACGTCGCTCCTAGCCGTCGGCCTGCTCCACGCTTCCGTCCGGAGCAGTTGCACTCACGATGCCTCTGACGGCACTTCGCTTTCGCTGACCATGGGGGCACTCACCCTGAGGGATGAGGCGTCCGGAAAGCTCGGCCGCCGCCTCCCCGTTGTCGACTCCGCTTGGCACCCCAACCGGCACACCCTGGCCGGCGCACTGGAGTCTAGGGCCAGTCCCACTCATCCAGGACTGGCGAGCTGGCTCTACGGCTGTAAAGGTGCTCGCACTCTGCGGGCGCGCCTCGTGGCGCACAGGAAACCGCTGCTCTATCCCCTGAGCTACGGGGGCGTAGCTCCGGTCTACATGAATATAGTAGCACACCGCCGCTCCTCGCGTCCACACCAAACGGGCGGCTCCCTACGCGCGCCGGACGGGCCGGCGAATTCGACGTGACATTTGGCCGCCTTGCAACGTCATACCAGCCGATCTACTCTTATGCATGCACCTTCTCAGCGGTGCCGCTCGTTCGGCGGCCGTCCCGGCCATTTGGAATTGAGGAGCTTCGTGGTGAATTTGATTCGCCTAAGGCCGCTTGCTTGGGGGAGCCTCCTGCTGGCCGTGCTCGTGTTTGGCTGGCTGGGGAACGCCCTGCCGGTGCGCGCCGACCCCTCGCCGGGGCGGCAGGTGCACCTGCCCATCCTCACCTTCGAGGGCCAGGACGACGTGTGCCGCAGCTGGACTGAGGTCCAGAACGTCGGCGACGAGCCGTCGAAGGCCATACTCGTCGTGTGGGGTGAGCCCGGCTTCTGCCCGCCGCAGTGCGCCGGCCCGCTGAAGGTCGAGTGCTCCGGGCTCCTTCAGCCCGGTACAACTTGGAACTTCCTGGGCGCTCAGATTCCCGCGGGCGCCAAGAGCGGCATCGTGTTCAGCTTCACCGCCCGGCAGCTCTCCACGATCGGTGTCAGCATCGGCTTCGACGATATCGTGGCCGACTACATGTGCGAGATCCTTTTCTTCGGCGTAGTCGGCGATTGCGACGACTACAGGCGGTACAAGAAGGCCTTCGACGAGGGGCTGACCTACGCCGGCGTGCCCATTCGCTTGGCCTACGGCTCGCCCCTGGCGGTGGAGGTGCTGCGGCATTGCCCGGGGGACGTCACGCCGGGCGTCCAGGTGTCCAGCAAATACCCGGGCGTGGCCGGAAACATGCTCGGCATGGCCGACCCGCTCTTCGGGGGGTTCGCCTACTACGTGCCGCTGCTCTGGGCCGGCAAGGGCGGCTTCAACACCGTCATCTATGTTCAGAACGGCGGCCTCCAATGCAGCTCCGTCGAGCTCTGGTTCAAGGCCCAGGACGATTGCCTGCGCGCCACCATCTGCGAGGTCTTCACCCTTGCGCCGGGCGAGACCTACCAGTTCGACGCCACCGATTGTGTCGGACCCGACTGGCAGGGCAGCGCCTGGATCCGCTCCAGCCAACGCATGGCGTTGGCGGTGGACCTCATCGGCCATGACGTGTTGATGACCTACATCGGCAAGCCGGCCCAGCTGCAGTACACGTTCGACGGGGCGCCCGCCTTCCGCAGCGGCAGCCAGGTGGCCTATGGGGCGTTGATCTACAGCGAGTTCCAAGGCTGGGATTCGGGCATCCAGGTACAGAACCTCAGCTCCGTCACCGCGGCCAAGGTGAAGGTGTACTTCATGGACCGCTCGGGCGGCATCGTAACCACGCTCGTGGACTGGGTCTGCCCGCGGGGCAGCCAGACCTTCTACCTGCCGGTCGTGGCCACGTTGCCCGGGCACTGGGTTGGCGCCGTGCGTGTGGAGAGCGGTGACTGGTGGACGCCCGGGAGCGCGCAGGTTTCGGCGCCCGACATCCAGGCCGTGGCAACCCTGATCAAGTACAGCGACGTGGCCCGCACACAGACACTGGAGGCGATCGCCTATACCCTCGTGCCCGAGTTCCAGAGCTTCAAGTGGCAGCTGGGCCCGGATCCATCCGGGGGGCCGTGCCCGGGGCCTGGCTGCGTCGGGCTCATCGGCATCCCGTCCTTCTTGAAGGACCGCGACTTCACCGGTGTGACCACCGAGCTGGCCATCCAAAACGTCGTGCCCAAGCCCGGCTTCACCGACTTCGCCATGTTCATCTACGACCAGAACGGGCTCCTGGACCTGATGTGCTTCAAGCTGAACGAGAAGCAGGTGCTGTACGTCAACATCATGAACTGGGGCTATATCAACCCCGGCTTCAAGGGTAGCGCCGTCATCAGCGCCGTCTTCTGGGAGCACGACGTCTTCGGTGGGCGCGGCCGGTTCGTGAACAACATCCTGGGCCTGGCGGCCGTGACCGTCGAGCGCAGCGGCACCGTGCTGGGCGAGGACATCCCGGGCGACGAGTCGGCCGGGAGCGCGGCCTTCCCCATCCTGGAGCAGGACTTCGGCTTTGCCGGACCGAAGCGGAGCGTCGGCTGCCCCGGTGTGCCGCCGAGGTAGGGCTGAGCAGACCGCCGGATGTTCGAGGTTGGGCTGAGCAGACCGCCGGATGTTCTGGGTCCTTGGGCTATCAGCTATCAGCTATCAGTCTTGGCTCTCCGGAGCCGTGGCTCTACGCCCGAGGTGCTGGAGCACCGGAAGCATTCCGGTGGTGGACCGCGAACCTGAAGTTGTGGAACGGAAGCACGGCATCTGATGAGATGACTGATAGCTGATAGCTGATAGCCCAAGCCAGACCACACCCCCAAGCCACCACTACTCAAGCCACCACTACTCTAGCTTGTGCCCCCCACCTTCACT
>CAYYVH010000108.1:0-2754 GCA_964475075.1 uncultured Anaerolineales bacterium | reverse complement strand
CAAGCCACCACTACTCAAGCCACCACTACTCTAGCTTGTGCCCCCCACCTTCACTATAATCTGTGCCATGGACACAAAACTTAGAGCTTACTCTGCCGGCGTGCTGGAGGCGACGGTGCTCGTCGCGGCCGCCGTCGTACCCGTGTTCGTGAACTTCTATAGCTTCCGCGTGTTCGAGCTCGACAAACACGCGGTCTTTCTGGCCCTCATGACACTTGTTGCATTGGGCGGATTGGTGGCCCTCGGGGAGGGGCGGGGCCGTGGGCTTCGGCGGGCTTTCCGCCAACCCCTCGTCGTGGCTGCCCTGCTCCTGGGGCTCACCGGCGTAGTGGCGACGGCGACGTCCATCGTGCCCCGGATCAGCCTTTTCGGGTCCCATGGCCGGGCGCAAGGGTTGACCGCGCTCCTGGGCGTCCTGGTCCTTTTCGGGGCCGTGGCCTGGGTCGCCACGGATCCGGCGCGGCGCCGGCGGATTGTCGCGGTGCTGCTGTTGGCGAGTGCTCCAGTGGCGGCTCTGGCGGTGGTGCAGGCGCTGGGGGTCGAGGTGGTGCCCGGGGAGGTCGAGAGCAAGGCCCGAGCGTTCGGCACGCTGTCGAACCCGATCTTCCTGGGGGCCTATCTGATGCTCGTCTTCCCCCTCACCGTCGTCAGGGCCGTGGCGGCCGTCCGCGCGCGGCGAGGGCTCTTGTTTGCCGTCCTTACGCTCTTGGGCATCCTGCAGCTGGCGGCGCTCGTCACATCGGACAGTCGGGGGCCCCTCCTGGGTCTCGGTGCCGGGCTGGGGGTCATGTTGCTGGCTGGCGCCGTGGCTACTGGCCGGCGTAGGTTGGTCTGGAGCCTCGTCGGCCTGGCAGTCCTGCTCGCCGTCTTCCTGGTGGTCTTCAACCAGCCCGGGAGTGCCCTGGCGCCTCTGCGGGAGATGCCCGTCATCGGGCGCTTCGGTCAGATTGCCGATCTCGGTCAGGGTTCGCAGGCCGTGCGGGTGCGGATCTGGACAGCCGTCAATCGTCTGCTGGCCGGTGAGCCGCGCCGGCGGTTGGTCGTGGGCAACGGTCCCGAGTCCCTCAAATACGCATTGCTGCCGTACGGCGAGGCCAACATGGCCGGACCGGGCCAGGCCGATCGATTGGTGGACCGCGCGCACAACGTGCTCCTGGATGCGCTGGTAATGACGGGCATGCCCGGTGCGCTGGCCCTACTGCTGGTATACGGTGCTTGGCTCTTCTCAGCTACCTCCGCCCTAGGCCTCGTGCCGACGGCGAGGCACGGCCGGTGGTTTGCGGGCCTGCTTGGCGCGGGTACGGCGCTCGGGGCCGCTTCCTGGCTGGTGCGGCCGACGTACGCCGGCGCGCTGACGCTGCTCGGCCTGACCTTGGGGCTGGTGTCCTACCTCCTACTGGTCTTGTGGCGGGGCGAGCAACCCGCAGGTCCGTTGAACGTGACGGCCCTGGGGCTCCTCGCCGTCGGTGCCGCGGCGGTGGTCGAGGCGGCGTTCGGGATCCAGACGGTGGTCACTCAAGCGGTCTTCTGGCTGCTGGCAGGCATCCTCGTCGCCACGTCCCTTAGTGACCCCGAGCCGGAGGCAACCCGGGCCAGGTCGAACGAGCGGCCCGAGCCCCGGATGGCGAAGCCGGCAGCCGCGGGGCAGGTCGTCGTGCGCTGGTCGGTAAGCAGCGCGGCACTGGGTCTTGCCGTGGGGGCCGTGATGAGCAGCCTGGCGTTCAGCTTCTTCTTGTACGGTGCCACCGGGCTGCCGCCGTCCGCGACGGGCGTGTGGGTCCTGCTCGTGCTCCTGACCTGGCTGGCGGGGCTATTTCTGGCGGCCGACGCCGGCGAGAACCCGGCTGCCTGCGCCATTGCCGGGCCGATCGTGCTGGCGCTCTACCTGATCTTGCGCGCCGTCACGCTGACGGTCAGCCGGGATGCCGCCGTGCTTTTCGCCGTCACCGTGTGGTGGTTCTTGGCCCTTGCCCTATTGGGTGGATTCTGGCTCCGCGGGCGCCTGCGGCGTGCGCCCCTCTGGCAGGGCCCCGCGGGAATGCTGTACGCCGTCCCGGCCGTCATGGCTGTCGCTTTCGTGTTCTGGCGCGGAGTGCAGCCGGTGCAGGCCGACATCTACTTCCAGTCGGCCCTGGCGACCATGTATGCCGCCGTGGTGAGCGACACCCAGGGCCGCGCCGCCGAGGCACAGTCCTACTTCCAGACGGCCGAGGCGCTCTACAGCCGTGCCGAACGGCAGAACCCGCATGAGCCCCTTTATCCCATGATGTGGGGCGAGCGATACGTCGAGCTGGGCGCCGCAATGCCGGACCTCGAGGCCGCGGCACCAGCATTCAGCCGCGCGCAGGACCTCGTGAGCCGGGCCGAAGAGCTGGAGCCGCTCATGCCCTATCACGTCTACAACCGGGGCCACCTGCAGCTCGTGTTCGCCCAGCGCCTGTCGCCCGACCAGCAGGCCGGCCAGCGCGAATCGGTGGCCCAGCAGGCGGAAGTGGCGCTGGCGCAAGCGTTCGATGCGCTGAGCTTCGATCCCAAGGTGGCCAACGAGCTGGCGCAGGCCAGGCTGCTTCAGGGCCGCACCGACGAGGCGGTCGCCCTCCTCGAGTACTCGCTCACTCTCGACGAGGCGAACCCGGAGACGTACATGCTCCTGGGGCGGGCTCACGCCGCGGCCGGTCAGTTGGATGCCGCTGAGCAGCAACTCGAGAAGGCGCTGCGGGTGGGCCTGGGCGGGGCGGCGCTGCTGGACCGCCT
>CAYYVH010000107.1:0-11748 GCA_964475075.1 uncultured Anaerolineales bacterium | reverse complement strand
CGGTCCGCTACATGTTCAAGCCCTCTCCCTTCGAGGAGTCGCTGTCTCGTGTGCGCGCCCTCTTGCGACGGCACCAGCCGGCGGAAGGTCTGCCACCGACCTTACACTTCGCCGATCTCGAGCTGGACACCGGGACGCGCCAGGCGCGGCGCGGCGATCGCGTCATCGACCTGACGGCCAAGGAATACGATCTGCTGCACCTGTTTTTGCGCCACCCGCGCCAGGTGTTGAGCCGCGACCAGATCTTCGACCAGGTGTGGGGCTACGACTTCGGCGGCGAGAGCAACATCATCGAGGTGTATGTCCGGTATCTGCGCACCAAGCTCGAAGCCGGAGATGAACCGCGCCTCATCCACACGGTCCGCGGGGTAGGCTACGCCCTGCGGGAGCCGACGTGAGCGCCTCCTCGCTGCCGGTGAACGAGAGCCTCCCGCGCTGGCGCGAGGCGGCCGTGCGCCTGCGCACGGGGTGGCCGGCCCACCGCGCGGGCCCGCTGTCTATCCGCTGGCGCCTGACGTTGTGGTACACGGCGGTCATGGTCATCACCCTCTCCGTGTTCAGCCTCACCGTGTACTGGTACATGGGCACCAGGCTCAAACTCGACATCGATCGCTCCAGCCAGGAGCGGGCGCTGCAGGTAGAGGACATCCTGATCCGCAAGTACCGCGAGTACCAGGTTCTGCAGCCGCTGGACTACCTGTACCTGACCCGGCTGGGTCTTCTGGAGGAATCGGTGGACCCGTTTCGCGACGCCGGCGTCGGCGTGCGCGTGTACGACGCACGCGGACGGCTCGCTGACGGAAGCGACGAGATCCTGCTTGACATGAATCGGGTCCCGGACGACCGGCTGTTCTTCGTCGAAGCCCTCCGCGGCAACGTGCACCGCGACGTGCTGCCCACGGCCGAGGGCCAATTCTACGCCTACGGCCACCCCGTTCTCATGAGCAACGGCCAGCTGTGGGCGATGATCCAGATCTTGACGTCCCTGGAGCCATACCGGCACACGATGGACCGGCTGGCACGGATGCTGATCGCCGGTACGCTCCTGGTCACGGCGCTCACGTTCTTCACCGGTGCCGCACTGGCGCAGACGGCGCTTGCCCCCATCGACGCCATCACGCGCACTGCCCAGCAGATCAACCGCACGCAGGACCTCTCGCGCCGCATCGCGGTACAGATGCCCCAGGACGAGATCGGGCGCCTCACGGCCACGGTCAACGACATGCTGGACCGCATCCAGTCCATGTTCGACCGCCAGCGCCAGTTCCTGGCCGACGTATCCCACGAGCTCCGGACACCGCTGACTACCATCCGCGGCGAGCTGGACATCATGGGGCGAAGCGACTGCCTGGACACCGAGGCCCTTCAGGCCATGACCGACGAGTCCGAGCGCATGTCGCGGCTGATCGGTGATCTGCTCCTCCTGGCCCGAGCGCAGGACAACGCGGTCGAGCTGGAGCGACGTCCGGTGGAACTGGACACGCTGCTCCTCGACGTCTACCGCCAGGCCCGGACGCTGGCCGGCAACGTACAGGTCGTCAAGCTGGGGCATGAGGACGCCGCGACGGTTATCGGCGACCGCGACCGGTTGAAGCAGCTCCTGCTCAATCTGGCGACCAACGCCCTGTCGCATTCCCCGCCCGGCACCCAGGTGACGCTGTCGCTCCGCCGCGATGGCGAGTGGGCGCGCCTCGAGGTGGCTGACGAAGGGCCGGGCATCCCGCCGGGGGACCTGCCGCACATCTTCGACCGTTTCTACCGGGTGGACAAAGCGCGCTCGCGGCACAGTGGAGGCACTGGCCTGGGGCTGTCCATCGTACGCTGGATCGCCACCGCGCACGGGGGTGAGGTCCGGGTCGACAGTGCGCCCGAGCGCGGCACAACCTTCTCCGTCATACTGCCCCTGGCGCCAACCGGGAGTGAGGTGACCTGATGCGCGAGCGCGTGCTGCTCTTCGGCTTGTTGTTCGTATTTCTTGTCGGCGTTACGGGCGGCGGGGCCCTGGGCGGCGCGGCCGCCGCGCTGTGGGTCGTGAACCGGCAGGATCGGCCCGCGGATCCGGCCGCCTTCGCGGTGGGCAGTGTACCGGAGTTGGCCGCCGACGGGCTGCCGGCGGCACAAACCGAAGACGAGGCGATTCTGAGGGTCGTCCGGGCGACGCGACCGGCGGTGGTCACCATCTGGAACCTCCAACACACACGGTCCACGCTCTTCGCGCCGCCACAGCTCACGGAGGTCTACTCCGGCTCGGGCGTCATATTCGACGACCGCGGCTACATCGCCACCAACGGGCACGTGATCCAGAACGCCGAGATGATCGAGGTTGTGTTCCACGACGGGCGCCGCGCCCCGGCCGAGCTGGTCAGGGGCGACCTGGGATACGAGGTCGCCGTCCTGCACGTCAGCTCCGAGCTGCCGGGAGTTGCGCCGCTGGGGGACTCCTCTCGCCTCGAGCCCGGAATGAGGGTGCTGGCGATCGGCAGCCCCTTGGGCACGGAGTACCAGAACACCGTGACCACGGGCATCGTCGCCGGGCTGGGGCGGCGGGTAAAGACACCGCGCTTCGACTGGAGCACGCTCCAATACCGCGAGATGGACGTCATCGGGGTCCCGCTGATCCAGACCGACGCCGCCATCAACCCCGGCAACTCCGGCGGGCCGCTGATCAACCTGGCCGGTGAGGTGATCGGGTTGAACACGCTTATCATCCGCCAGAACAGGCGCACCACGGTGGAAGGGCTGGGGTTCGCCGTGCCCAGCAACGTGGTGCGCGCCCTGGCCGACGAGTGGATCGACGGCGTGCGGCGGCCGGTGCTCGGGCTGGAGTTCGAGACGTTGGACCCGGTGCTCGCGCGAGAGAACGGGCTGCCCCACAGCACGGGCGCCATCATCACCCAGGTGAGCCGCGGCTCGGCAGCCGAGAAGGCCGGGCTGCGGGTCGGGGACAGGATCACGGCCATCGACGGGGTCGAGCTGAACCTGGACCACGCGCTGGCGGACCTGCTGTGGCGCTATCGGGCCGGCGATACGGTGCAGCTGGTCGTGGACCGCGACGATGAGGTCCTCCAAATGGACGTCCGGCTCGGTGACCCATCGGCCACCAACCGGCAGCCGTAGTAGGGAAGGGTTTCCCCCTCCCGCGCATGGAGAACGAGACAATGGACGAGATTCCAGGATACGAGACGGAGGGCACGCGGTCGGAGCCCCAGGTAATGGCTCCTCCACCGACGGCACCTTCGGCCCCACCGCCCATACCACGCCCCGGGGTAAGCGGCCGTATGGCCGCCCTGCTGGCCGCCGTGATGCTCCTGATCGGCCTCGCCAGTGGTCTGATCTTGGGTGGGACCGGCGGTTTCCTCCTGGGCCGGGGAACGGCGGAAGGTTGCCCCGAACCCGCGGCGGCAGCCTCGACGGACGCAACGGAGAAGAGCCGGGCGCAGGCACAAACCGGCGCGTCACGCGACGAGGCGACACGGGGTGGAGGAGAGCCCTCGGTCGCGGAGTCGCCGGCGTTGGACCCGTTTGAGGGATACCCGGGGTTGGGCGATGGGACGCCGACCATCCACATCCTTCCGCTGGACCCCGATGATCCGGATTTCCTGAGACTCATGGAGCTGCTCCCGCCTGAGCTCCGCGAGCGCTACGAGGATTATTTCGAGTCCCTGCCGGAGGTGGAACAACAGGGGGAATCCGACTCCGCCGGCACCCCGGATGCATAGAGCGTAGAGGATTCGATCACTGATGCGCTTCAGCCGTCCCGTTGCATTCATCCTCGTCGGCCTCGGACTGCTGGCAATCACTGGCTTGGTTTGGCACACGTGGGACGTACGATCGCAACGCCAAACGGCCGTGCCCCCGGCGAGGCCGACCGACGAACAGAGCGACTCCGCGCCGGCGGCACTGGGAGGATACGGCGCCCGCCCCGCGGCACGGGTGACGGAGCCGGGGGTGCCGACCGCCGCACCGGTCGTCCATGCGCTTCGCGCCGAGCCGCCCATGCGCGACCTGGCGGACCTGGCGGTGCGCATGGGCCGCGCGGAGGGTGCGGTGCGGCTCACGAAGGGGGGGGCGGCGCGAGCGTATCAACTGGGCACGTCGGAGCCCTTTTGGATCCACGACATTCAGAGCGAACGCTACTTCTCGATTACCGCCACCCTGGAATACGTCACGGATGAGGCCTATTTCTGGGTGCAACACGGCGAGCCATTCGATCGGCCAGCCCTGGAGCGCGGCGCGCTGGCATTCTCCGAGGACGTCATCCCGGCCGTGCGCGGGATGTTCGGCACGGAATGGTCCCCCGGCGTGGACGGCGATCGGCGCCTGCACGTGCTTCACCATGAGAACATCCCCGGTGTCGCGGGTTACTTCTCCAGCACCGATGAGTACACGACTGCGGTCGAGCCGCGTTCGAACGAGCGCGAGATGTTCTACGTCAACCTCTCGACCTATGCGCCGGGCTCCTTCGACTACGAGGCGCTCCTGGCGCACGAGCTCCAGCACATGATCCACTGGTACCGCGATCGCGACGAGACCGTCTGGGCCAACGAGGGGCTGTCCGAGTTGGCGGCGCTGGTGGCCGAGTACCAGACGCAGACGGGGAACCTCTTCACTTCGCAGCCCGACACCGCGCTCCTGGAGTGGGAGCCTGCCACGAGCGCCAACGCCGCGCACTACGCCGCCTCCTTCCTCTTCTTCGCCTATCTCCGGGCCCAGTACGGCGACGAGGTTATCCGCGCCATCGTGGACGCCCGGGAGAACGGTCCGGCGGGAATCGAGGCCGGACTGGAGGCCATCGGCAAGCCGCGCAGCTTTGACGAGGCCTTCCTGGATTGGGTCGTGGCCAACGTCGTCGACGACCCGGACCACGCTGGTGGGCGCTACAGCTACCGCTCCATGGCCATCGACCGTGTTCGGCCGCCAGCTCTACCGGCCGAGGGTGTTTCCGCTACGGCGCACCAGTACGGCACCGACTACTACGACGTGACGGGCGCCGTGAGCGACGGGCAGCTGGAGCTGAGCTTCACCGGCGACCCGACGGTGGGCCTTCTGGCGGCCGTGCCCGCGCGCGCGGGCCGGGTGTGGTGGTCCAACCGCGGTGACAGCGGCGACAGCCGCCTGACTCGGGAATTCGACCTTTCCGGGGCGGCACGGGCGGAGTTGGCCTTCCGACTGTGGTACGACCTCGAGACCAACTGGGACTACGCCTACTTCCAGGTCTCCACGGACGGTGGGGAGCGTTGGACGCGCCTGTCCACGGCGCGCACGACGGACGCGGACCCCAACGGGAACAACTTCGGGGCCGGATTGACCGGCCAGAGCGGCGGCTGGGTCGAAGAGGCGTTGGACCTGTCGCCCTTCGTCGGCGGGCCGGTGAGGGTGCGGTTCGAGGCCGTCACCGACGACGCCGTCAGCTTGGCCGGCGTGGCCGTGGACGACATCCAGCTGCGCACGGCGTCGGCAGCGGGTGAGAGCGCGGCCTTCGAGGCGGCGTTCACCGACGACGGCGAGTCGGACGCCGGGTGGGAGGCTGAGGGTTGGCTGCGTGTGGACCCTCAGCTACCCGAGCGTTGGGCCCTCCAGGTGATCGTTCATGGTGACGACGTGCTCACCATCCACCGCCAGCCGGTGATGCCGGACGGCACGGCGCGCGTGACCCTCGACGACATCCCCGGCGACGCTTCGGTCACCGTGGCGATCAGCCCCCTGACCCCGGCCACGCGGAACCCGGCGGGGTATCGGCTGGAGATGGGGTATTAGTACAGATTATCAGAAGTCGTTCGCCTATTCTATCGTGGGCGATCAGCTATCGGCTATCAGTCTGGTGCGTCCGGCACTGGTGGAGCTTTGACGTAGTCGACCACAAACTGCACCCGTGGGAAGTCCGCGCGCAACTCCATGATCACGTTGCGTCAAGCTGTGGTCGGAATTCACTCCCGCCTCGCGCGACTACTTGAAGGGGTACGCGCTACTCAGCGCCTCGAGTGCCAGGCCCTCGCGGATGCCGTAGCGGCAGACCGTCAACCCGTCGTGGCCGCCGCGCTCGAGGAGGAGGTCCAGGAGCACCAGCCCGGCCAGGATCACATCCGCCCGGTCGGGGTCCATCCCGGGCACGGCCGTTCGCTCCGCCACGGGCATTGCCGCCAGGCGGGCCAGAGTCTCGGCCACGGCTGCATGGGGAACTCGGCAGCCGTGGAGCCGCTCGCCCGTTCGGCCGGTCCGCTGTGGGAACCCCCACCGTCACTCGAACAGCCGCCGTGCCTTTTTCGCCGGACTCTTCTTGGCGGCCTTCGCCGGGCCGCTCTGCTTCCGGGCAGCCTTGGCTTTCGCCCGCGTAGCCGACGTGGCGCCGCCGCTCGCGGGGGTCTTGGAGGTGGTCTTCTTGGCCGGCCCGGCCGACGGCTTTTTGGCCGCCGCGCCGCGCGTCGCCTTCTTGGCGGTGCCCTTCTTCGTTGTCGCCCGGGTGCCGCCCTTCTTGGCTCCCGATTTGGCCGCTGCGGACTTCGATGCACCTGCCTTCTTGGCTCGCCGGCTCTTCTTCTTGGGCGGTTTGGGCAGCGGCGCCTGGGGTGGCTCCCGGTCCGTGAGGTAGGCTATCGAGGCCACCAGGTGGCCTTCGTCCAAGTTCATGACTTTGACCCCCCGCGTCGCACGGCCCATGCGGGTAAGGTCGTCGGTGGCGGTGCGCATCACGATGCCGTGATCGCTGATCAGCGCGATCTCGTTGCCGTCCTCCACCACGCGGGCGTCGGCGATCTCGCCGATCTCGTCGAGGCGCTTGGCGTCCATCGTCAGCACGCCCTGGGTGTAGCGCCCCTGCGTGTGGTATTCGGAGAGGGGCGTGCGCTTGCCGAAGCCGTAGCGGGTGAGAATGAACAGGTCGGCACCAGGCTTGACAACGTCCATGGCCGCCACAACGTCGCCCTTCCGGAGCTTGATGGCGTTCACCCCCGAGGTGGCGCGGCCCATGGGCCGTACGGCGCTCTCGCGGAAACGCAGCGCCTGGCCGCGCTGCGTCACCATGATGATATCGTCGGTGCCGCTCGTCACCTTGGCCCAGCGCAGCTCATCACCCGGGTCCAGATTGATGCCGATCAGCCCACTGGGGCGAACACCATCGTACTGGGCCAGGACAGTGCGCTTGATGCGCCCCCCTTGCGTGGCCATGATAAGGTAGCGCCCATGCTCGAACTTCCACTTCGGCACCGCCAGCGTCACCGTGACCCGCTCGTCACGCTCGATCTGGATCAGGTTGACGAGCGGCGTGCCGGCCGCCTCGCGGCTGGAGTCGGGCACGTGGTGAGCCGGCAGCTGGAAGACGCGGCCGCGGTTCGTGAAGAACAACAACCGGTCGCGTGTGTTGGCCAACAGGTTATCGCGCACCGTGTCGTGCGCCTTCGTCTTCGCCCCCCGGATGCCGCGACCGCCGCGCCGCTGGGTGCGGTACGTGCTTTCCGGTAGACGTTTGATGTAGCCGCGGTCGGTGACCGTGATCAGCACGTCCTCCTCGGCGATCAGGTCCTCATCGCGCAGCTCCTCCAACTCGCCCTTGACGATCGTGGTCCGCCGTGCATCCCCGTACTTCTCCTTGATCTCGGCCAGGTCGTCCCGGATCACGCTCAGGATCTTGTGCTCGTCGGCCAGGAGGCTTTCCAGATAGGCGATGCGCTGTGTGACCTCCTTGTGCTCGTCCTCGATCTTCTTGCGCTCGAGGGCCGCCAGGCGCCGCAACTGCATGTCCAAGATGGCCTGCGCTTGGATCTCGGTGAGCTTGAACTTGCGCATCAGGTTCGCGCGCGCCGTTACCGCATCGCGGGAGCGGCGAATAGTCTGGATGACCGCGTCCAGATTGTTCAGGGCGACCAGCAGGCCGTCGAGCACGTGCTGGCGATGGCGCGCCCGCTCCAGCTCGTACTCCGAGCGGCGGCGGATCACCTCGCGCCGATGCTCTACGTAGAGCACCAGGATCCGCCGGAGGGGCAGCACCCGGGGCTCGCCCTCCACCAGGGCCAGCATGTTCACGCCGAACGTCTGCTGCAGCTGACTGTACTTCATGAGGCGATTCAGCACGACGCGCGGTTGGGCGCCACGCTTGAGCTCGATCATGATCCGCATCCCGCCCCGGTCCGACTCGTCGCGCAGGTCGCTGATCGCGTCGACCTTCTTGCTCCGTGCCAGATCGGCGATGCGCTCCAGGAGCGTCGCCTTGTTCACCTGGTAGGGGATCTCGGTCACCACGATCGCCTGCCGCCCGCCGCGTAGGTCCTCGAAGTGGGCCTTGGCGCGCACGATCAACCTGCCGCGGCCGGTGGCATAGGCGTTGTGGATGCCCTCCGAGCCCATGATAGCCGCCCCGGTGGGGAAATCGGGCCCCGGGATCAGGCGCATCAGGTCGTCCGGGGTGATCTCCTCGACCTGGTCGTAGCGGTCGATCACGTAGGCCAGGGCGTCGCATACGTCCCCCAGGTTGTGCGGCGGGATCTGGGTGGCCATACCGACGGCAATGCCGCTCGCACCGTTCAGCAGCACGTTCGGGATGCGGGAGGGCAGCACCCACGGCTCGTTCCGGGAGTCGTCGTAGTTCGGCCGGAAGTCCACCGTATTCATGTCGATGTCGGCCACCATCTCCATCGCCAGCCGCGAGGGCCGGGCCTCGGTGTAGCGGTGCGCGGCCGCGGAGTCGCCGTCGATGGAGCCGAAGTTGCCCTGCCCGTCCACGAGGGGATACCGTAGGGAGAAATCCTGCGCCAGGCGCACCATTGCATCGTAGACGGCCTGGTCGCCATGAGGGTGGTACTTGCCCAATACGTCGCCCACCGTGGCGGCGCTCTTCTTATACGGGCGGTCCGGCCGCAAGCCGTTGTCGTACATCGTGTACAAGATGCGGCGCTGGACCGGCTTCAGGCCGTCACGGACGTCCGGCAGCGCGCGAGCGGTGATGACGCTCATGGAGTAGTCCAGATACGCCGCCCGCATCTCCTTGTCGATGTCGACGAGCATTACGGTGCCGATGTCCATCGCGCACGTCCTTAGCTAGATCAAACGTTCGGGGATGAACGAATTATAGCATACGTGGGGGTGGGTGGACTACTCGGGCTATCGGCTATCAGCTATCAGCTATCAGTCTTTTTTCAGCGTGAACTGGACACATATCAGCACTTCTGATTGGTTACTTTTCTGATGGTTTTTTGCGCCGTGGTCGCGACGGGAACCCACGAATCGACGCAGCAAATACCGGTCAGCCGAGAGCGGACTGACAGCTGATAGCCGATAGCCCAAGCCAGATCACATCCCCAGTCAACCAATCACCACCCCTCATCGATGCCGCACCTCCGCCCACGGCAAGTAAATATCACCCGGCACCGGCGTGATCGTAGGCCACGGGTGCGTCGGCGTGCGTGTCGCCGTGGCGGTCGGTGACGGGCCTTTGGTCGGCGTGGAGGTCGAGGTAGGTGTGTCGGTCGGCGTGGGGGACGGCGCGTCGCTGGTGGGGGTTTGCGTCGGCACCGCCTCGCCGATCTGGAACTGGGCCAGCCCCCAGCCTTCCGTCCCGATCCAGATGTCCCCATTCGGGGCGACCTTCACGACCGAGATGTCGTTGGCCGGCAGGCCCACCGAGGCCACGTCCAGTGCCCGCCAGACCTCGCTGTCGTAGACGTGGAGCCCGCTCAGCTCCCGGTCCACCCGCCAGTTCTCCGGCGTGGCCGACTCGCGCGCCGCGCCGCCGCGCGAGGTCGCCACCCACAGCCGCCCAGCCCCATCCTCCGCGACCGAGCTGACCCAGCCCCCGCGGGCAAAGATGTCGTGCCGCCAGACGCTCCCGTCCCACGTGTTCAACACCGCCGGCCAGAACGGCTTTTGCGACACCAGGTCCGCGGTGGACATGTCATGCGTGCCGTACGTGCCGACCATGACGGTGCCGTCCGACCCGACCGCCACCGTCTCCGCTTCGGCGTTCAGCCCCTCCGCCCGGAACGACTCCAGGCCGTTCGTCGTGTCGTGGCGGGTCCAGGTGCCGGCATCCACGTCCCGGATCGCCACACCGCCGCCTTGCCATTTTCCGCCCGGCGAACCCCCGGCTGGCAGCGTCATGTGGTGCTCCGCCGAAACCGCAACGCGCCGCGCCGCGCAGTCCACGGCGATCGCGGTCGTGTTGTTGGAGGCCAGCTGGGGATAGCTGTGCGCCTCCCATGTATCTTGAGTGCGCACGTGGACCGAGGCACCGGGCGTCAGCACGTCCACCCCCGCGCCTTGGGCATCCCAGCGGTTGCCAGTGCCGACCCACAGCTCGCCAGCGCAGCCCACCGCCACGCTCGACACGCTCCCGTGACGCAAGCCCGCCTCCACACCCCCGGTGTTATCCACCGTGCGCGCCGTCCAGCTCGTCCCGTCGAACACGGACAGCCCGCCGTCCCGGTACTTCTTCGCCTGCCCATCCCAGATGGTCTCGGCGCTGCCCAACCACACGAGGTCGCCTTGGAGAGCCACCGCTTGGACGTTATTTCCCGCCAGGCCCGTCCACGGTGGCTGCTCGTCGGCATCGGTGCTGCGCTTGGTGTACCGCGTCCACTCGTCGTCGTCGGTCCGCCGCGTGCCGCGCGTGTCCAAGTCGACCGCGCCCGCGCCGAACAGGCGCTCCGAGCGGCTGCCGGTCGTGATCCAGGTGTGCCCATCCCAGCGTGAGCCCGGTGTGCCGAAGTCGATGTCGGTGATGAAGTTCGTCGGCGGCGCCCTGTCAGTCACAAGCTCGTCCCCGAAGGTGAAGTCGACGAGGTCCAGCCGGCTGATCCCCCCTGGAATCCCGTATTCCGGCCCGGTCCCGATCCAGGCCTCCCCCCCGGCTATCCGAATCGCTTGCGTCCGGTTCCGGGCCAGCCCGTCCGACCTCGTGAACGGCCCGGCGCGCCCCAACTGCCAGTCGTCGTCGAGATGGTTGCGCAGCGTGCCCCTGTGGTCCACCACGCTGACGCCGCCGTTGCTCGTGGCCAGCCACACCGTGTTGGCCAGCTCCGGGATGTCGGCCGGGCCGAACGCGATGGACTGCACGAAGGAACCGATCGTGCCCCCACCGGGGGAGTAGATGCGCCAGCGCTCATCGGTGAAGCGCCCTTGATTGCCCACGAAGGCGATTGCCCCCCGGCCGCCGACGGCCGCCCAGACCCAGCCCAGGCGGTCCAGCGCCAGCACGCGCACGGGGCACTTGACCGTGAATTGGGAGGTCTCGCAGCTGAGGCCCACCCAGGAGTCGTCGCCCAGGTCGGGTGTGCCGGCCGTGTCCAAGTAGCTCAAGCCCCCGTGAGCCCGGACCCAGACGTCGGGGTCGGCCGGATTGGCTGCTTCCTCGATCTGCCAGTAAGGAGAGGTGGCGATCCACAGGTTCCCGTCGGGCATGACCAGGATATCGTTGATATAATCCGACACCAACCCCAGGCTCGTCGTGCCGTCCGGCGCCTGCTTGACGGTGGATTCGTACGTCGCCACCGCCGCCCAGGTATCGTCATCAGTGCGCGGCGTGCCCTTCGTGTCCAGGCGGCCGAGCCCACCGCCAGCCCACGCCTCGGCCTCGGTATCCCAGACCTGGGCGCCCCCCACCCAGACCCGCTCGCCGTCCGTGGCAACTGCCCGCACGTCGTCGGACGGCAGTCCGTTGAAGGTGCTCCGACGGGTATACGTGCGCCACTCATCATCGTCCCGCTCGGGCGTGCCCCGGTCGTCGAACATCGTCGACCCGCCCTCGGTGGCCAGCCACTT
>CAYYVH010000106.1:0-11760 GCA_964475075.1 uncultured Anaerolineales bacterium | reverse complement strand
CCTTACCGCTTCCCAAACCCTTTTCAACCCCTGGCCCTTGGCCCCCCTTCCCCCCCCTATTCCCCCTTCCACCCCCACCGACCCCACACCCCCCCACACCCCCCGGGGGGGCCCGGGCCGTGGCTCGTGGGGACCCACTCCGGGGTGCCACCTTGCCGCACGTCTCCTAGCGGGTCCTATGGGCGGCACAGACGCCGGCGTAGTTGATGCGGGCCCCCGGTGGGAGCCCCCCGCCACGTCGATGTGTCAGCCGGCAGCGCGTTCATTGCTACATGCACCTTGCCCACGGCAGCCGTGATCAACGTCTTCGCCTGGGCCACTTGCCGGCAGGCTGTCTCCGGGTCCGGGTGCGGCGGTGGAACCGGTGAAGGTGTGGGCATGGGCGTCGGCGGCGGCGTCGGGGAGGGTGGGGACGAAGGGCGCAGCAGCTGCGGCACACCGGCTAACAGGGCATTGGCCGTCGTGAGCTGCTGCCGCGCCGTGGCCAGATCGCCGTGTGCCGCCGGAAGCTCTGCCTGAAGGTCCGGCAGCGTGATGGCCGCCTGCAACGTGCGCGTCAGCTCCGCTGAGGCGGAACGGGTCTGCTCGAGAACGTTCAACATGGCCTCTGACCACTGCAAGTAACGGTCGGGGGTCGGCGTCGGGCCGGGGCCCGGCGTCGGCTGTCGCGGTGGCCAAGGATCGGGAACCGATGGAATGTCGCCGCACCACTCGTCGGCCAGATCGATGTTCTCCTGCAACGGTGCGCTTTGCACCTGGGCGTTGACCTGGTAGCTGGCGACGAAGTCTTCGACGCCGATGCGGACATTCGCTGTGCCATCGCCGTTCAGAGGCCCGATCGCTTGCCCTTTGACGACGATTCCGGACAGGTCACGCAACCGGACGAAGTATTGCTCGTTCACCGCTCCCTCGTATGCCACGACGGCATTAAGGTGGTTGGTATCGCTCAAGAAGTTGCTGTGGCGCGGCCCGTCCGGGGCGGTGCTCATGTGGATGTCGAGGCTGGTCGCGAGCGGCGAACCGTCCGTTATTCGTGCCCCCTCGGCAGGGGACGCGAACAGAACGAGGCCCAGCAGGACCATTGACAGCGCGCTAGCCGCCAGCAGGACGGCTGTGAGGCGGTGCATGATGATGCTCTCCTTAGTCTAAACTCGAAATCGATTTCGCCCGGTGTCCGAACCACCGAGGGCCCACCGCGAGCAGGCGCAGGCCGCTTCTTTAGGCCGCTTCTTCATACCCGAATCGGGAGGCGAACCCCCCGGCCGTCTCTACAGACGTCTCCGAAACCAAATAGCCATCAAGGCCAGAACTACCGCCCCACCGACCAGGACCACCGGATTCGGGCCCGAGGCGTCACTGCGGGGTTCCCCCGAGTCCCCCTCACGGGATGCCGCACCTGGCTCGATTCGGGACGGCGGCACGGTCCAGGTCGGCTGCCCGACCTCTTGTGCCGGTTCACGCCCGGTCTGCGCCACCAGGTCCACTTCTCCGGTGGGGACACCCGCAACCATGGGCACGGTACCCCCCTCAGCGGTGGGCACGGTGCCCACCGCGGGCGACCGCGGTGTGGCCGTGCTAGAGCGGATGACGGTCAAGCGGCTGGTCCCCGGCTCCGACGCCGTGCCGCCAGCCTCCGCGGTGGCGTCCTCGCCGCCGGACGCACCTGAGTCCGCAGGCGTGGAGCCGGGGGCCGCCGTGGTCGTCCGAGTCGGCTGCGACGTTGGACCCCCGGGCGAGGGGCGCGAGGTCGCGCCCGGTCGGGGGGTCGCCGCGTCGGGCGCCGAGTTCTCCCCCACAGCGAACTGGGTGTCCGACCGGTGGAGTTCATCGTTGACCTCGATCTGGACGGTGAAGCCCTCCCCTCCGGCGGCGGTCTCGGGAAGTGGCATCGCCGTCACCTCGTCGGCGTAGTCAGCCAGCGCGTCGGCGCTCTCGTCAGCCGTCGCAGCATCGCCTTCCATCTGCTTCGCGACGGCTCGTTTGCCCTCGATGTCGCTGGTCGGAAGCTTGATGGCCTCGTCAACCAGGACGTCCAGCCGCTCCACCGCCTTCTCCAGTGCGAACAGCTCGTCTTGCGGCATGCTACCCGGCGGCAGGGTGCCGACCAGGTCCAACGCCGAGTTCATGCGGTTGACGCTCCCACTGATCTGCAGCAGGAGCTCCTGAACGTAGCTCTGGTTTTGGACCAATGGAACACGGCTTCGCACGGCGCGACCCTCTTCGGCCAGCCAGCGGGTCAGCTTGGCGAACAGGTCCGCGCCGCTGATGGGCACGCTGTCGGTACCACTGTCAGTGTAAGTCTTCTGGGGAGAGCGATACAGGTTCGAGAGCCCTGGACCGTCGATAACAACCGTGATCTTGTCGCTCGAGGCGCCCTTGTAGTCAAACACGATGTACGCCACATCCACACCTGAGGGGACAACGTAGACCGTCTCCTCATCGTCCCCCGTGCCGACCGTCACTACCTCGAATGCATCACCGGCGTCCGCCGACCGCGACACCACGACCTCCGTGACGCTGGTGGCGGCCATTACGACGCTGGTGACTACAAGCAGCAATCCCACAGCCAGAATCATCGAAACAGACGCTCTTCGCATGGCAAGCTCCAGTCACTTAGCTGCTGCGCAAGGCCGACCGCGCGGCCCAAACCACTACCGCAAACAGCACTAACACCCCCAGGCCAGCCAGAAGCAACATCCACTGAGGCGGACCACCGGGCACATCGGCCGGCGAGTCCATGTCACGTGGCCCCTCCACGTCCGCCGGACGGACCGGCACCACCGTCGCCTGGTACGCCTCCGGGACCGGTGCCCCTTGCGCATCAACTTCTTCTTCCCGCGCCGGAGGGATCTGTGCCTCACCCACTGCGAGTTGAAGGCTATCGGCCAGATACAGCTCCGGACCGATGTAGGCGTTGACGACGTACTCCATGTCCTCGAGGGGCAGGCTTGAGTCGAACCCCACGACCTTCGTGCCGGGCGTGTCGTAGGTTTGCGTATCCAGGAAGAGGATAGTGCCCATCACTCCCAGGAACTTCACCTGGACATCGGTTGCCTGGGTGCCGCTGAAGTCGAAGGCGATGTAGATCTTCTGCACTCCCGAGTCCAGATGGAAGTGTTTCTCTCCCGGTGGCGCCGGTACTTCGCCAACGGAGTTGCCGGCCTCATCGGCGATTCGCAAGCCACTCACGGCTTGCTCCTGGGCAAGGGAAACCTGGGAGAAGACGGACATGCCCAGCAAAAGGACTGCACCGACGCAGATCTTCCGTGTCATCTGTGTTTCCTCGCTCCCTACAAATCACACCCGAACGGACACTGTTACCGCCGGGCCCTCGGCAGTGCAACCGGGTCCACGGGATCGAACTTCCCGCCGACACACCACTGAGCACCGTTAACTGCAACCGATGTGGATACCCGCCTCCGCCCAGTTTCGTGCCATCCGGTGAGCCGCGGCTGAGCCGCACCTTAACCGCGCGTGAGCGGTACACAGGAACGGCCCCGCGCGCCAGGGCGCCTACCTACAGGCAGCCGCGAGACCACCCACCATTCTACCACGCCTGCAATGCGGCCGCCAATGCGGCACGACCCAACACATCCTCCGCGCGCTGCAACACCGCCGGGGTCTTCCGCGACGGCAGCTCGCTCGCGGACCGGGCGCAGCTGGAATATGGATTTCCACACAGGCTCTAAGCTTGTCAACCAACAAGGCCGTCCAACCAAGGGCGCCGATGCGCCGGCAGGGGGGCTCGATGCGACGAGGGCATAGCCACAGTGCTATTCCCGAGGAGCAGCGAGTAGCCCTGCCGGATGCAGCGGCGGCCGAATTGCCGGGATTATTGGTTGACAAGCACTAAAGACCCACGGCAAGTAGATTGGCCTGCTGCGCGCGATCAAGAACTCGGCGACTATCGCCGGGTTACCGCCCACCTGGAGCTGCACCGCGTAGGCCGCGCGGCTGTCGGGTCCCGTCTCGGGAATCGGCAGATCGGTCAGCCGGCCGGCGGCCTCTGACAGCCGCTCGGCCTCCGTCACCGCCTCCGCGAGGGGCTCCGCCATCTCCGACGCCAAGGAGCGCTTGCCGTCCAACTCGCTCATGGGGAGCGAGACGGCCCGTCGCACCAGCTGGGACGCCTCGTCAGCCACCATGCCGATCCGGTCCAGCAACGCCGCGCCGTCCCGGCCCAACTCGGCTCGTTCCAGGAGATCCCCGGCGTACCCCATGCGGAGCAAGCTCATGTGGGCCGACAACAAATACTCCTGCACCCCAAACGACTGAGTCGCCGCCAGTTGGGCATCGCGCTGGGCCGCACGCGCCGATTCCGCCAGCTCGCCAGCCAGTGCCTGGGTGATTACGGTGCCGCTGATGGGTTCACTGTCGGTGCCATCGCCGGTGTACGGCTTGGCGGAGGAGCGGTAGAGATCCGGCAGTCCCCGAGCGTCGACGGCGACGCCTATCACCTCGCCTGCAGCCCCTTCGAAGTCGAACACGGCGAAGATCCTCTGAGTCCCCGGGGGGAAGCGCTGTTGTGACTCGTGCGCGTCCGGGGTCAGACCGAGTCGCAGGCGGCTGACACGCGCGTCAGCCGCGGCCGAGCGCGGCAACAGCGCCACGAAGACAACCCCAAGAACCACTGTGGATTGCAGCCACCCCCTGAACACCATGCCCTCCTAATTACCCATCTGCTGGACCACCTCGCACCTGATGTAGAACGGCCCGCCCAGTGTCGTGCCCAGTGTCGTGCCCAGTGTCGTGCCCAGTGTCGTGCCGTCCGGTGAAATGCGGCTTAGCCGCACGTGAATGGTAATCCCCGGCTCATCGTCTGCCCACCCGCTCCCGGAGCACCATGGGAAACAGTATCGAATGTCTGAACGCACGAGGGGGCGTTGCGGTGGCGGGTCCCACCTCTGTCGCGCCGGGCGACGGCGTCGGGCTGGCTGTCGGGCGTGATGTCGGAGTCGTTCTCTGGCGCGCCCCGAACTCGAAGAGCGCTGGGGACACGGCCAGCGGGACGGTCGTCCGCCGCTCCGACGCGCCACTCGCCTCGTACCCACCCGGTAGGGCGGTGACGGTGAGGTCGTATCCACCGTCGGTCAGCCCATCCCAGCAATAGTCCGGGACGTTGGCGCCATCCGTCGTCCGGCTTACGAAAGCCCCTGAACGCCGGTGAGTCAGCTGGATGGTCACGCCCGGCAGCAGGCGCTCGCCCACGTCGCGCATCGTATCGCCGTCCCGATCGTCGAAGGCCAGCACGCACAGCTGCCGCCCCGACGTAGCCGTTCCGGGGGGTGCGGCCACCGTCCGTGTCGGCACGTCCGCCCGCGCCGTCGGCGAGGGGCTGGCCGTGCCCGTCAGTGTTGGCGATGGTTCCAGCGTGCCGGTGGCAGTGCGGATCGCCGTCGGCACGCCCGGCTCCCACGTCGGGGTAGGTTCACCGGGCTCCCCGGGCAAGCTGTAGGCCAAGTGGAGCGCCGGCCCGAGCGCCGGGTCGGGCGGCTCGGGATCGCGGCCGAATACGTCCACCCCGGAGTGCCAGGCGAAGAGGTTGTTCTCGTCGCGATCCGGGCCATCGATCCGGAAGCTGGCGCGCCGCGTCGTGACGAGGCGTGAGCCGAGCAGGGCGAGCTGGTCGGGCGAGAAGCCTACGCCGTTGGCCCGGCCCACCGCCAGATCCACATCGGTCAGGGGCGGCCCGATGGCCCCCACAACCGGCGTGTCGTGAACGACGTCGAATGTCGCGCTCCGCCAGAGCGGATCGATCGCCGGGTCGAGCAGTGCGACCTGCCAAGAACCGCCCTTGGCGAAACGTGATTCTCGGCCCACCATTTCCAGCCGCGCGTCCATGATCCTCGCGCCCTCCGGCACGGGCGACAGATCGAACTGCACCATCCCGTAGTGCTTGTTCGTGCCGCGGGTCCACATCCCGGAGAAGACCGACGGGTAGCCCAGGTGATTTGGCCGTTCCTTGTTGGTCGACACCTCGGGCACGTAGCCGACGTCCGCCGGCGCGGGGCGCAGCGTGATGTACTCCACGTCCAGGTCGGGTGGCGGCGTGGGCGTCAAAGTGGGCGGTGGGCCCGGCCACGTGGGCAGCGGCGTGGGCGTGATCGTCACCTCGAACAGATACCAGGTCGCTGTGTCGGTATACGGCTGTTTGCAGGCCCGGGGGCAGTAGCTGACGGTGACCGTGTCGCGGTTGGCTACCTGGATCACCCCCTGGGCCTGGTTGGAGGCCATCTGCGAGAAGCGCAAGGCCCGTTCGAGCTTGAAGACGGGGAAGCCCGGCGTATCCTGGCTCAGGGTCAGCTCAATACCGACCGGGTCGCTGGTGCTGGTCACACGGACGGTGATGGTGTCGACCGCCGTGGGATTCAGGTCGGCAGCCGGATCGCGGGCCGTGATGAGGGCCTCGGCGTGATTGCCGTAGTAGATCTCTTGGTCGAACGCGACGAACAGCCCGATGAACCACTCGATGCCGGCACCCACACCGGTGAACGGGCCCTCGGGCCACGAGGCCGACGTGAAGTACGGGCTGCCGGCGGCCGGAATGCCGTAGCGGGGCCACCAGAGCAGGCTCTCGCAGCCCTCACCGGTGTAGGTGACACCGTCCGGATGATTCACGTACTGCAGCCCGCCACCGGAGTCCTTGATCTGCACCGCCACGGTATCCGACAGCTTGTGGCAGTAGATGGCATACACCCGATCCGTGCCGGCCGGGAACTCGGTGACGCCGGGACCGTTCATGCAGTGGTTGTCGCCCTGCTGCTCCTCGTAAGACTTGTCGCACATGTGGAGGTGCCAGGAAGGGGTGATGATGGGCGTCGGACAATAGGGTGGGCATGCCAGGGCCTCGACCCCCGGAGCGCGCGCGGCGGCGAAGGCCATTGCGGCCAGGACGGTCAGGGCGATTACGGGCAGCACCAATTGACGGCGGCGCCCACTGTCTGGACGGTGTGACATGTTGAGCTTGCACCCCGCAGGCTATGACGGTGTAGCGGTCCAGTCGTTACGCCGAGGGCAGGAACCACCCACCGGCGGGCGGGGGAAACCTTAAGACGACTCCTTGTCAGTCCGGCGGCCCAACGTTATAATTCCGTTGGTAATCAGAGGAACACGGAGCCGCAGCCGGCAGCCCGAGGACCGTGCCGCCCGCTCGTGAACGAGCGTTCGCATACACCCAGAGGCCGGCGCGAGGAGATACAGTCATGATGCCGTTTGACCAGTTCACGGAGCGTGCCCAGGACGTCATCGCCCGGGCGCAAGAGATCCTGGTGCGCTACGGTCACAACCAGATGGACACCGAGCATGTGTTCCTGGCACTGTTGGAGCAACCGGACGGGCTGGCCACAGAGATCTTCGAGGACATGCTCGGTGTCAATACCGAGCTGTTGGCGATGCAGCTGGACGAGTATCTGGCCAACAACCGCAAGCTGAACGTTCCCGGCCGGCCGAACACCGGGCAGATCTACGTCACACCCCGCATCCAGCGCCTGGGTCAGGTGGCCCTGAGCGAAGCCCAGTCACTGGGCGACGAGTACATCTCCACCGAGCACATCCTTCTGGCCATCGTCAGCGAGGAGCGCGGCCCCTCGGCGCGGCTTCTTGCCGAGGCAGGGGTGGACAAGGAAGACGTCCGGTTGGCCATCGAGGAGCTTAGAGGCGGCCAGCGCGTGACGGATCCGCGTGCGGAGACGCGCTATCGCGTGTTGGAGAAGTACGGACGGGACCTTACGGCTCTGGCTCGGGAGGACAAGCTCGACCCGGTAATCGGCCGCGAGACGGAGACTCTACGCCTGATGCGCGTACTGGCGCGCCGCACGAAGAACAACCCGGTACTGATCGGTGACCCGGGCGTCGGCAAGACGGCCATCGCGGAGGGCCTGGCCCAGATGATCGTCGCCGACGATGTGCCCGAGATCCTGGCCAACCGTCGCGTGATAGAGCTAGACCTGGGCGCCATGGTGGCCGGCTCGAAGTTCCGCGGCGAGTTCGAGGAACGGCTGAAGGCCGTGCTCGACGAGATCTGCAACGCCGAAGGCCAGATCATCATCTTCATCGACGAGCTGCACAACGTGGTTGGGGCCGGTGCCGCCCAAGGCGCCATGGATGCCAGCAACCTCATGAAGCCAGCGCTGGCACGGGGCGAGCTACAGTGCATCGGCGCGACGACGATAGAGGAGTACCGGCAGTACATCGAGAAAGACCGTGCGCTGGAGCGCCGCTTCGCTCCGGTGCATGTTGGCCAGGCGACCGTGGAAGAATCAGTGGAGATGCTCAAGGGACTGCGCGAGCGCTACGAAACGCACCACCAGGTCACCATCACGGACGGCGCCCTGAGCGCCGCCGCCGAGTTGTCACACCGCTACGTGACCAGTCGCTCGCTGCCCGACAAGGCCATCGACCTGATGGATGAGGCGTCCGCCAAGCTGCGCATCGAGATGTTCTCGATGCCGACGGAGCTTCGGCAGCAGCACGCCCGGATCAGTACCCTCATGGAGGAAGAGGAGCAGGCCTGGCAAGCGCGGAACTACGAGCGGGCCGCCCGGGTGAAGAGCCAGCGCATCCAGCTGGAGAAGCAGTACGAGGAAGCGGTCGCCCTCTGGCGCACGGAGAACGACCTGACCGATGTGGTGGACGAGGAAGACATCGCGGAGGTGGTCAGGACCTGGACAGGCATCCCCGTCAGTCGGATGCTGGAGCACGAAGCCGACCGGCTGCTGCGGATGGAGGACAAGATCCACGAGCGGATCGTGGGGCAGGACGCCGCCATCAAGGCCGTCGCCGACGCGATCCGGCGCAGCCGCAGCGGCCTGAAGGATCCCCTGCGCCCCATCGGTAGCTTCATCTTTCTCGGCTCGACAGGCGTCGGAAAGACTGAGCTGGCGAAGGCACTGGCGGCCTTCCTGTTCGAGACGGAGGACGCCCTGGTGCGGATCGACATGAGCGAGTATCGCGAGCGGCACACCGTCAGCCGCCTGGTGGGCGCGCCGCCGGGATACGTTGGCTACGATGAGGGTGGCCAGCTGACCGAGGCCGTGCGCCGGCGGCCGTATCAGGTGGTCCTGTTCGATGAAATCGAGAAGGCCCATCCCGAAGTGTGGAACGTCTTGCTGCAGGTGCTCGACGACGGCCGCCTGACCGACGGGCAGGGACACGTGGTGGACTTCCGCAACACGGTCATCATCATGACGTCCAACATCGGCACCGAGCTGACGATGCGGGGCGGCAGCCTGGGCTTCAAGACGGTAGAGGAGGCCACCAGCGACGACCGCTTCGCCGACGAGATCCGGGACGCGTTGAAGCGGGTGTTCCAGCCGGAGTTCCTGAACCGGATCGACGAGGTGATCGTCTTCCACAACCTGAGCCGCGAGCACATCGAGGCCATCGTGGATCTACAGGTACGGGAGATCGCGGTGCGGATCGAGGAGCAGGGCATGCAGCTTGAGCTCAGCGAAGAGGCCCGGGCCTGGCTGGCCGAGGAGGGCTACGATCCGCAGTTCGGTGCCCGTCCGCTCAAGCGGCTCATCCAGCGCCAGATTGAGTCACCGCTTTCGAAGCGCATCATCGCCGGTGAGTTCGCGACGGGTGACACAATCGTAGTACAGGCGGGCACGGAAGATGAGCGCCTGACCTTCGGGCGGCGCGTGGCCGAGCCGATCCCGATCGAGGAGGTCATTCCCGAGCCGTCGGGCACGTCCAGCGAGTAGCCGCCCGATCAGGTCAGTCGTCCAGCGGGTTCCCGTCGAAGAAATCCCGCGGCCGGAGATGGAAGGTGATCCACTCCACGGGTATGTACGGCTCGTCCTCGGCGCGCACCTCGTGATACGCGTGAACGGCGTACCAAAGGACCACGTCCTCGCCATCGATCGTCTCGCCGTCGAGGTAGCTCGACAGCAGGTCCGCCGTCTCGGTCGAAACGAACCGCTCGTCGGCGTGGACCCGCGTGACCCACAGTTCACCCCGCGTGAAGCCCTCGGCCTGAGTCGTACGAAGTGACCCGTCGCCCGGCGAGGGCACCAGTTCGTAGCCCCAGTTGCGCCCCCAGGCATTGGTCTTGCTCACGTCTATCACGCGCCATTTCCGGAAGGTATGCAGATCGTTGGGACGGTAGGTCTCACCCAGGAGCGGCACCCAGCCGTAGGCCCCCACGCTGCCGTCACCCCACGCCGGCGCGATGCGCCAGAACTCCTCGACCCGATCGCCCCCCGCATCATGGATGTCCACGTCCAGCCGCCAATACACGTTGTGCGTGTGGGCGGTCTGGCCGGCTTGAAGCACACCCGCCAGACCGACGGCGGGCTGGATAGTACCGTCGTCGCGGAACTCCCAGCGCACGATGTAGTTATAGGCGCCCATCTGGCTGCTGGACCACAGCACGAGCGCCTGACCGCGGAGCGCCGTGCAGCGCCCGTCGGCGCAGAACCGCTCGGCGAGCCCCCGGTCCTCGACCACCCGGCAGACCTTGTCCTCCGCCAGCAGCACCCCTTCAGGGCAATCCTCATTCGCCGACAGCCGCTGCATCCCCGCCCCGAGGCCGTACGCCACATCGTGGTAGCGGGGCTGGCCCGTCTCGTAAGGCACGAAGATCTGAGCCACGGTCGCATCGGAGAGCACACCCCGGTCGAATCCGGGTTTAGAATAGAACGCGTGGCTGATGGCCAGGCCCTCATGGGCCCGGATCTCCCAGCACACGGTCCAGTTGGCACCCACGGCCAAGTACGGCGCACCACAGAAGTCGGCCGCCGAGGCATCCACCAGCGCCGGCTGAACGGCACTGCCGGCCATGCCGGCGAGCAGCAACGCACCGCCGAGCACGACGGCGAAGCAGGGACGAACCCGGAGCCTCATGGCGTGAATCCTCCTCCCGGCATTGGGTCTACCTCGATGACGGCGAGGTTCACCAGATCGACAATAACCGAGAACGCGGGCACCGGTTCCCGGAATGTGCTAAAGAAGAGACGCACGCAGCGGTGAGTGGCGCACGGCGAGGCCGGATCGACCGTACCGGTGAGCAGTCCGTTCGCCGCGGCGGCATCCGGATCCAGCCCGGCTCGTTCCAGCGACGAGCGGACCTCCGGGTTCTGGCGCGCCGCCGCTGCGGCCTCGGCAATCTCCTCCGGCACGAGCGGCAGCGGGTATCCAACCGGCAGGTCCCGCCGCCGGACCTCACCGCTAGCCAGATCCACCCGGGCCAGGAGTGCCTGAGCGGTGTCGTAGCGGTAGATGGCCACCTCGGCCGTGCGTTCAGACGCGCCCTTGTCGGGAACGCGCTCCGTGTACAGCACCCGGTAGGTCGGGCGATCGGGCAGAGTGGCCAGCGCGTCGGAGACCTCTCCTCCGGGCTCGAGATCGCGATTAGCCGCCTCTGCCAAGAAGCCCTGCACGACCACATCGCCGAAGGCGAGTGCATTGGCCCGTAGGATCTCCGCCGCGTCGAGCATGTCCGCCGGGCGACCAGCGGCTGAATCATCAAGGACAGTCGGGCGCGGCGTCGCCGTGGGCCGCGGCGCCGGCTCGGTGGCGCGTTCGGCTTGGGTTTCCGATTCAGCCCCGATCGGCGCGGGCGCGGCGGTCCGGACCGGGGTTGTGGTCGCTGCCGCGGCGGCCCCTTCGGATGTCGGCTCGGGAGTGACAGGCTCGGGCAGCCACTGGATCGACGGCTGGCAGGCGGCCAGGACCCACCACAGCACCCCGCACAGTACGCACCGCGCGTGACTTATTCCTCCTCCCTGCGCGCTTCTTCGACTGCCACAGACGGTCACA
>CAYYVH010000105.1:0-11889 GCA_964475075.1 uncultured Anaerolineales bacterium | reverse complement strand
CCATCTTTCGCTGGCGACGTGAGCTTGGCCTCGCGGTTCAGCCACTGCCGGCCGGTCCGGCGGGTGCCGTGCCTAGAGTGCAACTGGGGGGAGGAGTACAACCAGCTGGAGATCTCGTTTACCTGCTCGCCGCCGGATGCGGAGCCGCGGCGGGGACCCGCGACGCGACTGAGCGTGGCCGCCCGAACGGCGGCATGGATGGTCGAGGAGACCGAGCGCCTGCTTCTCGCCGACGCGCGCGGGAGCCCGGCACGTGAATTCCGCCTGCACCCCGCAGAGCGCCGGTTCATCACCTTCCGCCCCCGGTGGAACCCGGCCTGCCGGTTCGACCACGAAATCCTGGATCGGCAGGTGGTCAGACTGCCACACGACGGGTCCGCCCTGGCCCTCGACGAAGCCTTCGCCCTGGCGGCTGACCACCTGTTGGACATCACGCATCTCCGCCTCGAGCAGATGGTCACAACTCGGTTCGGCTGCGCGGCCGGTCACGAGTGGTCGTGCGTGCGGCGACAACACTTGGCACCGCCCGCATGTCCGGTCTGCTCAGCAGCGGGCATCGCTGTCAAACAATCGCTGTGCCTTGCTCGAGAGAGCGCCGACGGCCTGCTCGACACGCCGCTCGTGGACAGTATCGTCCCCCCGGGTGATGTGATCACCTTCGTCAACGGGGACGAGTCCATCCACCTGGCCCTGGCCCCACCGGCCCACTGGCACCGATCCAGAGAAACTACCGAGATAGGAATGGGGGAAGAGGACAGGAGAAGAGCACCATGACCCACAAACTGGCCCAGGCCCGCTGGGAGAAGGAACTGCGGGAGCTGGCGGAGTTGGCCGCGCGAGCCAACGGCAAGCTGTCCTTCAAGAACAGACCTGACGGCCTGCGACTGCAACTCAGCTGTCGCTCGCCGGTGGCCCGCGCCGGGCGCGAACCGCTGATCGACGAGTGCGAACACGTCATCGACATCGTGCGGCCGGACGCCTGGCCGGTCGAGAGACTCCTGGTCTTCCACCGAGGCCCGGTAGGTGTCCTGCACCCGAACGTCTTCTACCCGACGGAGGACGACGCGCCCGACTCAGTTCCCGAATGGTGGCAGCGGCTCGGTCGCGGCGTGGTCTGCTATGCCGACCGGCCTGCGCCACAGCTCCGATTGGTGGACATCGTCGAGCAGCTCTACGACATGCTGGGCTACCGCTTCGGCCGCTACTCTCGCGAGTTCCGAGACTGCCTCTCGGCGACCGCCGTTAGATGGGTCAACCAGGTTCTCGCCGAGACGCCGGAGCTCATTCCCACCGAGCAGCGGGCGTTGGTCGAGCGGCGCCATGGAGAGGATGAGAGCCTTTGACTCAGGTGCGGACGACCGCGGAACTGACCAGCGAGCGACGGCCTGCCACCGCGGCAGGCGCCACCGCGGCGCGTTTTCCCTGGGCGTCCCTGGAAAGCGCCGCGAAGCGCATGAAGTGGCGCCTGGCCGACACCGGCACCCCCGGCCGTCGCTCGCTGGCCCTGCCCGGCGGCGCCGGCGAAGGTGCCGTGCTTCTGGACCCGCGGCTCTCGCGAATCTGCTACCGACTGCCCTTGGGATCAGGACCACCGGACTACGGCCGGTGGACGGGCCATCTGGCAGCGGCCCAACGCGGGTTGACCATCTGCCGACTCGCTCTGACCGAGGGGGTGCTGAGCCTGGTGGCGGAGTCGCCGGTCCACAAGGACGCGGGCGAGCTCGCGGCGCACCTGAGGCTCCTGAGAGCCGATCTGGCGGCCGGTCGGGCTGTCTACGAGGAGCACTGTGAGTCCGATCGGTGCAAGAAACGCTGGCCGTCGGTCAAACGCCGCCCGCGTGCCGTGTCGCGCAAGGTTCGAGTGGTGGCCGAGGAGGCGGTAACGACCTGGCTACAGGATGCCGTGGCCTTCGGATGGCAGACCTGTCCCCACGATAATGGCTGGCGCCTGATCCGCGCTACCTGGGCGCCTCCCGGCCTGCCGCCGATCTGTAATCTGGTCCTCACGCCAACCACCTTGGTGGCGAGGGCCGCAGTACCGTTGCGAGGAGAGCTGGCGCAAGAGTGCCGGGAGGCCCTCGGCCTATTCCTGCTCCGGCAGAACGCCCGCCTGACGGTGCGCTTGGGGCTGGAAGGAGCAGACCCGGACGCGGATACCGCCCCCGAGGTCAGGATCGAAGCGCCCGTGCCCCTGGCCGGCCTCGAGGAGTTGCAGGTCACCGAAGCCGTGGCCGCGGTGTGCGCCGGGTACGGCGCCCTGCGGCGGGAGATCGGAGCCCTTTGTAACTCGCACATAGCCTACCTTTATATACTCTGCCAAACGCAGGGCAGCGCGTCACCGGACGCGCCGCCGGCGAATCGCTGATTACCTCGATCGAACAGGAGAATTACTATGACCAGCCAGTACCAGCTCGTGGTCGCCGATGAGACCGACCAGAAGCAGACGGATCTCAACCTACGCGGTAACACGTCGTGGGCCGAGGTCAGCGCCCAGTCAGTGGAGCTGCTGGACCTTCCCACGCACGTCGGCGGCGAGCCCGTGATCTACCACATCTATGACGACAAGACGGGCGAGGCCCTCCTGCCGGGCGAGTCCGTCTCCGACGTCGTACAGGAGGCCGAGGAGCGCTTTCGGGTCCGCCTAGCACCGGAGATGAAACCGGCATGCTGAGGCGGGCACCGTTTGCCTACACCCTGGCGCTCTTCCGGGACGGGGAGCTGCGGCACGCAGAGCCGGTGCCGGAGTCGCTCGTGAAGCGCATCTGCCGCGCTGCCCAGTTCCAGGCCGTGCGCCACGGGCGCCTGCCGGTGGTGGAGACTTGCAGGGCACGGCTCCAGCCGGTTGGGCGTCCAAACCGCCGTGCATACGACGAACCGGCCTCGTTCTTCGCACAGGCCCTTGACGTGGTCGTCGAAACGAACGGGGCCGCTTACACGCGGGAGTTGGACCTCAACGTGCTCGTTCCGTGGGTCAAGCCGATCGCGTTGGCGCTCAGCGTGACGGACGGAGAGAATGGCGGCGGGTCCTACGACTTCCGCCTGGCAGTCGATGCTCCGGACGGCACCGAGGGCTGGGGCGGGCACAGCCTGTCGCCCTTCACCGTCGCGCGCAGCGAGCAGGAGGTAGTTTCCCTGACGACGTCACTCGAACCACTCGACCGCTCCCTGGACTACGCCGACGATCTGCCCATTCTGATGTCGGCCGCAGCGCTGGCGGAGAACATTGCCCACTGCCAGGCCGATCCCACGGTTGAGCGGGCCGGCGTGTTCCTGGGCTATTTAAGCCAGGACCGGGACGGACGGCTCTTCGTCGATGCCCAGCACTTCTGCCCGGCGCAACACACGGAGGCGACGGTTAACGCTGTCAGGTTCACGAAGGACACCTGGGCCGACATCAACGCCCATCGCCGCGAACTCGGTGCCGACCTCCAGGTCGTAGCGTGGTCGCACAGTCATCCGCGACCGGAAGCGACGGAGCCGAGTGCGACGAGTCCTTTCTTCCTTTCACCGGACGACCTGGCGATCATGGACGCCTTCTTCGACCTGCCACACGTCGTCGCCATCGTCGTTGACGCCGAAGGATCTGGCGACCCGAGCGCCGCCTGCGCGGTCTACGGCTGGGACCGGGCCGGTGTGGGCCTGGTGCAGAGGAGCCTCGACCTCTACTGAAGAGCAGGATGCAGCACATGAATGACGGACAGCATACGGCACAGCGGATACTCGACGCGTATACGGCCGATCCGACAACAGAGAAAAGCGCAGAGGTGGCGCAGTTCATTCGGACTGGACCAGAGCCCATCGCGGTGGCGGTGGTGCATGGCTTGTTGGATACGCTGAGCGAACAGCGAGAGAAGCTCGAAGCGGTGATGGCGCCGCCACTGCGCACGGGCGTGGTATGGCAGCCGCAGTTCTACCGGCAGAACGGTGGGCCGGCGTGCGCGCTCGTGAAACTGCTGCCCGGCGGCGCGGATGCGCTCTGCTCGACGCTGCCAGGTCTGCAGCTCGAATCCGGCGACTACGTCGTCCTCACCGAGAGCCAGGGCGCGGTCATCGGCCGGTTGGGTCGGTATCAGGGCTTTGAGATCGGCCGGTTGGAACGGGTCAAGGCGGACAGCCAGGAGCTGGTGGTCACTGGTGTGAACCGCGAAGAGATCGTCGTTGGCGCGAGCACCGCCTTGTTGAGCGACCCGGATCTCAAGCCGGGCTGCAAGGTCCGCTACAGCCGCCAGGCCTCGATGGCAACCTGCCTCGAGGAAACGGCGGATGATCCTTCGGCCGCCCTGGTGGAAGAGATCCCGGACCTCACCTGGGACCAACTCGGAGGACTGGGCGAGGTGAGGGAGCAACTCATCGACGCCGAGGAGTTGTTCACGGCATCTGCTGCGGATTTGGATAGCTACGGGCTTCGCAAGCGCCTGCTAATCGTCTTCACCGGCAAACCGGGCACGGGGAAGACCTACGCGGCCAAGATCCTGTGCGCAGACCTGCGGCGTCGGTTGGGTAGCGACAAAGTCAAGTTCGTTTTGATCCGCGCGGCGCAGCTGCTCGATCCACTGGTGGGCAAGACCGAAGCCAATATCCGCGAACGCTTCGAGTACGTCCGGGCGATGGCCTCGAAGGGCTTCTACGTGATAATGGTGTGGGACGAGATCGACGCCCTATTCCATACCCGAGGGGGATCGCGCGGCTCGACCATCGTTGACCACACGCTCACGCCCACTCTGCTTGCCGAGTTGGACGGAATGGCGCCGCTCGGCAACTTCATGATGATTGCCATCACCAATCGGCCCGATCTGCTGGACAGCGCCGCACTCCGCGAGGGCCGCCTGGGCCGGACGGTTTACTTCCGCGGGCCCAACTGGCCGGAGGTGGAGGAGATCTTCCGCATCCACCTGGATGGCCGGAGGCCGGCGAAGAGGTTCACGCGCGACCAGCTGGCAGAGCGTGCCGCAGCACACGTCTTCACGCCCCAGGGGAACGGCGCAACGGAAGTGGCGGTAGTCCGCCTCCGGGACGGTCGGCGCGAAACGATCGACGCGGCCGATCTCGTGACCGGCGCCCTGATCGAGCAGGTGTGCGAGGACTCGGCCCATCAGGCCTGGCTGCGAGGGCGCCGGGGTGGGATCGAAGGCATCACGCCACAGGATCTGCACCGCGCGCTGGACGAGTCGTTCGCCGACTATCCGCTTCGCCTGAAGCCGTGGAACCTGACGGACTACCTCGAGTGGCCGCTGGACAAGGTGCGCGAGGTGGTGGACGTCGAGCCGGCACGGAACGGCGCAGTCAAGGCTGAACACCTCTTCGTGGCAAGTGGCTGACTTGGTGAATCTTGACTGGTGACAACATGGCGAAGCAGACCCTTGAGAAGGATCGGGAACGGTACGTCCAGCTGTGCCAAGCAGGTCGGGCGCAGGCGCGTGGTGCCCTGGAAGCCGATCTGCGCCAGCGCTACGAGGAGATCGGCCGCCTGAGCCAGGCCCTTCGCGAGCTCATCCCGGTCCTCCAGAACCAGTCGGGTCATTGGCTCGAAGGACTGCTCGAGCCGGAGATGTTGGCGGACCTGGCCACCGCTGAGTTCGACGCACTGGCTCGGGAGCCGTGCGTGCGGGCGGTGGAGTTCGACAAGCGAACGGGTGCCCTGTTCGTGACGGCAGTTGCACACGGGACGCCACACCAAGCCCAGAGAGGGGAACTGGCGAGCCTGTGCTTCCGCGTCGAGCTCACGTCTGGCGAGGTCGCGGTCGAGTCGGACGACAGTGCGTCGGGCAGGGGGGAGCCAGCGCAGCTGCTGCGCCTGGCGCGCCGAGCCGCACTGGCTCCCGCCGCAGCGGCTCTCGCCGCCGCTGGCGATCTGGCCGGGCTGGTGAGGCTCTGCGTGAGCGGTGCGATCGGCGATGCGTCGAGTGACGGCCCAACCCGCGCGCAGGCTCGTGCCCGCAGCGCATACGTCGGCTGGCGGGTGAAACAGCTGCGCGAAACCCGCACCGAGGATGGAAGTCTGGAGGAGGTCGAGCAGCAGATGGCGCGGATCAACCGCCAGATGACGCGCACGCTGCGTTGGGCCGTCCTGCTGGCGCGCGCCTTGGAGGATCACGCGGCTGATGACGAGACCAGTGCCGGGCAGTACGGGCGGCAGTATGATCTGCTGTGGCAGCTACCGGGCGTGACCGGCGTCTCCGTCGATAGGAAGGCCATTCGTGTTCATACCGATCCCGTGATCCTACGTGACGAGGATGGCAGGCAGCGCCTAATCGGGCGCTTCCGGATTGACATACTCCCGGCTGAACGGGTGGGGCTGCACAACGTGGACAATAGAACCGGGGCACCGCTGGGGCGCTATGACCATCCTCACGTCATCAATGGCAACGCCTGCTGGGGCAACATGGAGCCCTTCTTCGCTCGACACCTCGGCCGGCACTCCTTCCCCATCATCGTGCAGCAAGCCATCGAATTCCTCAACTCATACAACCGTGGCAGCTGCTTCGCGAAGGTTGAGAAGTGGCCTGTCTACTCACCAGAACGGCCGGGGTCAGCGGAAGAGGCCGCCGGCGACGAGCGTGCAACCGCCGACGAGCGTGCGTGATGCCCGATTCGATACTGTACACGATCAAGGAGATTCTCATGTCCAAGAGCAACGACCACGGAGCCGGCGGCGCAGATGGTTCGGCGGTGACGGTCCCGTCAGTGGAGATACAACCTTCCGCCTACGTCAAGCTGTGGGCCTATGTCAACGCCTGCCCGGGCGAGCTGAGTGGCTTCGGGCTGGTTGACTTCGTGGGCGGCCGTCTGCTCATCCGCGACGTGTTCGTGCCCTCCCAGCGCTCCTCCGCCGCGAGCTCGGTGATCACGGAGGCCGACCTCACCCGCTTCCTGGGCGAGATGCTGGACAGTGGGGCCGACACGGGTCGACTGCACCTCTACTGGCACTCCCATGCCGACTTCGAGGTCTTCTGGAGCGCTGTCGACCTACAGACGGTTGCGTCCTCGTTCCCTCAAGCCGACTGGCTTCTGGCGCTAGTGCTGAACCGCCGAGGCGATGTGAAGGCCTGTCTCCAGATGTACCGGCCAGTGACCGGGCGTTTCGAAGACCTGCCGGTGACGCTGCACGTGGACCCGGACCTCCGGGCTCAGATCCGGGAGGAGATCAGGGACAAGGTACGGTCTTTGGGCCACAGAGCTCCGGTCGCCGAGACGGAGAAGGGACAGTGGGGTCCTGTTGCAGCGGTGCCAGTTGAGATCAGCGACGGCGGAGCACCCGACGGCAAGACGGCCGCACGCCGGCAGCCAAGTTCGATCGCCCCCGGCAATCTCGGCGATTCGGCATGACGAACCACAGACGGAGTAGTGAGGAGCGCACGGGATGATCTACACGCGGCAGCTCGACATCGTGGATCCAGAGCGCCTATCGGCGCTGCACATTGACCTGGTGGGGCTTGGGGGCATCGGCTCGCCCACGGGGATGCTGTTGAGCAAGTTGGGCTGCCGGGATATGCGCGTCTTCGATTTCGACACCGTCGAGGAGGTCAACCTGAGCTCGCAGATGTACCGCCTGGCAGACGCCCGCGACGGCGTGCCCAAGGCCCTTGCCTGCCAGTCCATTTGGCGCGACATGAGCGGTGTGGAGGTCGAGGCGGTCGCCGAGGACGCCACGGCGCATCAGCTGCGCGGCACCGTCATCCTGGCCGTGGACAGCATGGCGACCCGGGTCGCCCTTTGGGATAGCATTCGCGACCGGCCGCAGGTCGAGTGGCTGATCGACGGGCGCATGGGCGCCGAAAGCGGCACGATCCTCACTGTCCAGCCCTTTCTGTCGGCTGACCGCCGCCTTTACGAGTCGACGCTCTTCCCCGACGAGGAGGGCCTCGACTTGCCGTGCACGGGGCGCGCGGTGGTCTACAACACGTTCTGGATTGCTTCGTTGATCTGTCGGCAGGTGAAACGCTTGGTCATGGACGAGCCGGTCGAGCGCCGCATCGACTTCGACCTGGACGGCCTGATGCTAGTAATTCAGTGAACACGGTAGGGCTAATATGGGCAGCGTGTCTCGCGAGGGAATCAACCTTGCGCGTCAACAGGCTCGCACAGACAACGTCGACATACAGTCGACATACAGAAGGAGGCGAGAATTGAGCCAGCAGCTGGAGCGGACTCTTGTTCTGACTCCCGGTGTGCAGGAGCAGCAGGAGCGTCGAGACGGACAACGGAGCGTGGTAATTGCAGCGGTGGGAACACTACGCCGGGTGGAACCTGGGCGCACGTTGCGGCAGACTCTGAAGGCGGAGGGAATCGACCTGCCGGAGTCGCACCAAACTCTGCGGGTCAACCACGAGGTAGTCCATGACCTCGATCGAGTTCTTCAAGACGAGGACAAGGTGACGATCGTGGACAAGGTGGTCGCCGGCTGGCGGTAGGGACTCGGCGCGCCTACACTCGACGCGTGCGGTCGGGAAGCGAACGTCCTGGCGGCGCTCGCACTGGCCGCGCGCGAGCGCGGAATGGGGACAGACCGGCGGTTGGCTCGGCGGGGCTTTTCAACAAGCGAAGACCTGAGGAGGAGAGCAGTGTCAACGCACGATCACGTGTGTATCTCACGCGTGCTTGGTCCGGTGGTGACCTTGGTCGCCAGCTTGGGCGTGGCAATCGGGCTGCTGGATGTGGTCAACGCCACGGGCGCACCTGCCGTCAGCGTAGGTCAGGGCCAGGCCTGCCGTTTCGTGAACGGCACAGCTGTCGCTGACATGGGTGCGGACGAGTCTTGGGACCGGATCCACTTGCCGCTTGTCCTCAAAGGGGGAATGCCCGACCTGTGTCAGCCGCCGATCGCGATCACTCACGTGCCGGACTGGGGAACCTCCGAGGACCTGCGCGGACGAGTGGAGTGCGTCGAGCCGGAAAAGCACGAGGTTGCCGTCTATCTCTTCGTGGCGAACGGCTGGTGGACGAAGCCCACGTGGGATGAGCCGCTGACACCGATCCAAGCCGACGGCACCTGGACCTGCGACATCACGACCGGCGGGATCGACGAGCAGGGAACTGAGATCGCCGCGTTCCTCGTGCCCGACGGCTACGACCCACCGCTCGGCCGCGGCGAGCAAACGCTGCCGCAGGAGATGTTCGACTCTGCGTTGGCGTACGTGGTCGTGGAGCGCGAGCCCAAGATGCGGAAGGTCGAGTTCTCGGGCCGTACGTGGATAGTGAAGCAATCCGACATACCGGTCGGTCCCGGACCGAACTACTTCTCGGACCTCGAGGAAGACATCTGGGTCGACCAGGACGGTCGCCTGCACATGCGCATCGTGGAGAAGGATGGCCGGTGGTATAGCACCGAGGTCCTCACTGCGGAGCCCCTGGGCTACGGCAAGTACATCTTCCGCCTGGCCAACCGGGTGGACCAACTGGACAAGAACATCGTTCTGGGCCTGTTCACGTGGGACGGTGACGCCCCCGAGCACCACTACCGCGAGATCGACATCGAGTTCGCCCGGTGGGGTGACGAGGACAACGAGAACTCTCAATATGTCGTGCAGCCCTGGGATCGCCCCGAGAATATGTACCGCTTCGACACGGACCTGCAAGGCGCCGAGTCGACGCACGGCTTCGACTGGCGAGCCGACCGCGTGTTCTTCCAGAGCCTCCACGGGCACCAGCCGTTCCCTGGGCCGGCGGAGGACGAGATCGCATCATGGACCTACTCCGGCGACGACGTGCCGCCGGCGGGCGGGGCCGAAGCGGTGATCAACCTCTGGCTGACCGGGGGCACACCGCCATCCGACGAGCAGCCGGCCGAGGTGGTCATAGAGGCGTTCGAGCACGTTCCGCACGAGGAGTGACGGCCCGCACCAGGGAGCCGCCTCCTGTGCGCGCCTCTCCTTCCGTCTGAGCGGGCGCCAACCACATACAGGCAAGAGGCCGCGAAACAACGGTAGCGTCGTCCCGGCCCGGCTTCGGGTCCGAACCACCGCGCTGGTGGGGCTTTTGTGCATCCTCATATCGGACGGCCGTCGGTTCTTCGTCGTACGGCTCTTGGAATGCACCTGTCCCTCCTGGGAGTATTCTGGTGCGACCGAGAGGAGGCGCAAAATGGGTAGCATGACATCGTTCCGTTGCCACGTGGAGAGGACACGTTGGCCTGTGTTGGTGGCGCTCCTGGTCTGCCTGATGGGTCTCCACGTGGAGCCCTTGGCAGCCGCCGGAGAGCGCTGGGACCGCTTGAGGCCGTCGGGCGCGGCTCCGCCGGAGAGGTTCTGGGCTTCCGGTGTCTACGACCCCGTGCATTACCGCATGATCGTCTACTGCGGGGTCGACGTGCGCGACATCTTAACGACGAGGGAGCCGGTCCAGGTCCATGATGACGTCTGGATCCTGGATCTGATTCCGGGAAGGGAAGAGTGGACGAAATTGCGTCCGACCGGTCGTGGACCGGGCCGCCGCGCAACGCACACCGCGATCTACGATGAGGCCGGACAGCGCATGATCGTCTTCGGCGGCTGGGACACGGAGCGGAAGTACAAGCACCTCAACGACGTCTGGGCTTTGGATCTCACGCCCGGTAGCGAACAGTGGTACCAGCTGGCCGCCTACGATGTGAGCCGGGACGCCCGGTATATCCTGATAGGGCGCCCCGGGACTGGCAAGACCAGATTCGCTTTGATCGTCTGCTCGGTGCTCGACCGACATCTCGGCGATCAGGTGAAGCTGGTGAGCATTGAGGCAGCGGATCCCCTCAGCAAGTGGGTCGGCGACTCGGAGAAATACGTCAGGGCGGCGTTTGAGACCGTCCGGGATCGGGCCCGGGATGGACTATATACAGTGCTGATCTGGAATGAGATCGATGCGTTCCTGCGAGCCCGCGGCATCAACTTGTCGACCGCTGTCCGTGATTCGGTGACAACCCAGCCGCTGTGCGAACTGGACGGCCTGGCACAATTGAACAACTTTTTCGTGATTGCAACCACGAACCGCCCCGATCTCCTGGATGGCGCCCTCGTTCGCGAGGGCCGGCTTGGCCAGATGATCGAGTTCCGCGGTCCTGACTGGCCGGAGGCCGAGGAGATCTTTCGCATTCACCTGAGGAAGGTCTCGCCGGCCCGCGGGTTCAACCTCCAGCAGCTGGCGGATCGGGCGGCGGCCCACATTTTCAGTCCGCAGCGGGATGGGCCACCGCCAGTGGCGGTGGTGCGGTTCCACGACGGCCGACGCGAGTCGGTGACGCGGGCCGACGTCGTCACCGGCGCGATCAACGCCGCCGCGTGCAGGAGGGCCGCCAAGCGAGCCCTGGTTCGGGAGTGGCGCGGCCTGGAGCGAATTGTCACACCGGAGGATCTCTATGAGGCGCTGGATGCGGCATTCGCGGGCTTCCAGCGCCGGCTCACCCGCGAGAACCTCCGCGACCATCTGGGTTGGCCGCTGGACAAAGCACAGGAGGCGGTGGCCGTCGAGCCGCCGCCGGGCGCCCCGCTCGCCTCCGCAGATCTCTTCACCGTCAGTGCGCCGGTCCCGGTCGACGGCGGGAGGAGCAATGGACGCTGATCGACACCAGGTGCACCGCGAGCACTACGCCAAGCTCTGCCTGGCCGGACGAGCCAAGGCACGGCAGGCTATCTTACAGGAGCTGCAGACCCGAGAGGCGGAGCTCGATCGTCTGACGCAACGCCTGACCGAACTGGTTCCGCGGCTGGAGAGCCACCCCGGCTGGTGGCTGCAGCGGTTCCTGGAACGCCGCACGCTGGAACAAGCGGCCGCGGCCGAGTTCGAAGCCTTGGCCGAACACCCCGCGGTACGGCTGGTGGACGTGGACCAGCAGAGCAAAGCGCTGCTTGTCACTGGCGCGATGAATTCGTCGGGCAACCGACGCCGGCGCGCGGAGGGGACCCGACCGACATCAGAGGC
>CAYYVH010000104.1:0-11903 GCA_964475075.1 uncultured Anaerolineales bacterium | reverse complement strand
AGCCAGCACGTGCGCGGACCGGGCACAGCCGGATATGGGTTTCCACACAGGCTCTAAGGTCAACGGCCGCGGTGTACTCGCTCTCATAGGGCAACAACGGTGCTATCGCGTTGTCCGGCAGATCACAGATCGCCGCTCTGCTCTTGGGGTGTGCTGACAATCCACACCACGAGACCGGCCAGGAACAGTACCCACAGGCCGATCACGGACAGCACAACGCCCCCGCCCATGCCCGGCACCGTCAGAATCCGAGTCCAGAATCCCATTAGCTTCCTCCCTCACTCGCCAGGGGTGATGTCGACGCCTCCGGCAGGTAACTCCGCAGGCGCTCCACCACGCCCGGGATGGCCTCCGGTGCTTCCTGTACCTCCCAGATGGAGATGATGGGGAATAGCTTGACGAAGATGGCGTAGATCAGGGCAAGGGCCGCAACGGCCGCCGCCGTGATGGACCACTCGACCCAACTAGGATGATAGATGCCGATGGAGTACAGGAGCATCGGCCGGGTCTCAGTGGGAACCACGATGGTCAAGCGTTCCAACCACATGCCGACATCCACCAGCAGCGAAGCGATCACAGTGCCGGCGATGACGTTGCGGCGCAGCGCGGGAAAGACGGAGGCGACGAAGAGGGCCACCAGGATGGCCAGTGCCCAGGGGAGCCAGCGCTCGACAGAAGGCATGAGCCCGACCTGGGCCGCGACCGGGGTCACCCGGCCGGACATGACCACGACCACGATGAGAGCCGTCGCGCCCGTGACCACGGCATACTTCGGCTGGAACGCCGGCAGCCGCACGCCCCTGGGCGCCGGTAGGTGCGGCAGGAGCAGTATGATGAAGGCGATCGCCATCGACGCCATCATCCCCCAGAAGACGGGCTGGTACGCCCCGCTCAGCTTGACGTCGAAAACGGCCATCTCATGGCGGGCACCACCGTAGCCGGTCGTAAGGTACTCCGCCAGGGTGAAGTAGAACCACAGGACGTTGAAGGCGACCAGCAGCAGGCCAAGGTAGCGGAAATGGAGCACCTTGAGGTAGCCCTCCAGGTGGAAGGCCTTGCGGACAACGGCCATAGCGATGAGAATGGTGGCGATGCCCGAGTAGATGGCGCCAATCACGAAGTAGGGGCCGAAGATAGTGCTATGCCACATCGGCTGCAGCGTCATGCCGAAGATCCAGGAGACCACGGTGTGCACCGAGACGGCGAGGGGGATGATCAGGATAGCCATGACGCCGATGGCCCTTTCGAGCCGGCGCCGTTGCTCGGCGCCACCGTGCCAGCCCAGGGCAAGGGCCCGGTACAGCCACCGCCGCCAAGTCGAAGCCGTAACCGGCAGCTGATCCCGCAGGATGGCCAGATCCGGAATTAGCGGCAGGTACAGGTAGGTGATGCTGCCCAGAAAATACATCCCCACCGAAGTGACGTCCCACAACAACGGCGACTGGAAACGGCCGGAGGAGAGCAGGTTGAGCAAGCGGTCCGGCCGGCCCATGTCGGCGAAGATCTGCGTGCCAGCAATGATCAGGGCGAAAACGGTGATGGCCTCGGCGGCGCGGGTGATCGGCCGCCGCCATTCCGCCCCGGCCACGCGCAGGATGGCGCTGATCAGCGTCCCGGCGTGACTGATGCCGATAAAGAAGACGAAGTTGCTGATATACAGGCCCCAGTAGATGGGCCGGTTCATCCCCGTGACGCCCAGGCCTTCTCCGAACTGCCGCACCCAGGCATACAAGCCCCAGGCTACCACGGCCGATAGGACAGCCACCACCAGCCAGTAGCGCGGACCGGTGCGCAGCATTGGTGCCACGAGAACAGGATCGGCCGGTCTCGTCTCGCGCTCGTTCATGATTCAGCCTCCTCCACCACTGGCAATGAAGCGGGCAAGGGCATGGCGCCGACCCTCGTCCTGACTCGTTCGATCTGTCGAGTTTCCGCACCAGGCGGGTGACCACCGACGAAGTGTACCCGCGGCTCGGTACCCAGATCCTCGAGGAGCCGGAAAGAGCGCCTCTCTTGGAGGAGCTGTGAGACCTCGCTGTCCGGGTCGTCCAAGTCACCGAAGTGGAGCGTCTCGACCGGGCAGTTCGCCACGCAAGCGGGATCGAGACCCTGCTCCAACCGCTGCACACAGAAGGTGCACTTCTCTGTGACACCCTTGTAGCGCCCGCCGCCGGCAATGTGCCGCTGTTCCTTCCCGTAGGACCGATCCAGGTCCGGGTTACGGTAGGGCGGCACCGTGCCGTTGGTGACGGGCTCTAGCGCCTGATCTTCCCAGTCCAGATAGTAGACCTTGGCCGGTTCCCGCCAGTTGAAGTAGTTGGCGCTGTAGGGGCAGGCCAACGTGCAGTAGCGGCAGCCGATGCAGAGATCCGAGTCCGTGGCCGTCAAGCCATCCTCCCGCTTGTAGCGCGCACCAACCGGACAGACCTTCACGCATGGGGCGTTGTCACAGTGCATGCAGGGCCGGGGCATGAACCACACCTGGGTGTGGGGATACTTGCCCTCCTCGAAACGGAAGACGTGCATCCAGAGGTTCTCCATGGGCGTGTTGTTCTCAACCTTGCAGGCCTCCATACAAGCACGGCAGCCCATGCACCTGCTCAGGTCGATTACCATGCCGTATCGGGGCATAACACCACCTCCTCGTAGTATGGCCGTGATCGATCACTGCCTATGCCTTGGTCACCCGCACCTTCACGTGGAAGGACTGGTCGGCCGTGTTGGCCACATAGCCCTCTCCGGTGAAGAACAGGGTGTTGGCTGTCGGTCCTTGCCCCCGGCTCCAGGGATGCCGGATGGCTTCACCGAAGTGGTGGGCCATCGCCACCGTGTCGGGCCGAATGCTCTCGCGATGGCGAGCCGTCACCTTGATCCTCCGTGTCTCTCCTGTCACTGCGTTCTGAGATTCCACCCACACCTCGTCACCGTCGTCGATCCCCCGGGCATCGGCGGCGCTGGGGTTGATGTCCACGCACTGCCCGGCGGTCAGCTCGGCCAGCAGCGGGATGTGTGAGGCGCGCGACTGCTTGAACTCGACCTTCTTGTAGGAGATCAGGTAAAGGTCGTACGCCGATGGTGACTCGTCCATCGTCGGACTGCGCCAGGTGGGCAGCGGCGTGTAGTCTCGCCAGTAGACCTCTTCGGCACCCTTGGCCCTCATCTCCTCCTGATAGCGCAACAGGGACTCACCGTAGAGGCGATGCCGGACACCGCCGAAGGGCACTTCCGTGCCGTAGCCGTAGTACGTCGTGGCCGGCACCGGGCCTTTTTCCCTTACGCCGTGTTCTTCGAAGTAGGCAACGCCTTCTTCGATTCCCTGCGTCTTCGCCCAGTGATCGAAGATGTCGCGGACGGAGGGTCTCCCGTCGAGCGGGAGGGCGTGGTCGCCCTCCAGCTTCAGGGCCTTGTTGACCTCGTCGAGGTAGCCGCCCTCGCCATGGAGGATGCCAGCCTTCTCGCACAGGTCCAGGTAGATGTCGATGTCGCCCCGGGAGTCGAAGAGCGGCTCCATGGGCGGGATCCGCAGAGCAGTGGCGTCGGTGTACTGGTCCGAGACACCCATGGGCCCCTCGTACTTCTCGATCGTGGCGGCGGGGAGCACCACGTCGGCGAAAAGGTCCGCCGTCTTCGAGAGCCACGGGTCGATGGCTGCCACGAATTTGAACTTCTTGTAGGCCTCCATGAACGTGCTCTGATCCGGGAATGCGGCCAAGGGATTGCACATGTGGAGAAGGAGCACCTCGGGAGTGTAGTCCACGCCGTACCTCTCGGGGTCGAGCATCACCCAGGCTGACAGCGACGAGTTGTTGCTGTTGATAGGGAAGAACTTGCTGTCCTTCAGGTAGATGTTGTAGGGCGGGTCCTTGATCTCGATATGGTCCAGCTTCTCGAAGTTCTTGTGCAGCTTCCACGTGAAGTCACTGCGCTGCCCGCCCACGGCTCCCACGCTTCCCAGGAGCATCGACACCATCAGCATGGCCCGGACGGCCTGGAAGCCGTTTTCCTGTTGAGCCATGTGGTAGGCCATGATGGCGACGGGACGGTACGGAAGCTCTAGGCCATCCACCTCGATGGTGCTGCCGATCTGGGCGTTCTCGCCAAGATCCTGGGCAACCTGGCGGATCTTCTCGGCCGGGAGGCCGCAGACCTCGGCGGCCCATTCCACGGTGTGTTGCGCCAGATGCGCCTTGAGGAGTTCGAAGGACGGCTTGACCTTCTCACCCGCCACGATGAACTCGCCCTCAAGAGCCGGCTCCACCCCCTCGGTGTCGAACGGAACCGCCGACCGGGTGGCCGTGTCCCACACGATCTCCTTCCCGATCTTCGCCTCGGTTGGTTCTTCCGCTGCGTCGGTCTCCCCCCCGGGCGGAGCGACCATGGCGCGCAGGAAGGTGCCGTCCTCCCTGACAAGGAAGGGGGCATTCGTGTGTCGCTTGAGGTACTCCCGATCTACCGTGCCCTGCTCAATGAGTTCATGACACAGCGCCAGCGCCAGCGCCAGGTCGGTCGCCGGCCGAATGGGCAGCCAGGTGTCCGCGTGGTGGGCGGCACCCCGGAGCCGGGGATCGACGGCCACGATCTTCATGCCCCGCTCCTTGGCCGCCACGAGCTGCCGGGGCCAAGTGATCCAGCATAGCTTGTTGCCACCGGCGCCGGTGGCGTTCCAGCCCCAGGCCAGGACGTAGCGTGCGTGGCGGAAATCGGGGTGGAGCACGCCGTGGAGCCCGATGGTGTATTCGCAGGCACGATAGCCCGCATCGGAGCAGAAGCCACCGTGGTGCAGCTTGGTTGCACCCGAGGCCTTTACGAAGGCCTTGTCGTAGAAGCTGCCCGCCTTGCTGCGGCCCTTTTGCCAGATCAGGAGCCGGGGGTCCTTTTTCCTCGCTTCCGTGATTCTGTCCGCCACCAGCTCGAGCGCCTCGTCCCACGTGGCCTGCCGCCACTTGCCGGGCACTCCCTTCTCGTTGGTCCGGACCAGGGGTGCCTTGACCCGGTTGGGGTCGTAGACGGCCATGATTTGCGCCATGCCCTTCGGGCACAGTTTTCCTCGGTTGCGAGGGTGCCCCGGGTGACCCTCGAACTTGACCACTCGCCCGCCGATCCGGCGTGCCAGGAGCCCACACTCTTGCTTACCGATCCAACACGTCGTGGGCACCCACTCGTCCTCAACAAGGGCGGTGACCGCACCTGGCGGCGCTTTGACCAGCGTCTCCAGCTCGCCGAGGAGGAAGCGACTGGCTACGAGGCCCCCGCCCGTAGCCGCGGAGCCCTTCAGAAACTTCCTTCGGGTGATCGTCATCGCATTTCTCCTTCCGGACACGCTCCGTGGACGAAACTCTTGCCAGCGCCGCCGATGTGGCCCATCGGCGGTGGCACATCGGAGCATGTCGAAGCGGCACGTCAACCCTGTATGGATATAGAATAGGGCAATGGGGCCGTATGTCTATCCCTTGTACAGGGGATTTGGGCCAAAAGAAGAGGCCATTCTGGATGGCCTCGGGAGGGTAGGGGCGCCGGGCTGCGGGTAGGCTGCCGGGTCAGAACTCGATCAGCTCACGGCGGATTGCGTACTTGACCAACTCAACGCGATCGTGGAGGTTCAGCTTCTCCATGATGTTGCGGCGATGGGCCTGCACGGTGTGCGGGCTCAGGTTGAGGAACTCACTGATTTCGGCGGTAGTATGTCCTTCCGCAATCAGGCGCAGAACCTCGACCTCACGGTCGGTGAGGTTGCCGTAGGGAGGCGAGACCTCACCGGTCCGAGCCTGCTCCAAGTAGTCGACCACGAGCTTCTTGGCCATGGAGGGGTAGAGGAACACCTCGCCGCGGTGCACGGTGCGGACGGCGGTGATCAGATCACCGGGGTCGGCGCCCTTCAGGACATAGCCCAACGCTCCGGCCTCGAGCATGCGGAAGAAGTAGTCATCGGAGCGGTGAACGGTGAGCGCCAGGACCTGAACCTGAGGCCAGCGCCGTTTTACTTCCCGGGTGGCCTCGATCCCGCTGATGCCGGGGATGGCCAGGTCCATCAACACGACGTCCGGCTCCAGGGTTTCCACCCGCGCGATGGCCTGCTGTCCGTCGCCGGCCTCGCCCACCACCTCGATGTCCGGCTCGGCCTTCAGCAACAGGTGCACGCCGGCGCGGACGATGGCATGGTCATCTACGATCAGCACGCGAATCGTCTCAGTCAGGGCTACTTCCCTCCGTCCCGTGCGCCTCCCCGATTGGTACGTCCATCTCGAGTCTGGTTCCGCGCCCAGGCGCGCTCTCAATTTGCAGGCTGCCCCCCAAGAGCTCGACGCGCTCCCGCATGCCCAGCAACCCCAGCCCGCATCCCACTGCGCCGGAGCGCTGCGTCGCCTCCAAATCGAACCCCTGTCCGTCGTCTTCCACCGTCCCTCTCAACCAGCAGTCGTGCACCGCCAGGCGAATGACCACCTGTCGCGCCTGGGCGTGCTTGGCGACGTTGAGCAGGGCCTCCTGGATCACGCGGTAGGAGGCGGTCTCGATCTCAGCGGGTAGCCGCTCGCGCAGTGTCCCCGTCTCCAGCTGGATCGCTACCCCTAGCGGCTGCAGCCTGCTCTCCGCGTACCAGCGAACAGCGGGCGCCAACCCGAGGTCGTCGAGCGTGGTGGGGCGCAAGTCGAAGATTAGGTCGTAGGTCTGATCGAGATTCCGGGCAGTCAGTGTCTTGACGCGGTCCAGCTGTGCCTTCAAGTGGGCCTGATCTTCCGACAGCACCCGTTCGGTGGCCTCGATTCCCATCGACAGGGCTGTCAGGCCCTGGGCGTACTGGTCGTGGAGCTCCCGCGCGATCCGGCGGCGCTCCTCCTCCTGGGCGGAGATGAGCTTCCGGACGAGTTGTCCGCGCAGCGCCTCCTTGCGCTGAAGTTCGCGGTACAACCGGGCGTTCTCCATGGCGATGCCGATGTGGTGCCCAACAGCCGTGAGGTGCCGCAGGCTCTCGTGGCTGCCATAGCCCTCGTCTGCTGTGCACACCAGGTTCATGAGCCCCAACACCCGCTCGCCGGAGCGGAGGGGTACGCAGAGGTGACAGGCAGAGCGGCCTTTCGGGCGCAGCCCGTTCAGACGCGGGCAATCCTCAATCCGTTCCACGACCTGCGCTCGGCCTGATCTCAGCGTCTGCTGGCAGACGCACCGTTCCGTGATCGCGTCGTTATCTGTGATGAACAGGTCCTCGGGCACTCCCCGCTGGGCGGCCAGGGCAAGGCGCCCCGTCCCATCCTCGCTCACGAAGACCCACCCGCCCGGCAGCCTCATCAGTTCCAGCACTGTGCACAGCGCCGCGTCCAGGATCGCCTCCATCTCAAGGGATCGACCCACGGCGGCGGCAATGGCGTTGAGGCCCGCCAACTCCTCGTTGCGCTCAACCAACTCATCGCGCGACGTCGCCAGCGCGCCGGTCATGTGGTTGAAAGCGCGTGCGAGCTCCTCTACCTCGTTGCCCCCCTTGACCGGCGCCTTACGTTGCAGATCCCCCTGTGCGACGGCCTGGGTGATGCGTACGAGCTCCGACAGGGGGCGGGTCAGAATGGTTCCCAGGACGTATCCCGCTCCGGCGCCCAGCAGGGTGATGGCCACGGTCAAGGTCAGCAGCCCTAGAGTCTGCTGATTGACCTCTGACCAGACGGGTTCCTCCATCATCCCCACGCGGACCACGCTGGCCCGTTTCCCGGCAACGTGCATGGCGATGTCGTAGACAACGCCCTCGGAGGTGGGTAGCCGTCGGACCCGGTAGTCCTCATCCGCGGCGGGGACGTTGGCCTCGTGCAGACCAGGAGGCAGTCCCTGCGGAAAGTTGCTGACCATCACCTGGCCCTTGGAATCCAGGATCACGATGTACCGCAGGTCGGAGTTGTTCAGCAGGAAGTCGTTGGCTAGGGTGTAGAGGACGTAGATGTCGTTCACCAGGATCTGGTCCGCGTGCTGAACGGCCAGGTCCCGGGCAATGGTCACGCCGCGTTTCTCTAGCTCCGTTTGCGCGATGCGCGCCAGATCGGCGCGGGCCCGTAGCGTGCCGCCGAGACCCAGGATGATGGTCAGCACCACGATGACGGCCGCGATGCGAATGCGCAGGCTTCCCCAGCTCACGACCGGCCTTTCTTCATGGCTGGCGCCGGACGTGGGTTCGCATCAGGAGCACGGTATCGTAGGTGGCGATATCTGGCGGTAAAAAACGGTCCACTCCGAGCTCGCCCAGAATGTCCTGCCCGTCCGGATCCTCGTCCATGGCAAGCAGGATCGTGCTCAGCTGTTCCTTCAACGCCGGTTCAAGCCCGGGGTGGACGACGAGCGGGTTGATACCGAAGGGCCCCCAGCGGTCCAGGACACGCGTCTTGACCTCGACTGACTGATCTCGTTCGGCCATGAAGTCGTACACCAGGCTATCCACCGCGGCGCCGTCAACCAACTTATCCATCACCGCCCGCACCGAGTTGTCGTGGCTGTATGTGAAGATGGTGCGCCGGAAGAAGGACTCGGGCGACTCGCCCAGCTGTTGCAGCTGGTACACAGGGGCAAGCCGCCCTGAGTTCGAGAGGGGGTCCGAGAAGGCGAACGTCGCGCCGCGTAGGTCGGCCAGCGTGACCGCGGAGCTGTCGGCCGGCACGATGAGGTACGAGTAGTAGACCGTCTCCCCGCGTATCTGGGGAATGGCGAGGGCTTCCAGGCCGAAGTCCTCCTGTCCCTCCAGAAAGGCATTGGTGCAAACGATGGCCAGCGTGACCCCGCCAGCGCGAATCAGATCGTTGATCTCACTATAGGTCTTTCCCTGGATCAGTTCCGCCGGGCGGTCCAACTGGCGCCCCAGGTACTCGGCCAGGGACTGATGTAACTCGATTGTGGTCTGCGGGGAATAGACCGGTGCGACCGCCAGGCGCAGCACGTCGTCGGAGTTGCGGTACGTTGTCACCTTCGGGGGCGGTGTCGGCACGACCGAGAGGTCGATCACGTCCCCGGAAGCGTGTGGCGAGCAGGCGACAAGAAGAAACCAGGTGGCCAGGGAAAGCACCAACCTGATGGCCCGCCCGTATTCTTGCCTGAACGAGTGCGCCATCGGTTGGTCCACCGATCATCACCTCTCCGGTGTACGCCCAAACCGGCCCGCGATGTGCACCGATCTCGGGCCTCCGGGCTCCACTTCACCTAACGGGCTGGTCGAGCCCCTTCCTCATGCGAGTGTATCGCCCCGGCGGTGGCGTGTCAACTGGCACACGATTTCGCAAATCCTCCCACTGCGCCCAGGCTCCCCCAGTGCTGGATGCACCAGACTGATAGCTGATAGCTGATAGCCCACGACAGAATAGGCGAACGACTTCTGATAATCTGTACTAGTCACGCTGGCCAACGGTCGGCCGCTTCGCCCCGATGTGGATCACGACCGAGCCGAGGAGAAGGCGGATGGGCATTTGGGGCATGAGGCCGGCCTCCTCCATCCGGTCGGCGACCGCGCCCGGCGAGAGGAAAGCGGCGACCGACGAGGGCAGATAATCGTAGGCCGTCCGGTCACCGGTGATTAACGATCCCAGTTGGGGAACGATGCGGTGGAAGTACAGGTCGAACAGCGGCCGCCAGACGGGTGAACCAGTGGGCGATATTTCCAGCGCCACGACTCGGCCGCTCGGTCGGGCCACCCGGGCCATCTCACTGAATGCCGCATCCAGGTCCGTGAAGTTCCGCAGCACGAAGGCGCTCGTGATGGCGTGGAACGTCTCATCGGGGAAGGGGAGCCTCAACCCGTCGGCCCGTACCCAGCCCGTACGGTCGTCGACTCTTCCCCGCAGCGCCTTGCCCGGAGCTCTTGCCAGCATGGGGCTCGTGTAGTCCAGCCCGACCACGTGCGCTCCCGGGGTTGCTCGGGCAAGCTCGCAGGCCAGATCGCCGGTACCCGTGCCCACGTCCAGCGCCAGTCCGCCCTCCGGTAATGCCGCCGCTCGTGCCGCCAGCCGGCGCCAATGGCGATCCAGGCCGAGCGTCATCAGCGCGTTCATGAGGTCGTAGCGCCGGGCGATGCGGCCGAACATCCTGTTGACGGCGGCGTACTTGTCCGGGGCGCCGCCTGGTACGAGGGTGGACATGCCGACGATGATAGGGGCCGCGGTCCGGGCCGGCAAGGGCGGCCGGGCTGAGTGGAAGATCAACGCCTTGCCAGGATAACAGAGTTGGCCTATCCTGGCGCCGTCCAAGTTCCAGTCGTGCCCGAGTAGCCACTTGGTGCCCGGGTCGCTGCAACCTTCACCCGCGCAGAGGAGGAGTCGCGTGAACCGCTTCCGTTTGTCCATCTTGCTACTTGTTCTGGCCGCGTTCGTGGTGCCCGTTGCCCTCGCTGGCTGCGGCCAGCCAGCCGGCGAACCGTCAGTGGATGAGGCGATCGAGACCGGCACCGGGGAAGCCGGCGGGGCCGACATCGGCGAACCGGCAAGCTCGGAAATGGAGGGAGAGCTGGGTACGCCGGGCAACCCCATCGTCATGACCTTCGTTCCTTCGGGCGAGATGGAAGAGATCGTCGCCGGCAGCGACGTGGTCGGGGAGTTGCTCCGGGGGGAGACCGGACTCGAGATCGAGACGAACGTGGCCACAAGTTACGCCGCGGTCATCGAGGCCATGGGTGCCGGCAAGGCACACGTTGCCTGGCTGCCGACGCTCAGCTACATCCTGGCGCACGAGCGTTACGGCGTCGAGCCGATCTTGATGGTCGGTCGCTTCGGATCCACTAGCTACGCCAGCCAGATCATAGCGCGGGCCGATAGCGGGATCGAGTCGCTCGAGGACCTGGCCGGCAAGTCCTTTTGCCGCTCCGATCCGCTCTCCACCTCCAGCTGGGTCGTCCCCGTGGTGATGCTGACGGCCGCTGGCGTGGGCGAGGGAGATCTCGGCAAGATCGCCGACGCCAACAGCCATGACGGCGTCGTGACGGCCGTCTACAATGGTGATTGCGATGCCGGCGCGACCTGGGTCGATGCACGCGGCCAGGTCGAGGAAGAATATCCCGATGTCAAGGACGTCGTCACCGTCGTCACCACGTCGGCCGACATCCCGAACGACAACGTGAGCGTCCTCCCCTCGCTTCCCGAGGACATCGTCAGCGCGCTCCGCGACGCGCTGGTGGCCATCGTGGGGACCGACGAAGGACTGGAGGCCCTCGGCACGCTCTACGGTGTGGAGACGCTCGAGCCGGCCGATGATACGATGTACGACGAGTTCCGCGTCACGCTGGATGCGTCGGGGCTCGACATCGAGGCACTGTCCAAGGAATAGCGAAAGCTCGGCGCCAGGACTTCTTCCGTGCTCGAGATCCGCAACCTGACCAAGGTCTTCCCGGACGGGACGGTCGCGCTGGATAATGTGAGCTTCACCGTCGCGGACGGCGAGTTCCTGGTCATCATCGGCCTGTCGGGGTCGGGCAAGAGCACCCTTCTGCGCTGCGTCAACCGCCTGATAGAGCCGACCAGTGGACAGGTGCTCTGGGACGGGGTGGACATCACCGCCGCCTCGCCATCGGAGCTGCGTCGGATCCGGCGCGAGATCGGGATGATCTTCCAGCAGTTCAACCTGGTCATGCGCAGCTCGGTCCGGCGGAACGTTCTCTCCGGGCGCCTGGGCTACGCCGCTACGCTCCCCAGCGTCCTCGGTCGCTGGTCGGCACAAGACCGAGCCGATGCGGCGGCCAACCTGGAGCTGGTCGGCATCGCCGGAAAAGCCGACAGCCGTGCGGACGAACTCTCCGGTGGTCAGCAGCAGCGGGTGGGTATCGCCCGTGCTCTAATGCAAAACCCCCGGCTGCTGCTGGCCGACGAACCCGTGGCCAGCCTGGATCCGGCCACCAGCCACCGCGTCATGAAGTACGTGGCACGCCTGAAGCGACAGCGAGAGGACCTGCC
>CAYYVH010000103.1:0-11911 GCA_964475075.1 uncultured Anaerolineales bacterium | reverse complement strand
CTCCTCCCGCTCCCGCCCAGCCCCTGCATCCCCTCCAGCACCTCCTTGATCATCTCCGGGTCGAGGGCGCTCGTGGGCTCGTCGAAGAGCATGATCTTGGGCTGCATGGCCAGCGCCCGGGCGATGGCCACCCGCTGCTGCTGGCCGCCGGAGAGTTGGCCCGGGTACTTTTCGGCTTGCTCGGGGATGTGCACCTGTTCGAGGAGCTCTCGCGCCACGGCCTCGGCCTTGGCCTTCGGCCAGCGGCGGACGTGGATCGGGGCCAGGGTGATGTTGTCCAGCACCGTGAGGTGGGGGAACAAGTTGAACTGCTGGAAGACCATCCCCACCTCGCGCCGGATGGCTTCGATGTTCTTCACGTCGTGCGTCAGCTCGATGCCGTCCACGATGATCGTGCCCCTGTCGTGGGGCTCGAGGCGGTTGATGGCACGCACGAAGGTGCTCTTGCCCGAGCCGGAAGGGCCCATGATCACGACCACCTCGCCTCGCCGGACCGTCATCGTGATGCCGGCGAGAGCCTGGAAGTCACCGAACCACTTCTCGACGTCGCGGGCGACGATCATGTCGTCAGAGGTCTTTTCGTTCATGGATCCCCCACCCTCTACCGGGTCTCGAGCTGACGGCTCGTGCGCGACATGGCGTAGCTGAACAGGAAGTAGATCACGGCAATGAACACGAGCGCCTCGCGGAACAGCCCGAGCCACTCCTCTTGGTTGACCGCCACCTGGGCGATCCCGAGCAGCTCGCGGAGTCCGATGATCACCACGAGCGACGTATCCTTGAACAGCGAAATGAACTGGCCGACCAACGCCGGTATGACGATGCGAATTGCCTGCGGCAGAATGACGAGGCGGTAGGTGTCCGCCGTGCCGAGCCCGATAGCCCGCGCGGCCTCGTACTGCCCACGCCCCAGCGCAGCCAGTCCGCCGCGCACGTCCTCCGCGATGTAGGCGGCGATGAAGAGGGTGAATCCGGCTAGGGCGCGCAGCATGTACTCCGGGCGCACTCCCTGCGGGAGCACGAGCGGCACCATGAGCGTGGCCATGTACAGAACGGTCACCAGCGGTACGCCCCGGATCAACTCGATGTAGAGCACGCTCACCACCCGCACCAGGGGTAGGCTGCTGCGCCGCCCCAGCGCGAGGGCGATTCCGAGTGGGAAGGCCAGGGCGAGCGCGACGGTGGCCAAGAGCAGCGTCAGCAGGAGCCCGCCCCAATCGCGCAAGGGCACCGGCGGGAGCCCGGTGAGCACGGCGGGTCTCAGTAGCGGTCCGCCCCAATCGCGGAGGTCGATCGGCGGCAGATCCAGGCGGCCATGGAGCAGTAGGAGCACGACCGGCAGCGACAGGAGCCACAGCCCGCGGAGCAGGCGCAGGTAGCGCTGGCGCCCGGTCGACCCCACGGGTAGGACCCGGCAGGCGATGATTCCCGCGATCCAGCCGAGGCCCTGAGCGCTGAGGGCTATCGCCAGCGGCTTCATGCCGCCGGCGAAAGCGCCGAAGAGGGTCGCGAGAGATGGCCCGGTGAGGGGGGTGAGCACGGGAGCGAACGCCGGCAGGAGCAGGAGCAGCGCCAACGCCGCCGCCAGCATCCGGGCCAGGCCACGTACAAGGCCACCCCAGGTCGCACCGCCCATCCCCAGCAGGACCGCTACCACCGCCAACGATGCGGCAGGGCGCCAGACCTCCTCAACGGCGTCAGAGGCGTAGGTGCCGACGGCGAACAACCGGAGGTTTGCCCTGACCACGCCCCACTCGGCGCTGAGGATGATCCACTGCCACACGCCCTTGCCGATGATCCAGACGAGCCACAGGGCGATCAGGGAGATGGCCAACTGCAGCACGAGCCAGCCTGGTCCCCGCACCGCGGCCTGACGGCGGAAGTCGAGCCACTCCGCGCGCCAACCATCCACGTGACTGCTGAGTTCACTCATCGCTCGACGAGTCTCAGGTGACGGTTGTAGATGTTCATGATCAGGGACGTGAGCAGGCTGATGGACAGATAGAAGGCCATGACCACCAGCGTGACGGTCACCAGCTGGCCCGATTGGTTCCCGACCGTGCGGGCCACGTTGAACAGGTCCGGGAAGCCGATGTAGATGGCTAGGCTGGAGTTCTTGACAAGGTTCAGAAACTGGCTCGTCAGGGGTGGGATGATGACTCGCAGCGCCTGGGGCAGCACAACCAGCCGCAGGAGCTGGCCGTCCGTCAGTCCCACGGCCCGAGCAGCCTCGCGCTGGCCGCGGGTCACGGACTGGATGCCGCTGCGCACTACCTCGGCGATGAAGGCCCCAGTGTAGGCAACGAGCCCGACGAGGAGTGCCGCGAACTCCGGCGTCATCGTGTAGCCCCCCCGGTAGCGAAAGCGCTCCAGCTGCGCCAGCTCGTGGGTGAACGGCTGCGGGGTCAGGAGGAGCCAAGCCAGCAAGGCGATGCCAAGCAGCGTGGCTGCGCCGTAGGTGAGGCCGCGTGCCGGCACCCCCGTATCGGCCTGGTGGCGCTCGCGCCAGCGCCAGACGAGCGTGGACAGGACCAGCCCGGTGGCCACCGCCGCGAGCCAGGTGGGTCCGGTCCGACCCATTACCAGGCTGGGAACTGCCAGGCCTCGCTGCGAGAGAAACATGACGGCCGTGGGCTCGTCCCCGGATGAGCCCGATTCGAAGATGCGCAAGCTGTCGCGTATGCCGGGCAAGCGCAGCACGACGCCGCGGTACCAGAAGATGAGCTGGACGAGCAGGGGCGTGTTGCGGAAGAGCTCGATGTAGGCGCTGCTCAGGCGCGTGGCGAGCGGATTGCCCGAAAGTCGGGCCAGGGCCACGGCCAGGCCGAGGGCGGTTGCCAACACGATGCCCAACACGCTGACGCGGAGCGTGTTGGCGAGGGCGACAACGAACGCACGTGCGTAGCTGTCGCTCTCGCTGTAGGATGGGCCCTCGGCGATCCCGAAGCCGGCCTGCTGCTCCAGGAAGTCGAGCCCCGGCACCAGGCCCTGGGCGCGCATGTTGTCCAGCACGCTGTCCGCCGTGTAAACGAGGGCCGCTACGGCGAGCGCCGCCACCACCACCTGGACGAGCAGGGCCAGTACCCGTTCGTCGCGGAGGAGCGCGGGCCGCAGCGTCATGTGCCGGGCGATATGCGCGCCCCTTTTTCGGCGTGTCGGATGCTTGGGTCTAGCGGAACGGCGGCGAGTAGAGCAGGCCGCCATCCGTCCAAAGCTTGTTCAGGCCCCGGGGCAGCTTGAACCGTGTTTCCGGCCCGAGGTTGCGATCGTAGATCTCAGCGTAGTTCCCAACGCCACGGATGACGTTCACCATGAAGTCGTTCTGCAGGCCCAACCCTTGACCCAGGGCGTCCTCCAGGCCCAGGAAACGCCGGATCTCCGGATCCTCGCTCGCCAGGAACTCATCGATGTTGGCCGAGGTGATCCCGAATTCCTCGGCCTGGATCGTGCCGTTGACGACCCAGCGGACAACGTCTGCCCATTGCGGATCGCCCTGCAGCACGGCCGGACCGAGTGGCTCCTTGGACATCGTCACGTCGAGAATCTTGTGCGCTTCAGGCTCGGCCAGCGTCGTCTGGCGGCTCACGAGCTGCGACTTGTCGCTGGTGGCGCCGTCGCAGCGGCCCTCGTCGTACGCTCCGTAGGTCTGGTCAGGCTCCAGGAAGACCACCGGCGTGAACTCGGCGCCGATGCGGCGCATCCCGTCCGCCAGGTTCTTTTCAGTCGTCGTGCCGGACTGAACGCAGATGCTCGCCCCGTCCAGATCCTCGAGGCTCTCGATGCCGGAGTCGACCCGCACCATCATGCCCTGACCGTCGTAGAACGTCGTCGTTGCGAAGTCGAGGGCAACCTGCGAGTCGCGGGAGGCCGTCCAGGTGGTGTTACGCACAAGGACGTCCACCTCGCCGGTCTGTAGCGCCGTGAAACGCTCCTGCGCGCTGAGCGGCCGGAAGACAACAGCCCCCGGATCATTGAACAGGGCTGCGGCGATGGCCCGGCAGTAGTCGACATCGAAGCCACGGTACTCGCCTTCCGGCGTCACGTAGCCGAACCCGGGCAGCTGGTCGTTCACGCCGCAGACCAGATCACCCCGCTGGAGCACGTCCTGAAGGAGCGACACGCTCTCGATCACAGGCTCACTTTCCTTTACGTCCGCCTGCTCCACCGGTGCTGCTTGCTCCTCGGCCGTCTCCTCGCCGGCGCCCGGCTGCTCAACGGCCTCATCGACCCCGCCGGCAGATTGACACGCCCCCACTGCTACAACCACCGCAATGAGGACCAACAGCGTCGCAATCCTGCGACCCCACCTCTCCACTGTGCCCACGTCCTCCTCCTTTGATGTTCACTGCCACCGAATGGAACGTCTCGGGAGTATATGGAAACCAACATCTCCCGTCAACGGCCGAGACGCACGCTCCGCGAAACTCCCCCTTGACACCAGAATAACCGTTCTGGCCCATTGAAGCGTAAGCACACCCGAGCGCCAGGTTCACCTCCCCACTCGCTGGCGGCCCCAAACGGATTGCGCGGGGCCGTGCTCATTCTTCAGGTGGTGGTATAATGGGCGGCCGCCAACATCGAATGACTCGGGAGGTGTTCCCTGGCTGCTCTGAACGCGCTTTCCCCAGACAAGCTGTGTGTCACATGTGACGTCAGCCGCTTCGACTTCGAGACGACGGATGATCTGGAGCCGCTCGACGACGTCATTGGCCAGGAGCGAGCCGTCGAGGCGGTGCGTTTTGGGATCGGTATTCGTCGGCGCGGGTACAACATCTTCGCGTTCGGCCGGCACGGCTCCGGCAAGAGCACAACGATCCAGGGCTTCCTCGGTCAGTTGGCCCGCGATCAGCCGGCAACGAACACCTGGGCCTACGTGTTCAATTTCCGTGAGCGCGCCCACGGTGCGAACATGCCGCGAGCGCTGCGCCTGCCCGCCGCGACCGAGTGCGACTTGTGCCAGCTCATGGAGCGCATGGTGGAGGACCTGCTGGTCGAGCTGCCGGCGGCGTTCGAGGGTGAGGCGTACAGTTCCCGGCGGCAAGAGGTGTCCGAGCGGTTCGAGGCTCAATCACGGGAGGCGTTCGAGACGCTCTCCAAGGGGGCGAAACAGCGGGGGCTGACGGTGGTGCAGGGCACCGAAGGGATCGGCATCCTGCCGCTGGCCGAGTCCGGCGAGCCGCTGAGCCCGGAAGCGTTCCGTGCCCTGCCGGAGGACCGGCAAGCCAAGATCAGGTCGGACATCGAGGCGACGCAGGCCGAGCTGGAGACGGCAGCGCGATCGACCCGGCAGTTGCAGCGGGAGTCGCGGCGCGCGCTCGTGGCACTCGATCGGGAGGTGGCGTCGGGGGTTGTGGATGGCTGCCTGCAGGAGTTGCTCGGGTGCTGTGGTGAGCTTCCAGAGGTCGTGGCGTATCTGGAGGGTGTCAAGGCGGATATCCTCGATCACTTGGAACTGTTCCGGCCGACGGAAGAGGATGACGAGCCACCAGCTGGGGGGAACGGAGACCGCGGAGGCGATAGTGGCCATGCCCCTGACGACAATATGCCGGAGGACCCTTCGGCAGCGCGCGCGCGGCGCCTGGCCAGTCAGCGCTTGCGGCGCTACGCCGTCAATGTGCTGGTGAGGCATGAGCCCGGCGGCGGCGTACCGGTGGTGGTGGAGAGCCACCCCACGCTGGCGAACCTGTTGGGTCGAATCGAGTACGAATCACGGTTCGGCACGCTGGTCACGGATTTCACGCACATCAAGCCGGGTGCCTTACACCGCGCCAACGGGGGATATCTGGTCCTGGAGGCAGCTGAAGTACTGAAGCAGCCGTATGCTTGGGATGCGCTGAAACGGGCCCTCCGCAACGAGGAGATTCGGATCGAGGCGCCGGGCGACGACTCAAGTCCGGCGACCACCATTACCCTCGAGCCCGAGCCCATCCCGCTGGACTGCAAGGTGATCCTCATTGGCGAGCCCGAGGTCTACCATCTTCTGCATCGCGTGGATCCGGATTTTCCAGAGCTGTTCAAGGTGGCGGCGGAGTTCGGGTTGTCGATGCCGCGCACGCCCGAGGGTGTTCTCCTTTATTCGCGCGCGGTCGCGACGGTCGCCCAGCGGGAGGGGCTGCTGCCATTCAACCGCGAGGCTGTCGCGCGCGTCGTGGATCACGGTGCGCGGCTGGCGGAAGACACGCACCGCCTTTCGACGCATTTCCTCACCATCACTGATCTGCTGCGGGAGGCCGACTACTGGGCTACCGAGCGTGGGGCGGAGGTGATAGGTTGCCAGGATGTCGATCACGCGATCGATGCGCGCATTCGGCGGATGGACCTGTCGCGCGAGCGAATCCACGAGGCGTACGAGCGTGAAATCGTGTTGCTGGACACCGCCGGTGCGGCCGTGGGACAGGTCAACGGCTTGACGGTGGTCTCCCGGGGCGATTTCCGGTTCGGCCTGCCGGTTCGTATCTCGGCGCGGGTTCGCCTAGGCGCTGGTGAGGTGGTGAACATCGAGCGCGAAGTGGAGCTTTCGGGTCCACTCCACTCCAAAGGCGTGTTGATCCTGTCCGGCTTCCTCGGCGGGCGCTATTTGCCCGACGAGCCCCTGGCCATGTCGGCCAGCCTGACCTTCGAGCAGTCATACAGCGGCGTGGACGGCGATAGCGCCTCCTCGACGGAGCTGTACGCGTTGCTCTCGGCCCTGTCCGATCTGCCGATCTCGCAGTCGTTGGCTGTGACGGGCTCGGTCAACCAGGCCGGGGAGGTGCAGGCCATCGGCGGCGCGAACGAGAAGATCGAGGGCTTCTTCGACATCTGCATGCAGCGGGGACTGACCGGCGACCAGGGCGTCCTCATTCCGGAATCGAACGTGCAGCACCTGATGCTCCGGACGGATGTGGTCGAAGCGGTAGGGGACGGTAAGTTCCACATCTATCCCGTCAGGCACATCGACGAAGGCATCGAGCTGCTGACCGGGCGTCCTGCCGGTGAGCGCGGAGAGGACGGTCGATTCCCGCCGGACTCGGTGAATTTCCTGGTAGAGGACCGCCTGCGGGAGCTGGCCGAGAAGCGCCGGGAGCTGACCCGCGGTGGGGACGAGGGGGACGGTGAGTAGGAGAGTACGACCATGAATCGTCAGCAAACGGTCGCCACTGTCTGCCTAACGGTGGGCTCCGCGGCGGTGGTGGCGCTGTACGCACCATCCTCCGCCGTTGCGGGCGGTTCGACGATCGCCCGCCGTACTGGCGGTGTTACGATCGAGCTGCGGCACCTGGCCGACTACCTCGATGCGCCGCTCGACGAGCTGCGCGTCTACCGCTGGGATGATGGCGCGAGTGGCTGGGAGTACGCCCCGTACCAGATCGATGAGCGCATAGAGCACGGTCGCCGCTATGTGAGCCGCGAGAACTGGGCCATCGACGAGGACGACGAGCTGGTCGCGCTGGCGCGGCACCTGGGCGGCCGGGCGTCTCCGTACGACTGGCCCGAGGCGGCTGACGACACGACGGTGCGCTACGACCTCCGGGTCACGGATCCGCTTGACGAGGACGCCGAGGGCTGGCTTCATGTGTTCCACTCTACTAAGGCGCCTCAGCCCGTGCCGACCATGGTCAGCTACGACGATGCCGCCGGTGAGCTGAAGGGCACTGACTACCGCCTCGTGCAGGCCCGCACCTTCCCGGGGCTCGAGACCCTTGAGCTGTTCGACAGCCAGGTGGACATCCTGGACCGCACCAAGCTGCGTGGTCACGTGTACGTGGAGATCGCGCCCTTTATCGGCCCGATCCCGCTGCCGACCCAGATCTTCGAGGCGGACTACACCGAGGAATCCGACGAAGTCCAGGAGGCTGCCGGGGACTTCAACTTCTATCCGGTCAAGGAGGGCCCGGTGCGGATCGTACTCGAGCCGGATGGCTCCGGTTTCGCTTACCCGGGCCAGGTGCAGCTCTTCGAGGCCTTCGGGCGGGTGGACTTGCCCGAGATCCCGCCGGAGATCGAGCGGTTCATCAAGCGCCTCGAAGTGGAGTTCCGGGTCAGCGTGGACTTCAGCGCTGCTGCGCTCACGGGGCGCTATTCCGATAGCAACAAGCCGGAAGGTGTACCGATCGACGGTGTGCCGGAGTCCATTCCCGAACGGCCGATCAGCAACTGGCGCCAGATCGACACGCCGTACGGCGGGATCGTAATGGTCGTCGGCCGCCCTGCCGCGCTCCGCGCGCTGCGCACCTACTACAACGACTCAGGGCGCGACCGGCCACCTGGAACGGGCGACAACAAGGCCTATGGGGAGAACGGCGTCTTCACCGAGGATATCGATGCCGTGGATCGGGTGACCGACTTCCTGGGATGGCTTGTCGTCGTGCCGCCGGGCAGCCCCGTGGCCGGCCCACGCATCGAGCAGGAGGTCAACAACCCCGTCGAGGTCGAGGCGATCCGGGTGGAGCGGCAGTTCCTGGCCACGCCGACGGCCACCGACACCGTGACGCCGGTCCCCACGGTGACGCACACCCTGACGCCGACGGCGCCCCCGACTCCAAGCCCGACGTCTTTGCCCAGCCCGACCCCTTCGGGGTGGTGGGCCTACCTGCCGCTCGTGCACCGCAACGTCTGCTTCCGGAAGCCGGCGCCGATGGACCTCGTCCTGGTGATCGACACGTCGAGCAGCATGACGGCGCCGACCCGGCCCGGCGGCCCCAGGAAGCTCGAATCGGCTACGGAGGCGGCGGGACGGTTCGTGGCGCTCTTGGACTTTTCCAGCGCTCGCGCTGCTGTGGTGGCGTTCGATGCCTCGGCGCGGGTGGCATCTGGCGGTTTGACAGCGGACCGTGATGCGCTCGTGAGAGCGTTGGGAGCGCTGGTTACCCACCAGGGCACGCGCATCGACCTTGGGCTCGATGCCGCGGCTGACCTGCTGGTGGGTGTGGCCGACCCGAAGCGGGAGCGCGTGATCGTGCTCCTTTCGGACGGCGGAGGAGATGTCCGGGCCGTGGACGTGGCGGATCGGCTCCGCGCGGTCGGCGTGCGCATCTTCACCATCGGTGTGGGCGAGGACGTGGATGCGGGGCTGCTCAGGGCTGTCGCCACAACGTCCGATCACTACTACTTCTCGCCCGATGCTGCGGACGTGACCGCGATCTTTGAAGCCATCGGGACGGTGATCGTTTGTCCGCCGTAGGCGGTCTGATCAGACTTGTGGGCTGTTCTAGCCTGGGCTATCGGCCATCAGCTATCGGCCATCAGTCCGGCTGGTCTGGCACCGCGGATGGGTCTCTCTACGCCGGTTTGAAGTGCTCGATGTCCAGGATGGAGCCCGCGCGCTGGCCCTGCGGCTTGAACACGGGCGCTACGCGCGTGCCGGGTTCGACGCGCTCCGCGCTCGTGGGGTCCAGGCGGTGGATCAGCACCGTGTCAGACCCGTCCAGCTGGATGGCGGCGAGCACGTCGGGTGTCTCCAGGCGTGAGCCGTCCAGGCCCACGTGGAGCACGGTGAAGCTCTGGACGGTGCCCTCGGGGCCGGTCTCCAGCCAATTGCCGTCCAGGTTAGCGAAGCAGCGCTCGCAGAATAGGCGCGCCGGGCCGTACGTGATGCCGCAGGCCTCACAGCGCGTGGCCAGGAGCTTACCCTCGTCCTTTATGCCGCGCAGGAAGCGCTCGCCGGCGATTCCGGCGGTATAGAGGCTCTCGATCGGGATGTCCCCGGACCAGGAGCGGACCTCCCTCAGGCGGCTGACGGGTTCAAAGGTCATGATCTCCTCCTACTCCGAGATCGGCTTGAAGTACTTGATGTCCGTGATCGCGCCCGTGCGCTCCTCGGGTGGCTTCCACACCGCCCGGACGCGCAGGCCGATCTTCACTTCCTGAGGGTCCACCTCGTCCAGCAGGTGCAGTATGCCCATGCCCGGGTCGGCGCCGTCGATCTCGATCACCGCCGGGATATCCGGCTCCTCGAGCAGGGTGACGTCCCAGGTGACGTGGCTCAGCGAGAAGGTGTTCACCGTGCCGGTTTCCTGGAGCCGCACGTACTCGTCCATGGGCTGAAAGCACTCCTCGCAGAACATCCGTGGGGGCACCACCGTGCGGTCGCACTTGCGGCAGTGCCCGCCGAGGATCATGCCCTCCTTCAGGCCGCCCAGATAGCGTCCGATAGCGACCCCGGCGTCCCACGTGTAGCGCGCGTCCGGAACCCAATGTTCCTTCAAGACCTCGGACTCGAACTGCTGGCCGCTCAACGGGGTGCCCGGTACGTTCTTGGGATTCGTTTCTGTTGTCATAGTCGACTCCGTTCACTCCGGTTTCTCAGTGCCCATGACCGCCACCGTGCCGACCTGCATCAGGTCGCCCCATGCCTGCGCCAGGCCACGCTCGGGCTTGCCCGGCACCTGGCGCTTGCCCGCCTCACCCCTGAGCTGCCAGAAGATCTCGGCGATCTTCATGAGCCCGGCGGCGGCGATGGGGGTGCCCACGCCCAACAGGCCGCCCGAGGGGCACGTCGGCATATCGCCGTCCCGGTCCAGCACGCCGTCCGCCGCCAAGCGGGGGGCCTGACCCTTGTCCGCCAGCAGCAGTCCCTCAAGGTGATGCAGTTCCTTGTAGTCGAAGGGATCGTAGGGCTCGACGATGTGAATCTCCTTTCGCGGCTCCTTCACCCCGGCCATCTTGTAGGCCATGCGGGCCGCGTTCTCGACATATTGCGGGTAATACAAGTCGCGGTTCGCCCAGTAGGCCGTGTCCAGGTTCCAGCCCACGCCCTGGATCCAGATGGGCTTGTCGGTCAGCTTCTCGGCCTTCTCCTCCGCGGCCAGGACCACCGCGACCGCACCATCCGTGACCGGGCTCACGTCCAACCTCTGGACCGGCCAGGCCATGACGGGCGAGTTCAAGACGTCGTCGACGGTGATATCGGGCTGGGCCAGCTGGGCCGACGGGTGGTCGGCCGCGTTGCGTTTGTTGATCACCGACACGCGCGCGATATCCCGCTTCTCGATGCCGTGGACCGTCATGTAGCGGTTCATCTCCAGGGCGAAGATCCACAGCAGATTCGGCTTCAGGGGCCGTTCGGTGGTGTGGTCGAAAATGGTCAGGAAGGCGCCCTGCGGATGGGGTTGGCAGCTGGACATCTTCTCCTCGCACACCACGAGGCAGGTGTCGAACAGCCCCGAGGCCACGTGGTACCAGCCACTGATGGGGCTGAAGACACCCGTCCCGCCGCCCACGTAGGGCCGCATGTAGGGCTTGCCCCACGCACCGGAGCTGTCGCTCAGGTACTCGCCCTTCATATGGATCCCGTCGAAGGCGTCGGGTGCCGTACCGTGGACCACGCAGTCGATGTCGTCCAGCGTCATGCCTGCGTTCTCAAGGGCCTCGTGCGTGGCCAGGTAAGTGAGCTCCTGGGCGGTCTCCTTGGCCCGCCGCATGAACTTGGTCATGCCGGCGCCGACTACGGCGACTGGTCGCATTGCCATGTCATCTCCTCGCTAGAACTCAGACGCCAAGCACGGCCACGGCGCCGCTGGTGGTAGGTACTCCGCGCCAGGTTGCCGCCAGACCCGTCTTGCCGTTGCCAAGCTGTCGCTGCCCTGCCTCACCGCGCAGCTGGAGCACGACCTCGAGCACCCGGGCCAGGCCCGAAGCGTCGAGCAGGTGTCCCTCACCGAGGCAGCCGCCGGACACGTTCACCGGTAGTTCCCCGCCGGGCGCCGTCTTGCCGTCGGCGGTGGCGCGACCGGCCGCGCCTGGCTCGAACAAACCGAGCGCCTCGAGATGCTGGAGCTCCTTGTATGCGTAAGAGTCGTCCATCTCGACGCACGCGGTGGGGGTCCTTCGCGCCCTGAGGGATCGAGGCATCCGCTGCTGCCTCGCCAGCGGCACCCGAGGCGGGGTCGGCCGCCCCGCGCGCCCAGGGGTCGGGCTGCACCACTGGGTC
>CAYYVH010000102.1:0-11921 GCA_964475075.1 uncultured Anaerolineales bacterium | reverse complement strand
ACGGGTGTGCGCGAGAGGGTGACGCCGCCCCCAACGGAATCGGGGTAATCGAATCCCTGGGAGCCCGTACAGCCCCCGGCACCTGTTCGTGAGCCAATCGAGTCGATGCTTGGATACTCGAAGAGCGCCACGTCCCGGTAGAAGCCCAGGAAGTTGCGGAAGATCGGATTGCTCCGGCCCCGCGTGTTCGCGTAGAGCTGCGCCTCCTTCCAGGTGATGTTGGTCGAAGCACCGGCATCGTTGCGGAGGTCCGTCGCCTGCTGGCTCGACATGAACATCAGGTACGTCTCCTGCCCGTCGATGATGATGGGCCGAATCGTCTGATTCGAAGAGTCGTCCTGCGCGTTCTGTCGGGCTTGGTCGATGATCTCGAAGCACATGAACTCACCGCTTGCGATAGCCGCGTCCGTGGTATGGGTAGCGTCCGCGCCAGCAGCACACCCACCGGTCAGCTTCCGGCTCGGCGTGGCCTGGGCCACGATGGCGACGGAGTTTTCGTCCGTCTGAGCCAGTCCGGCCATCGCCTTGTACGTCGTCTTGTCGAGAATCTTGGCCCACCAGAGGCCCAGAGCCGCCGTCATCGAGTCCGACACCGAGAACGCGGGCTGCCGCTCCATCAGCTTGCCGATGGTTCGGACGGCGTGCGCCCATTCCAGCAGCGTAACGCTGTAGGAGTACTGACTGATCGCTTCCTCGTTGCCTTCCAGGGTTCGCTTGCCGCTGGCGTTGGTGGCGGTCGCCAACTGGGCATAACCGGCATCGCTCAGCGGGGCAAGCATGGGGAATGTGATGGTGTCGCCCCGCTCCCTGCTCAGGTCCATCTTCACCTGAATCAGAGCGTTCGGGTCCGACATGATCGTTGCTCGCTTGTCGCCCATCGCCGGGTCGAAGGCTTGGCCGAACTTGCCGATGAACCGGCTGAAAAACATCTTGCTCAGGCCGTACTTGAAGAAGTCCTTCGACCATTGTTTGACGATCAGGGCGCTGGTGATATTACTTGAAGCCATTGTAACTCAATCCTTCCTGTCACCAGCCACCACAGCGAGGCAATCAACCTAGCCGTTGAGGTCGGCGACGAGATCACTTAAATCCGAGGGCTCATCGCCCGTGTCGGGGGACCGGCCCTTTGCCAGTCGCTCCGCTTCGGTGTCCGCCTTGGCCTTGCTGGCCTTGGCGAGCGCCTGTTTCGCCGCCGGCATCCGAGCCGTGGCGTATTCCCAAACCGCGCGAACGGGATCGGGTTCGGAAAGCAGTTCTTTCAGTAGTACCGGGCGGGATTCGCCCAACTCGCTGATCGCACTGTTCACGATAGTGGACGGATTGAGGCCCTGGGGAACGCTCTTGTCGGCCTTCAGCGCCGCCAGCCCGGTCACCATCACCTGCTGACGATCGCTTTGCGCCGATCTGCCGATACGCTCCTGCAACGGCTTAATCATCTTGGCGACCAGTCCCTTGACGTGCCTGGCTTCCACCAGGTCGTCATCGTCTAGGCCGTCCAGATCAAAATCCGTGTCAGGCTCCGACACCTCTTCATCTGCCTTGGCCTTGAGTTCGCGCAACTGATCGCGAAGTCGCTTATTCTCCGCGTACAGGCCCTTACCAGGCCCGGTTTGGAGAAGTTCGTCCCGCGTCAGGTCCGCAAGCCTCGCGGCAAGGTCGCCGTCGTCTACGGAATCGTCCGTCTCCGGGACGGAATCCGGCACTTCGTCCGGTGCTTCCGCCTCGACTTCGGGTTCCTCGACGACAGGCTCCTCGACAGCCTCGTCAGGTTCCGCTACCTCTGCCGCTGCGTCTACGGCGGCGTTCATGTCCATGTCCGTGTCCATAACTGCTCTCCTATTGGCTATTTACGGTTAGCCGTCCGATTCGACCGATAACGCCCGGTCGGCTGCGAACGCGGCTTTACGCTGCCGCGAAGCGAATGTCTCATCCCGGCTGCCCGCCGCCGGCTGCGATGACCGCGCCTTGACGGGTGCCCTGTTTCGTATTCTGTCCGCCCTGCAATCCGGGCTGATCGGGTAACTGCGGCTGGGCCGGGGTCTGCTTGAGACGCTCAGCAATCTTAGCCGAGCCTGGGAAACTCGACAGTTCCAGCATTTGGACAAGCAATTCGTTCGCCACGTCGGGAGGCATCGCAAGGCCAAGGGACTGAATACCCTTAGCAACGTCCTGAATCTCCGTCAGCTGCACGTCCCGCCATGTGCTCGTCGTCTTAGCCGGAACCGCCTTCACTCCGTAATAACCCGTATCCCATCGGTTCATCGCGTCAACCACGCCGGGCATCCCGCCGAGCGATTCGATGATGTCACGGTCCACAATCGCCTGGATTTCCTCGGGACTGTATACCTCGTTGTTGCGGATGTATTCCCATACCCGCTGACCCAGCATGACTTGCGAACGGTAGAAGTTGCCCATTACCGGGGCGAGAACCTTCAAGCCCGCCTCCTGTTGAATCAGTCTCGCTCTACCGGACTCGATCCGCTCGGTAGGCGTGCCCATCAAGTTCGGATTCGCGCCGGAAATCTGCTGAATGTCGGCCGCGTTGATCTCGGACAGCTTACCGTGGGCGGGACTGAGACCGCTCGCCTCCACGCGCTCGATCTTGCCCCCGAAGTCGGATTCCTCAAGCAGTACGCCCGGCGTAGCACCGTACTCGTCGAGCATGTGACGGCCCCTGGGAGTCGCTTTTGCGGCCCGCCATGCCGGGTTACCGCTCAGGTTCGCGTCGTGAAGCAAGTTCGATCTGCTCTTGTTCAACTCCTCCTGCGGGCCGATGAGATTGTCCACCACCCCGAACGGTTCGCCGTGCAGCCAGTACGGGCTGAATCGGACGTAGGGGAATTGCACCATCCCGTTGAGGTGGCCGGGCTCGTGCCGAAGCAGCAGATCGCCCACAAGAACCGCCATGTGCAGCGTCGGAATCGCCCTGTCAACGACGGTTACGTCCGCCTGAGACCCGGAAGCCTGTATCGCCTCCAGCGCCTGCCGGTCCTCGCGGCTCCGCACACGCCCCGTCATGGTCCGCCCGTCGGGAGTACGCACCACCGCCAGCTTCACCGCCTCGTATTCCTTCCACCAGCATTCCCGCACAATCACACCGGATAACTCGCCGTCCGAGCCCAATACGCTCTGGTCGCCGTTCATCGCGTTAAGGGCGTTGATGAGCGATACCGTCGGGTCGCCGGAATCGTCGTCCACCGGCTCGAACCAGTCCGAAACCGACGCGGACATGGCCTCTTTGTACTTCCTGGGGAAGTACGCCTTGAGCTTGTTCTTTGTCCAGAATCGCTCACGAAAAACGTACTCGCCCTTATCTACGTCATATTCGGTATTTCGAGGGTCCTCGTAGACAAATAACGGGTTTGGTGACTCTATCACCAACTCGCCCGTTACCGGATCGCGATCGTATACATGATCCGCTACAATCCAGCCCTTGCCGGTAATGCAGCCGTCCCGGAAAGCGTCAGTCCCGGCGTCGTAGCCGTAAGAACTGTCCATCACGTCCTTAAGTAGCGCCGAACCCAGGTTAGCGACTTCCTTGGTGCCGCGCCGCTTTGCTTGCAGGCGAATCTCCGTCTTGTTCTGGATAACCTGCCCCCATACCACGTTGATTGTCGGGAGAATGCGGTTGATCGTCAGCGCGGGGCGATTCTGCTCAGCCAGGAGCATCCTAACCGTCTCGGACCATTGCCCGGTGCCATCGTAGAACCTCAGGCATTTCGCGGCACGATCCCGCCACTCCTTGCCCGCGTTAGGGTCAGCGGCGGCGGTGTACCACTCCTTGAGCTTTTCGACGAGTTTTGTCTCGCTGACTGTGGGCATTACATCATACCTCCCATACCCGCCCCGGCTGGGATGAACCGCCTCTCCTGCTCGCGCCATTTGCCTTCTGATACCGGCTCAACGTTCTGCAAGCCCCACTGGCCGGCAACAAAGGCGTCTGCATCGTCGGGACTCCTGCCTATCCGCTTCCGCACGTTGTCCTTGTCCTCAATCTGAACCGCGCCGGTGCTGGTAATCTTGTAACACACGCTGGTCAGCTGCCTGCGCAGTTCGTGGTCCTCCGGGTACTCGATATTGCCCGCGTTCACCTGGTCCATCGTGTGCCACCATGCCTCAGCCCGCTTATTCGCGAGCTTGCACGGGCCGGTATTGGGATTGACGGGCCGCTCCGATGCGTTGAAGGACTGGACGTAATTAGCCGGGTTCTCCGAGAGTCCATCCAGCGTGCCCTTGCCCCAGCCGATGTTGTCCACGATGAAGTTGTTCGTGCCGACGCGCCCGCCCATCATCTGAGCCGCTCCCACAATCTCGGCGGTCTGCGTCGGGTGCAGGTCCACCTTTTCGACGACCCTGGTGTTCTCGATCGCCATAATCACGCAGGAATCACCGCCAAACGCCGGATCAATACTGATAATCCGCCTCGTATCCGGCCAATTGCGGTGAATACCCTTAAGCCGCTCCACCTGCCCGATCTGGATGAGCACCATCTCGCTGCTGCTGATAGGCTCACACTCGAACTCCTGCAAGTACATGGCAAGCGGCATCTCCCGCTTAGCGTCCGCCAATTCAGCCTTGCTCAGAATCCCGCTCTCGCTCGCCTTGAGCATCAGACAGTAGGTGTCGGGCCGCTGCTCCTGCAACGCCCGGTTGTACATCTCGTATGCGTGCCGCTGCCCATTGAAGGTGGTGATGAACCAGCACCAGCGACCCGCGCCCTCAGCGACAATGGGCCTGACTAGGCCGGTGTAGACGTAATCGCTCTCATGGAAGTCCCATTCGTCGAACACGAACCCGTTCCCGCCGATGGACCGGCGCTTGTCGGAAATCTTGTCAGCACCGTCGAGGACGTATCTGCTCCCGTTGGGGAACCGGATCGTCAACTCGGAGACGTTCTGCGTCCACGGGACACGCTCCTGGCTGGGCAGGTACGAGAACAGCATGTTCGGATCGTTCCAGATAGCCTCTTTCGCCTGCACCCTGGTCGGCATGATGTGCCGATAAGTGCGGTTGCCGTGCCTCATGCACTCCCGGACGATCAGGTTGATAGCCGTAGTGGACTTTCTGGCTCGTCGGTGACAAATTAGGTGCGCGAACCTTGCCCTGTTCTCGTCGAAGGCGCGCAGGGCGGCTACCTGCCACGGAAAAGCCGCGCCGGTGAATCTGTGATTCGGGATTTGTACTTGCTGGGCCATTACCCTATCCCTTACGCCGCCTCCGTCGGCAACTGCACCTGGGGCAGCAGCATGTTCTCCGGCGAGTCGCGCTGCGGGTACACCGCACCAATACACTCGGCTACCCGAAGTTTCGGCCTGCCATATACGTCCTGCGCTCCCAAGGCCCGTACCGCTGCATCACCGGTGCCGATGTCGCTGCTGCCGTTGGGCATTGGAACGTAATGCCCGCCTACCAGAGGTTCGCCGTTAATACTGTCGGGCTCGTAGCTTGCATGGTAAGTAGCCCATGAGATTGTCGATACGCCGTTGTCGATACTGGCGAAAGATGCCGCGCTCTGAGCCAGGTATACGTTGTTGTCCATCGTCACAAGCGCCGGATTCGTCAGGTATACCTCCCGAGTCGGATGACCACGGACGATGCAATTCTTCACTGTCCAGCCCAATCCATTCACCGTGTTCAGGCCGCTCGTAGGCAGGTAGATTGTCCCACGCTGAGCCGCCGTGCCATTATTTGCGAAGTAGCAATTCGAGATGACACCGGAACTTGTGGTGATGTTCGCAACTGCGGTGTTGGTGTTATTGACGGCTATGCAGTTCTCTATCGTGATGTTGTAGGAGTCGCCATGGACCGTGAACCCGTCACCGTCCAGCGCACCACCAGCACCGTTGGTGTCAGCCGTGCAGCCCCGGAACGTAAGCCCATGCACGTTATCCGATACCGAGAACCCGTCGCCCGCATTATTGTACGACAGTGTGTCCTCTACAACAACATCCACGCAGCCGGTAGCAATCGTGAGCCCATCACCGTTGCCGCCATGAATGTAGGCCCCGTGTACGATGATGTCCGCAGCGTTTTTCAGTTCCATCCGCAGGCTCGTACCGGTAGAGCTTGCGCCAGCCTCACAGTCGTCTATTCGCCCGTCGCCGCCGGTGTATCCGTCGAGATAGATAGCCACGGGCTCGGCAACGTCGCTCACGATAACGTGTCGCATACGCAGGACGCCGGATATATTCTCAATGTCCAGCGAATAGCTTAGGCCGGTGCCGCCTACGCTGATGTCGCAGTCCTCCATCGTCAGGCCGTTAACGTAATGAATCTGGGAACCCTTCGTGGACGCAGCAGTAATACGCCGCATTACGAGATTCACCAACTCCGAACCAGACGAGCCCAGGAAGTAGAACGTTCTGTACCCCGGATCGCCGAATATCGTAATATCCTCAAGCGTGAGATTCGTCACAACTCCATTCGTGGACATGACATAGTACGATGCCTGCGAGTTAATGGACATATTGGTGATTGTAATATTGGAGCCGCCCACACCAATATAGATTTCCCTCGATGTCGTGGTGGTGAGGTTCCACAGGCCAGTAATCGTGATATACGACTTCCCGTTCGTGTTAATAGCAAACGCCGCAGTAGTCGAGATCGTGGGCGTCTCTCCGGTCGCCACGGTGTAGGTGATGACGTTATCGGCGTCGCTGCCGCCAGTCGGCACGACGAATCCGGTAGTGAAATCGCCGCCCTGAGACGACAGCCGCACAATATCGCCGGCAGCGAGCGCATTAGCCCCGGTGCAGGCGTTCAGCGTAGTCATCGACAGGCTGGTATTCGCACTGGACGGACTGGTTGCGTTCGCCTTGTTCGCCGCGGTAACCGTCCCGTCGGCCCTGACGTAGTATGTAACCATCAGGCAAGCTCCTACAGCGCGCCCTTGAGCATGTACCGGCAGTAAGCCGAGCCGGTGATGTTCTCCTGCACGGACAACTCAATGTAGCTGCCGGGCGTAACTGATACCCGCACAGGCGTCTTGCAGTAGTGCTCCGTGCCAGTAGTCAGCCCGACACATGCCCTGTCCACCGTCCGGGCCTGGTCAGCGCCCATCGACACCGGCACGTTGCGAATCAGCGTAGCTATAGTCGGTGAAGCCGCCGAATACTCGGCCACGTTGAGCGTGATGGTTTCAGCAGCCGTAGCATCCGTCAGAAATACCTCAAGGATGCTATTCGTGCCCACGGAGATTACCGCCGCCCCGCTGGGCAGGGCGGATGTGCCGATCGTGTCGCGTAAAGCGTTGGACGTCCCCCCGCCGTCGTAGAGTACGCTGGTGGCAGCCGTAATGGCCTTGGCCAGCGTATCCTCGGTAGCGGGATTAATCCTTACATTGCCATCGCTTAACAGATGTTGAGCCATGATATTGCTCCTAGATTACTGGCCCTGCCCGCCCTTGGAGCCGCCCTTGCGCCATTTGGCACAGACCATTAGGAAGTGCCTGTTAGCATTGAGACTCGATACGTCACGAATGGTAATCGTGTCACCATTCACCGTATGCGTGATAGGGTCCGTGTCCATCTTCTTCGTCAGACCACACCGCCCGAAAACTGAGACGGAAAGGCTACTGTCGCCCAACGTTAGAGAACCACATTCCTCTAAATGCCGACAAGTACCACAGCATTTCACGCGCGCCAGCCCGACAGGAGCAGGCCTCGGCGAAGCAAAAGACTTGCCCGCAAACAGGGCAACAGCCCCGCCAGCAAGGGCCTTCAATATCCCGCGACGGCCGTTCATTGGTCACCGCCTTCCTGCCCGACAGTGGGGTCGTCGTCGGACTCGCTCTCGGCCTTCTTGGCGAGCTTCAGGGCCTCGGCCTCGTGGTCGTCAGCCTTGACAAGCTGCTCAAGTAGGGCCTTCTGACCCATTGCCTTGCCCACCTTGATACCGGCCTCGTACATTGCATTGGCCTGTACCTGGGGCATCGCCGCGCTTAATTGCTCAAGTCCTGCCCGTAACTGCTCTTTCGTCACTTCTGCCATAGTTCTGTTCTCCTATCACACTGTGATGGCTGGGGGAGCCGCAACACCGTACAGCGCCACGATGATCCAGCCGACCGTACCACCTACGAACCGAAGCAGGGCCGCATCGCCCGCGTCCGCGAATACGATGGTGGCGAATCCTGTAAACGTGGTGTCAGGGGTCAACGTGCCATTGCCGCCACCGTCAGTCGCCAAGTAGATAAGCAATTCCTGCCCTGCCGTGCCGTCCGCCAACGTCCACGCCTCTCCACCAGCACCGGTTGTGCAGGCAACCGCACCATGCGTGATCGGGACGGCGCCCGCGCCGGTGTGTGTCGTGGCCGTGTCCGCCTGCACCACCATCTGCCCTGAATCTTGTGGCAGGGTGCAAATGACGGCCACCTGCCCGTGCGCCTGAATCGCAGGCACATCATCCGCAGAGAACGTCAGTCCGACGCCGGTGTCGCCGTCTGCGTCCACCACAGTCACAAGTGGCTGGGTGAGGCCGTCAAACAGGCCGAGATCAACGCCGTTTACCTGCGTGTAGGCCCCGAACACGGCAGCCGGCACCACGGTACTCGTCGGGTCGCCCAATCCGAACACTAGAGCCTGGGCGTCAGCATCGGAAGTCTGCCATCCGATTTCCGCATCGTTGCCCGTACCGAAACCAGCGAAGATGTCGTCCTCGTGGAGCGTGTCCGCAGCAAACGTGAATGAGCCATTAACCGTCTGGTCGCCGTAGGTCAGCAGGAAATCAGCCGTCGCGTTGCCGGGATCGGGATAAGTCAACGTGGTCGCCTGCCCAAGTGCGGCATTGGTGATGGTCAGCACCGAATCACCCGTGTTGGCTGTGGCCCTGACAAGCATCGAGCCCTTGCTCGCCGTCTGTGGATAGATACGCAACCCATTGATGCCATTGGCGTTAGTAGCGTCCGCGCCGATAGTCCATGACTCGTCGCTCGCATCGAGCGTCAGGGCGGCAGTAACCGTGCCCGCCAGCATGGCCGAAATCACGATGTCCGCGTCCTCGCTGCCGTTGGTGATAACGGCCGATTTCACGTCAATGGATGCCCATTCCTCAACGGTGCTCGTCCCGGTAGCATTTTCGAGCTTGAACGAGATACCCACGCCATCGCCGGCGGTGGCGTTGTCATCACTGCTGCTGTGGGTCATCGTCAGAAGGTCCACCACACCATCAGTAGTGTCGTCACTCGCTACGATCTGGGCCGCCGTGAAGGAGTTAGCGCCTAGGACGGCCAGCGTACCCGTGGTTGCCGGGGCCGTGAGGGTAACGTCAGCGGCGATCGTCGGGGAAATCAGACTGAGCGTGTAATCGCCCGTACCCGCACCGCCGCCGATCTGGATTGTGGGCGTCGATGCCCCGTCATTGACGCTGAAGGTGCTCTGCTGCGTGCCCGTCAGGTTGTCGGCGCTGATGTCAACCGAGGCGGTCAGCGCTCCAGTCTCCGCGTCGAAGTTGGTGAAGGCAAGCTCAAAGCCCGGCACCAGGGAGAACAGCTTCCGCGCCCTGGGCAACACTTTTCCCAGCATACCTGCCTGACTCGTCGTAATAGCTGCCATGATTCATACTCCGTCGCGGTAGTTGGGCCGAGACCGCTCATAGCTCTCGCTCTGCTGCCCACAGAGGCCCACATACCAGCATTTACTCGGCTGCCGGCTCGCCGTCTGTATCGGTATCGGTGTCCGGTGGTTGCCCGAACATGACGATTTGGATTGGGATAGCACTGCCACCTGGCCCGGTAACTTCATGTGCTGCCTGGGTTTTAGGACAATAACCCTTATCGAACCGCTCCAGGAGGAGCTTCCTGTCCGCTGCTGACCCCCTGGCGTACCGTTCCGTACTGGTGGCCGCACTCAAAGCCGCTTCGTGTACCCTGCCGATTTGCAGCGAGAAGTGACGTTCCGCCTGTTCACGCCACCATTGGGAGAAGTCCGGTTCCTCGTGCCAGTTATAGTACGCCTGACGAGTCACTCCCGCAGATGTACAAGCTTCGCCGATAGTACACGCGTAATTGGTTTCCTGGAAAGCCGCAAGCACCGCGCGCTGATTCTTCGATGGCTCAAATTTCGTAAAGTCAGCCATAACCGACACTATCGCAATGCAGTTATGGCGATGTCAAGGATAATTCCGGGAATTGTGGGAAAAGTTGGAGTGGGTCTTTGTGCCAAATCCGCGCGAATGGGTTATAACCGGTGCAAATCGCTCGTTCGCTCACTCACCCCACCGAGCTTACAAAAAAAGAAGCGCAGACCCGGACTTTGCCTAGTCCCGCAGCCCTGTCGCCCTGGCAATAGCTTCTACCTAGAGTGAGAGAGTGTCCTAGTCGTGTATCTGGCGGGTGCTACCGAGTCGTTGCCCGAGCCCAAGGAGCCCCAAGAAGTCGAGGTTTTGGCGCGCGCGCTCAAATTATTGCCAGTTCGCATAGGGGGGAGATTCCTGCACCACCAAGTCCGGGGGAAGGTTACAGGACGGCCCGTACATTGGTAATCCGCAGCACGGTAGCGGAGACTGCCCACGCAGGTGATGCTCCCGCCGCGCAGGGACTCCAAGTCAGCGCGCTCGCTGGAGGTGGGCGATAAAAAAGGCCCAGCCATGAGTATGACTGAGCCGATGTCGCGGGTGGCGTTGTAAGCATGAAGCATGGTAGCCGTCAAGCGTTGCCACGCCGCCTTGTTCGATTGTCGTAATGTCTTAACAGCTACCATGCCCGAATAGTAGCAGGCTCGGGCGGTGCTGACAAGGGGAAATCTGAAAAATCTGAAAAAAGTCGGAGCCCCGAGCCAGCCGTACCCGGAGCTCCTGCGCCCGCTGGTGTCAGTCCTCGCCCCAAATGGCATTTTCAAGCCAGTGCAGGGCGTCTACGGCCTCGATTCTGCGGATGTCGAAGCTCATCTCATCGGCGTACTTGTCGAGCCAGTCCAGTAGGGTCTCCACCGCCTGCGATGCCTTTTCGTCGTCGTCGTTCATGGTATGCCTCACGTCGTGATTCTGCTAGCGTCGATAATCGGCAAGGCCCATCGCGGGTCGTCCGCGGGCGGGTCCAAGTCCATAGCCTGCCCGCAGGCGGTGCATCGGAGGATGTAGTCCCCGTGGTGCTTGAGCACGCCGCCGCAAGGGCACCGCAGCCGTCCGTGCCTGGAAGTTGTGCCGCGCCGTCGTTTGAAATGTCTCATTGCCTGGTCCTTTCCGGCTATTTCTCATCGTCGTGCGGATATGTCAAAACGAGGAGGACAAAAACTATGATGATGATGTCTTGGGCGATAATGCCGTACACGTCCTGTCTCCTGTGTCTCTAAAATGCCCGAGAACCCGTCTAATTCGTCGTCTAAGCCATTTTCTCCGTCTTAACGGGTAGTCATCCGGTTTTTCCGCGTTCGTCGCTCTCATGGCCCCTGACGGGCCATAGCATCATCATCGGCATAGTCTGGCCGGGGCATGAGCTATTTTTCGCCTCGTGTCCATTGGACCAGGGCGATAATGATCGCGGTGACGGCGAGAAAGATTACAATTACGGCGATTTCGTGACTGGACACTTGGTATTTTCCCTATTGATGAGTTGCGAGCCAGGCTATGCCGCCTATCAGCCACGCGGTGGCGACGGGCAGCAGGGCAAGGCAGAGGTAGAATTGTGCTCGCTCGAAATCGCTCACTGGACAGCCTCGGCCTTCTGGTTGGGTTTGCCGGCGGCATCAACAAAGCCCTGATGACGGATGTTGCGAGCCCAGGTCGCCGGGAACGAGTCGAGCGTATAGCGCATGATTCGCCCGGCATCGTCTCGCCGTACCATTGTGCGCTCAATGCCTATATAGTCATTGCGATAGTACACGGGCAGGAAACCCGGCCCGGCATACTCGAAGATCATCTCAGGATCGCGCATGAGGTCGCCGTTGTGCTCGCCGTAGTGGCAGATACTGACCTGTCGCAGATATTCC
>CAYYVH010000101.1:0-11930 GCA_964475075.1 uncultured Anaerolineales bacterium | reverse complement strand
CCACCAGTGGCGCGCGCAGGAACTCCGCCAGGTTATTGTGCTGAGGCTCCTTAGTACCGGAGCCAGAACCCCCGCCAGCCCCAGACGTAGCCACGGAACGGGTCGAACATGCGGACCCAGAAGTAGGCCGGCTTATAGCCTAGCCCGAAGTGGCAGTAATAGTACGGGATGTAGAAGTAGGTCCCGTACGGATTGTACACGTACAGACCGAAGTAGTGCTGGTTGTAGCCGTAGAAGTAGATCAGCGGCGGACCCATCCACGGGAACCCGATGTAGGCCGCCATGGTGTTGCACAACCCGTAGTACCGATACCGGTAATAGACCCAGTCGTTGTACGAGTTGTAGAACATACCCCCCGAGCCGTAGTTCCAGGCCCCCCAGTCGGGGACGGCGGCATCGGACGCCATCGGCAAAGCGCCAAGGTCCCCGCCGTTGGGCGAGTCGCCCCCGGGCGGGAGGATTAGGTTAGCCGGCGGCAAGAAGTTCTCCGCGAGGTTCACCGTCATGTCCGGTGCGACGTCGATCTCGCCGCGCTCGATGAGCGCGTTGGAGTAGCGCAGCGCCTCGCGGAAGTCCGCGAGGAACTGCTCGGACACGTCGAGCTCAGCCGCCGTGACGTCGTCCAGGTGGACGAGCCCACCCTCGCCCACAAACAGGTGTGGGGTGATCCGCTCGGTGATGTCGGCGATCTCCGCAAACGCCTCGGCATCGACCACGTCAAACGACGGACCAACCCCCGGCGGCGGCATCGCACCCGTATCGACCCCTATCGGCACTGGCGGTGAGGCCTGGACCGTCGACGGAAGCATGGCCGCCACGGCCAACATCTGGGCCGCCACCAGGCCAACTGCAATGGCTCGAGACCACTTCATGGTGTTCCCTCCGTGATGCCTATTGAAGGTGCGTTTGAAAATCCGGAAGCCGGGCAGGGGCATCGGTTCAATCAGGGCCAGCCTCCTTTCCCGAACGGCGCGTAGCCGCGCCAACGAAGGGCAGGGGCCTATACTTCATAATATAGCAGACCTTGCGTGCTCGCGCGAATCGCCCGCCGGGTACAGAAACCCCGCCTCATCGGACCGGGCGACGAGATCGGTCGGCAACCACCCGCTGGTCACGATGTTCGGCCCGGCTAGCGCCAGAACACCCGCTTCGCCGGGGCCCACCGGGCGACCGTCTGGCCCGACCAGCCGCACGTCCACCCCCGTCAACGGAATCCCAATGCTGCCCTTCGCCCGGCGGCCGTTCACCGGATTACACACGGCCAGTCCGGCCACACCCGGCGGGCCATAACCCTCACACAACGAGAAGCCGGCCACCTCCTCGAAGGCCCGGACCGTCGCCTCGTCCAGCGGCTGCGCGGTCAGCCAAGCGCGCACCGACCGCAGGTCTGCGCGAGCCAGCCCCGGGTCGTCCGCCAGCTGGGCTGAGACGGTACGACTGGCCACCACGTAGGTGGGGCGCAGATAGCGCAGCGCGTCGAGCACATCGGGCACGCTCAGGCGCGGCAACAGCGCCAACTGGGCGCGGAGCGCCATCGCCGCACCGAAACCGGCCACGAACCCGAGACCTCGCCACAAAGGCGCCAGCAGGAGCCAAGTGTCGTCTCCCGGTATCGCGTCCGTAAGCCAGGCCCGCACCTGCGCCGCACCGGCCACCAGATGGCGGTGGGTTAACAGCTGCCCTGATGCCCCAGGCTCGTCGGGGCAGACCAGGAGGGCGGGGGCATCGGTCGCGATTTCCAGATCCGGATGCGGCCCGGCGGACTTGAGCCACGCTGCCCAGGACCGTGCTCCGGCCACATCGGCCGCCCTCGGAGTCCGCCGGGGCGCCGCCAGGCGGGCCAGCAGGCGGACCTGCGGTGGCAAGCTGCGCTTGACGTCGGCGATCACGACGGCGGACCTGTCGAATGCCAAGGCGGCCCACACGGCCCTCGCCGCGCGAGGTGCGACAACGGCCAAGCGCGGTGTTGCTCGCGCCACTGCCAGCTGTATGCCCGGCTCATCCAGGTCGGGCGACACCGGCGCCGCAACGCCGCCGGCCTTGAGTGTGCCCAAACAGCTGACCGCGAGGAGCGGGCTCGTGGGCAACGCGATGAGCACTCGGTCGCCAAGCTCCAGCCCGTCCCGCAGGAGAGCCGACGCCACGCGATCCGTCAAGGCGTCCAACTCAGCGTAGCTAATCGACCGGTTGAAGAACGTGAGCGCTGGGTAGCCGGGCGCACCGGCCGCCGCCTCCCGCAGCGCCGCGTGGAACGGGCCGTCGACCGGCGGCAAGCTGAGCGGCACGCCGGGCTCGTAGTGTGCAGTCCACGGCCTCGCGGGTGGCATAGCCCCAGACGATACCAGACAGCGCGACGAGCGGCCAGCGGCAAGCGGCAACGCCCATGCGCAGTCTTGGCGCCACCGGGGCGTTCGACTATAATCGCTCCTTGGCGCTCAGCACGCCAGGAGACTATATCGCACGCTCCCTACCCCTCTCGTGCCGGTACAGACGTTTGCCGGTTGGGGGGCGGACGCCGAAAACGGAGGAAGCACATGACCATGGCCGTAATGAAGGAACTGCTCGAAGCGGGAGTTCACTTCGGGCACTACACACGCCGCTGGAACCCCAAGATGCGCCCGTACATCTTCACGGAGCGCAACGGGATCCACATCATCGACCTAGCCCAGACGGTCGCTGCCTTGGACCGGGCGCGCGAAGTCGTGCGCGACACCGCAGCAAAAGACGGGACGGTGCTCTTCGTCGGTACGAAGAAGCAGGCGGCGGACGCGATCCACCAGGCCGCCGAACGATCGGGCATGCCCTACGTGACCTACCGGTGGCTGGGGGGCATGCTCACGAACTGGCAGACCATGCGCCAGCGGGTGAACTACCTTCTCGACCTGGAGGGCCGCCGCGACCGTGGCGAGTTCGCGATGCTCACCAAGAAGGAAGCGCTCCTCCTCGAGCGGGAGATCGAGAAGCTGAACAGGCGCCTGGGCGGTATCAAGACCATGCACGATCTGCCCAACCTGCTCTACGTTGTCGACACACGGCGTGAGGAGATTGCCGTGAAGGAGGCCAAGAAGCTCGGCATCCCCATCGTGGCGATGGTAGACACCAACTGTGATCCCGACCTGATCGACTACGTGATCCCCTCCAACGACGATGCAATCCGCGCACTCAAGCTGATCACCCAGAAGATCGCGGACGCCGTACAAGAGGGCCAGCTGATGCGCCAGAGCGCCTTTGTCGAGGAGGTCATGGGCGTCGAGGCCGAGGAGGTGGACACCACCCAGCGCGTGTTCGACCCATTCGAGGACGAGGAGAAGTCCGAGGGCACCGAGGCGTCCGCCGACGACGAAGCGCCCGAGAGCGACGAAGCTCCCGAGGACGACGAAGCGCCCGAGAGCGACGAAGCTCCCAAGAGCGACGAGGAGCCCGAGGGGGAGGCAGATGGGGACGGGGACGAGGACGGGGACGGGGACGGGGACGAGGACGACGCCTGATCCGCAGGGCGAACACTCTCTTCACGCTCGCGAGAATCAGTCAGCACCATAGGAGACAATTCGCAAATGGCCATCACCATTGAGCAGGTTCGCAACCTCCGCGAGCGCACGGGGTCGGGCGTTCTCGACACCAAGAGGGCCCTCGAAGCCACAGACGGCGACATGGACGCCGCTATCAAGCTTCTGCGCGAGAAGGGCTATGCCACGGCGGCGAAAAAGGTCAGCCGTGACGCACGACAGGGGCGGATAGTTTCATACGTTCACGACGACCCGGGACGCATCGGTGTCTTGCTGGAGATCAACAGCGAGACGGACTTCGTTGCCCGAACCGACACCTTCCGGGAGTTGGCCAAGAACGTGGCAATGCAGATCGCGGCCACGGACCCCCGTTGGATCAGCGATGATGACGTCCCGGCCGAGGCGACGGAAAGGGAGCGCGAGAGAGTCCGCGCCGAGATGACCGGCGCTAACAAACCACCGGAGATAATGGAGCAGGTCCTCACCGGCAAGATCGAGAAATGGCTCAGCGAAAACGTCTTGATGCACCAGCCGTACATCCGGGACGAGGAGGTCAAGGTCAGCCAGTTGATCACCGACGCTATCGCCGAGTTGGGCGAGAACATCGTCGTGCGGCGCTTCAGCCGCTTCGAACTCGGGAAGTAGGTGTAACCTGGGCGCATCAGACCGGCAGAGCAGCTCGAGCGACGGCCCGCGCTACAGGCGCATCTTGCTCAAACTGTCCGGCGAGGCTCTGGCCGGGCCAGCGGGTTACGGCATCGATCCCGACGCTGCGGGGTTCGTCGCCGGCAAGGTGGCGGGGCTGCCAGAGCTCGGGATCGAGGTCGCCGTCGTGCTGGGCGCGGGCAATCTCTGGCGCGGGACTGCGAGCCAGGCGGGCGAGATGGACCGCTCCACCGCGGACCACATGGGCATGCTGGCCACGGTCATGAACGCCCTTGCCCTGCAGGATGCACTCGAGCGGTTGGGGCTGACGGTACGAGTCCACACCGCTATCGATATGACGGCCATAGCGGAGCCCTACATCCGGCGCCGCGCAATGCACCAGCTGTCCAAGGGCCACATCGTGGTGTTGGGTGCTGGAACCGGCAACCCCTACTTCACCACGGACACGGCTGCGGCACTGCGGGCCATGGAGTTGGGCGCCGATGTGCTGATCAAGGCCACGAAGGTCGACGGGGTCTTCAGCGACGATCCCATGCGTGATCCTGACGCCGTACGCTTCGACCACCTGTCGTATGACCAAGCACTGGCCCTGGGTGTTCGGGTCATGGACGCCACGGCCATCACGCTCTGCTGCGAGAACGTCATGCCGATCATCGTGCTCGATCTATGGTCCCCGGGGAGCATCACCGCTGCCGTGCGGGGCGAGTCGGTCGGCACGCTGGTGGATCGCGTGCCAGGCGACATAGGCAACAGAGTTGTCCTAGGGCAGATCACAAGGGAGGCGCTCCGGTCATGACCAAGAAACTCGTGCAGGACGCTCGCCAGCGCATGCAGGGAGCGATCGACGCGCTGGACGACGATCTGGCCGGCTACCGAACGGGTCGGGCTTCAACGGCACTAGTGGACCGCCTGATGGTGGCGTATTACGGGACGCCGACGCCGCTGAATCAGCTAGCCACGATCACCACACCGGAGGCACGCCTGATCGCCATCCGGCCGTGGGACCAGAACGTCCTGCCCACTATCGAGAAGGCGATCCTGGCCAGCGACCTGGGCCTGACGCCATCCAATGACGGGCAGATCATCCGCCTGGCGATCCCACAGCCGACGGAGGAGCGTCGCGCGGAGATGATCCGCCTCGCCAGCCGGCGCATCGAGGAAGCGCGGATTGCCATCCGCAATATCCGGCGGGATCTCATTCACCACCTCGACGGCTTGGACCTACCAGAGGATGATCTCTTCCGGGCCAAGGAGGAGGCCCAAGAACTCACGGACGAGTTCGTGAAGATCGCCGACGAGCACGGCGAGCACAAGGTGGCCGAGATCCGCGAGGTCTGACGACCCGACATGACCGACCGGTCGTCTTCAGAGTCCCCACTGGATCCGGCGCAGCTACCGCGTCACATTGCCGTGATCATGGACGGCAACGGTCGCTGGGCCAAGGCTCGCGGCCTGCCGCGGCTGGCCGGTCACCGCGCTGGCACTGAGGCCCTCCGGCAGCTCATCGAAGGCTGCATCGAGTTCGGCGTCCCCTTCCTTACCATCTATGCCTTCTCCACCGAGAACTGGAAGCGGCCGGCCCACGAAGTGCGGGGCCTGCTGTACCTCCTCGAGGAGGTCATCGAGCGCCAGCTGGACGAACTCGACGCCAATGGCGTGCGGCTCAGGCACGTCGGTTGGCTGGACGGAGTGCCGCGCCACCTGGCCGAAGCTATTCAGCGTGCCGTGGAGCGCACCGCGCACAACGACCGACTGACCTTGAACGTAGCGTTCAACTACGGCGCCCGGCACGAGATCCTGCGCGCCGTGCGGCAGATGTTGGCGGACGGCATTCCGCCGGGGGAGATCGACCAGGCCTGCTTCGAGAGCTACCTGGAGACAGCGGGAGCACCGGATCCGGACCTCGTGATCCGGACCAGCGGCGAGATGCGCCTCAGCAACTTCCTCCTGTGGCAGGTTGCCTATGCGGAGCTCTATTGCACGGACACACTGTGGCCAGACTTCGACCGTGCGGAGCTCCAGCGCGCCCTCGAGAGCTACGCTCAACGCGAGCGCCGTTTCGGCGTCTTGCCGGGTAGCATCGGCGACAACGCAGGCGCACAGACCGGCACCGTGACCGTTGACGAGGACGCCGCAAGGGCAGGAGCCACCAGTAGCGGCAGCCGGTTTGGCTGAATACGGTCCACGCGGTGCGCACCCGACTTCTCAGCTCAGTCGTCCTGTTGCCCGTCGTCGTATTCGCCGCGTTTCAGGGCGGTGCGACCTGGGGCTTCCTACTAGCCCTTGTGGCCGCACTGGCTACCTCGGAGGTCCTCCAACTGGCCCGTGCAACGGGGCGGCGGCCGACGATCGTGCTGGGCTTGGCCCTTGCCCCAGCCCTGACGCTCACCGCCCTGCGCCCGGATCTCGATCTCGTGCGACCGACGCTTGCGGTAGCGGTCGTGCTGACGCTGGTGGTCCAGGTGCTCCGTGAAGCAGACCGACGCTCGGTTGACGACTGGGCGGCCACTCTGGCCGGCCCGACCTACGTGGGGATCCTGGTGGGCTACGGCGTGCTGCTGAGAGCCTTGCCGGGCGGCATCGCCTGGACGGCCCTGCTCATGGCCCTGGCGTGGACGAACGATAGCGCGGCCTACGCCTTCGGGCTCACGGTGGGCAAGACCCCGTTCTTTCCCACCGTGAGTCCGCACAAGACGGTCGAAGGCGCACTGTCGGGCGCAGTGGCCACAGTTGTCCTGGGCCTCCTGGTACCCACTCTTGCCGCCCTCGGCCCGGCGGTCCTCGATCCGCTCGCCCGGATCTCCCCCCTCGCGCTGGCCGGGCTCGCTCTGGCCGTGGCCGCGGTGGCACCGGCCGGGGACCTGGCAAAGTCGGTCCTCAAGCGAGAGGCGGGTGTGAAGGACAGCGGATCCCTGATCCCGGGCCACGGTGGCATACTGGACCGGATAGACAGCCTCATGTTCGCAGCACCAGTGGTCTACTACATCGCGCTGGCACTCGGAGGGCCTGGATGAGCCTCCTCGCCCTCGAAGCGCTGCGGCGCCTTAACGTGGTTCTGGCCAGCGCGACAGTGCTCATCGCTTTCAGCCTGCTGGTGTACCTCTTTGTGTACAACTTCCGCAACGCCGTGGCTCGAGCGTTCGTGGCCGTTCTGGCCTACGTGACGGTCGTCTATGTCGGCGATGTCTTCTTGGCCACGGCTCGCCTGGCGGCAGACCATCCGGCAGCTGCCTTCTGGCTGCGGTTCGAGTGGCTAGGAATCGCGTTCGTCGCGCCGTCGTACCTTCACTTCGGCGACGCACTTCTGCGCACGATGGGGGACGTGTGGCCTGTCCGCCGTGCGGGAGTGCTGCTGGCCTACGGGCTGGGGCTCCTCGTGCTGGTTGCCGTGCTCACCGGCGAAACGGTGACCGACCGCATGGTCGGCGTGCCTGGAACCGTACACTTCTCGGCAGGCCGGCTATTCGCCCCGTTCGCGGTCGGGTATGTGGCCTGCACTGCTTGGGGAGCGCTCAACGTTTGGCAGGCACGACAGCGGGCCTTGACGGACCGTTCGCGCCGGCGCCTCGCCTACCTCCTCGTGAGCGTCGTCGCACCCCTGTCCACGTTCCCTTACCTGACCACCGGCGGTGACGCCCTCGCCCGAAACCCCGAGGCCTTCCGCGTACTCGCGGCCATCGCCAGCCTCGCCACGGCCAGCATGATCGTGGTCGTGGCTTACGGCGTGGCCTTCCACGGCGCCCTCACTCCCGACCGGGCGGTAAAGCGAGACCTGATCAAGTACTTGATCCAAGCGCCGACGTTGGGCGTGTTCGTGATCGCCATGATCCAGCTCGTTCCGGCACGTTTGGAGCAGAGCCTGGGCCTGCCGCGCGACGTCGTGTTCGCCCTGGCCGTCGTGGTGGGCATTGTGGCTTTTCAGTTCGTGGTCCGCGCCATCAAACCGCTGGTGGACCTGCTGATCTTCGGCAGTGAGGGTGGGCGCGACATCATGTGGCTGCGCCGCCTGGACGAGCGGCTCGTCTCGTCCCACGACCTGGAGCAGCTGCTCGAGAACATCCTGACGGCCATGTGCGACCGGCTAAGGGTGGAGAGCGGCTGCGTCATCGTCATGCAGGGCCGGCGGCTGCAGGTGGACGCCTGCGCAGGTCCACGAGATCGGGCCTATTCCTTCCTGGACGCACTGGACACGGATACACTGGCCGACCTGACGGGGGCAGGGACATTCGCCGTCGTGGACGGGTTCTGGGTCCGTGCGCTGCGGCCGCCAACGGGCAAGGCCACGCTCGGGCTGCTGGCCCTGGAGGACCCGCGGCGCCCATTGGCGCCCGACGAGGAGCGCGCCTTCCGTGCCCTGATCCAGCGCGCCGAGGAGGCCTTGGAGGATCGAGTCGTCCAACAGCGGGTCATCGCCGCCCTGCGCGAGCTCGAACCTGAGCTGGCGGGCATTCAGCGCCTGCGCGGCGCACTCCAGATCAGTGGCGGCAGCTCGCTCAGCACGATCGAGACCAGCCCCGTCTTCGACCCCGACTTTCCCCACTTCGTGAAGGACGCCCTTTCACACTACTGGGGCGGCCCGAAGCTCACCGAGAGCCCTCTCTTGAGTCTCAACGTCGTAGCCGAGGCCATCGAGTTCGAGGACTTCAGCCCGGCAAGGGCCGTGCGTGCCGTGCTGGACCGGGCCTTGGAGCGGCTGAAACCGCAGGGTCAGCGCAGCCTCACCGCCAGTGAGTGGCTGGTGTACAACATCCTGGAACTGAAGTTCATCAGGGGTCTGAAGGTCCGCGACATCGCCACCCGCCTGGCCATGAGTGAGTCCGACCTGTACCGCAAGCAGCGCGTGGCCATCGAAGCGCTGGCGCGGCAACTGGCTGTCCTGGAAGCCGGCGAGGACCGGGCCGAGCCCAATAGCCCCTGACGCCAGGCGAATCGTGCCACCGCTACTCGAGCCGCAGGGCGGACCCAGGTAGGGGGACGCTCCGGGCGTCGACGCCCGGCAGGCGCTCTCCGCTTTCCAGGTCGTACCAGCCGATCCAGATGCTGAAGGATCCGGGTATCGTCCCCGCTTCGATCACCGGTTCGAAGCGATCGATGATCATGTCCCCCGGACGCCAGCGCGAGGTCGGGTAGGTGCCGCCCAACGGCGGCTTGTCTTGCTGGCCGACGCTGTTGCCCGCTGCGTCGAGGAGGTGGACGAAGGTCGTGTAATCCGCCGGCAGCGGCCCCAGCGCACGCCAGAAGAGCGTCACCGTCGGCGAATCGCCGGTCGCGGCGGACTCGTCCAGCGAGTAGCCGAGGAAATCGATCAGCTCACCGAAGCGGGCAGTCTGGGGACGCTGGGGTGCGATGCCCGTTGTGGCGGGCAACTGGAAGACGGCCAGCAATGACCCACCATCTGTGAACAACAGATCCTCGCGGGTCATCCACGCACCCCAGCGCAACTGGAACGCATCGATCACGTCGGCCTCGACGGGATCGAGAACGTAGGTGGCGGAGGCGCCGTCGCGGCGCACCAGTCCGTCGCGCAGCTCGAGTGTCGTCAGCGGGGAGTCCAGGCATCGGAACGCCACCACCGATTGGCTCATGAGGACCGGAGCGACGTACGTGTCACCGGTCTGGGCTATCCGGCGCAGCTCTATTCCCTTTTGGGAAGTGGCCACCATGAACGTCGCGGGCACTTCGCGATGGATCGGATAGGCCAGGAAGTAGTCGCGGAAAGTCCATATTCCGCTGGCGAGAAGTAGGGCGGCGGTCAGGGCCACTCCCAGCGCCGGTCGCGAACGACCTGCCAGCCACGATCCGGCGACGACCAACGCTTGCGCCGGCAGGATGAAGACGACAGGGATGATCCCCGGCATGCGCTTGAAGTGCGGCGCGTCGTTGCTCACGACCGACGGGACCACCATCACGCCGAGCCACAGAACCAGGAGCACGCTCCGATCCCGCGACACGCCGTGGTCGGCCGGGTGGATTATCTGCCAGCAGAGCCAGAGCACACCGGCCAGGAAGAAGAGCGCGACCACGGGATCGAAGATCGGGCGTTCGGGCAAGTTCACCGCAGCTGAGGTATCGCCGCGAACCGTGAAGGCGAGCGCCACGTTCCAGGCGTTGCGGGCCAATGCGTCGACCGGACCATCTCCGGGGCGCTCCAATTGCATGACTGACACCCGTGAGGGGTGCTCGAGCACGGCATCGGCGTGCTGGACCACGTACCGGCCAAACGGCAGGAAGACGAGTAGCGCCACGCCGCCGGCAACCGCCAGGCCGGCCAGGTGCTGGCTGGCACGCGCACGATCCGTCGCCGCGAGATAGGCCGCGAAGGCGGTGACTGCCAGCGGCAGGAAGAGGTTCGCGGGATGAATGTAGGCGCCGAGCCCGATGAACACACCGCTCAACGCGAAGCGCCACCTCCGCTGTGGTTGTCTGGTGGCCTCCCAGAAGAGCCACAGTGCGGGGATGATGAGGAGAGGTATGGCCACGGACCGCACCCCAATGCGGCTGAGTGCCACGTGCCACAGCGAGGTGGCCAGCAGGACACTCGTCACGACGGCCACGGCGCGCCGGCCACAATACTGCCTGACGAAGGCGTACGTGAGCGGCACCGTGGCTACGCCCAGCAGGGCTGAGGTCAGCCGGAGCGCCAAGACCGTCGGTCCCAGCGACGCCACGACGACCGCCTGAAGATAGCTGTACAGCACTTCACGGCCGTCGTTCGTGGCCAGGAAGATCGGACGGGCGCCGTCGATGATCCGCCGCGCATCCAGCCCGTTGTGCGCCTCATCGAAATGGAGTCCCGGCGGGATCACGTCCAGGCGGTAGAGCCTGAAGGCCGCTGCCAGGAGCGTCAGGGCGGCCACGACGGCCAACTCGGCCGCCAGGCCGTCCCCGACCTGACGCCGCCTACGTACCGCTGTCTTCTCGCCGTCGTTCCGCATTCACCATCCGCTGGGTCGTCGACTCAAGCATAGCAGAAAGATCGATGTCGGAGCGCTGCACTGGCGACACGCCACACGGCCGAGCGCCATCGCACGTAGTTGATAGGTTCTGACAGTGGCGCCGCGCTAGCATTACCCGGACTGCTTGGGCCCACCGCGCAGACACGGATTCAGAATGCCAGTAATCACAAGCCACATCGACACCAGCAGTGCGGAGTACTGCGCCAACTACGAGCACCACAGCACCCTGGCCAAGCGATTGCACGAGCGCCAGGCCGACGTGGGCGAGCGGCGCAGCGCACGCGCACTTGAGCTCATGCGCGAGCGGGGCAAGCTACCAGTCAGGGAGCGGATCGAGGCCATACTCGACCCCGACACCCCGTTTCTCGCGCTCTCCCCACTGGCCGCCCTCGACCTGTACGACAACGCGGCGCCAGGCGCGGGCATCGTCACCGGCATCGGCCGGGTGCAGGGCCACGAGTGCTTGATCGTGGCCAACGACCCGACGGTGAAGGGTGGCACCTACTTTCCCCTGACGGTGAAGAAGCACCTGCGTGCTCAGGCAGTCGCTGCCGAGTGTCACCTGCCGTGCATCTACCTGGTGGATTCGGGTGGTGCTTTTCTACCGCTGCAGGACGAGGTCTTCCCGGACCGATTCCACTTCGGGCGGATCTTCTTCAACATCGCCCGGATGAGCGCTAGGGGCATTCCCCAGATCAGCGCCGTATTGGGCAGCTGCACCGCAGGCGGGGCATACGTTCCCGCGATGAGCGATGAGTCCATCATCGTACGCGGCCAGGGCACCATCTTCCTCGGCGGCCCG
>CAYYVH010000100.1:0-12076 GCA_964475075.1 uncultured Anaerolineales bacterium | reverse complement strand
ACCGTCGCACCGCCACGGCGACCACCGCGCCCGTCCGCGCGGCGAGGGACCACATCTCACCCGCCGGACGACGGGACGCCCTGCCGCCCATCGTGCTCCTGACGGACGGGGAGCCAAACCGGCCGGTAGTGCCCGAACCCGACACGGCGGCGCTCGTGGCCGCCGAGCGTGCGCGTGCCCGGCGGGCATATATCGTCACGATCGGGCTGGGCCGGTTCGTGGACTCGTTGCTGCTGGAGTCAATCGCCAGCTCGAAGGACGACTTCTACTACTCGCCCTCGGTGGTGGACCTAAACCGGATCTACGACACGATCCTGCAGGTCATCGAGGGTATCAGCCTGACGGATCTGGTCATCGAGGACACTCCCGCACAGCCATTCGTGCGCTACGTGCCCGGCAGCGGCCAGCCGCCGCCGCTGGTGGTCCACGACACCCTGACTTGGACCCGACCTGTCCTGCCGTCCGGTGGACTCACCTTCACGTACAGCTCCCAAGTTGGGACACCGGGCCGGAGCACCGTGGGTCACGGCCGGGTCCTATACACGGACGGCGACGGTACGCGGCGGACGTACTTCTTTCCGGATCCGCCACTGGAGGTGGTGCTGCCGACGCTGACGCCGGCACCATTGGGCACACCCTCTGTCCCGCCGCCGATACCGCCCGCGCCGCCGACACCCAACTGTTCGGCTGACCGTTCCTGGTACTTGCAGCTCACCGTCTTCCCCGACACCGTCGGCCGCGGGCCGTTTTCGTGCCCCGGCTGCAACGGGACTTTCGACAGCGGCGACCATTGGTCGGCGGTCGGCGTGCCCCTCGGGCCCGCCACGTTGGCGGTGACGGACATCGCGGGGACCGTCCTGTGGGTAGGTCAAGTGCCGCCGGCAGCCAGTGGCCCGGGGCGCATGCTGGTCCACCTTTGCAGCCCGCCCCCCTACAGGGTTTCACTCCTGCGAGCGCCACCCGGTTATCTGCCCTGCCCCAACAGCCCCGCCGTCCGCGAGGTCGATGCCGAGGCGTTCGGTTCGAACCGCTACGGCAAGGCCCGGTTCGCCCTGTGGGCCGGATGCGACGGGACGCGGCCGCCGTTGTCGCCCCCGCCAGCCGCGTGCCCCTAACCAATCACCTGTACCTCGGAGGCCCCCAACATGCGCCGCATTACGATCCTGCTGATCCTGAGCATCGCGCTCACCGTTCGACCGGGCGGCTCCGCTACGGCGCAACCGGCAATGCTGGAGGCCTACACGCGAGTCGCCACCTGGACCTCCGGCGAGGAGCCGGAGATCCCGGGCCTCTTCAAGGGACCTTCTGGGATCGACGTCGGCCCCGACGGCACGATCTACGTCGCCGACAGCCGGCTGGAGGCAGTGCACGTGCTGGAGGCGGACGGGACACCGCGCGAGTTGTGGGGAGGCCGCGCCTCTGGGCTCGACCTGGGCGCGGTGCAGGATGTGGCCGTGGGCAAATCAATCGTTCACGTCAGCGATCCCGCCGGCGACCGGATCCACCGTTTCGCACTGGACGGGACTCACCTCGGCACGTGGCACCTGCGCGGTCACCCCGGCGGCCTGGCCTTTGGTGGCGACGAGCTGTTCGTGACGACGTTGGATGGCCACCAGGTAGTAGTATTGGGCCCCGACGGCAACCAGCGCCGCTCCTGGGGTCCCGATACCTCACCGCTGGAGGAGCCCTTGGGCATCGATGTTGGACCGGACGCACGGGTATACGTGGTGGACCTGCTCGCCCAGCGCGTGTGGATTTTTGACGAAGAGGGCGTTCTGGTTGGAGGTCTGGCGGCCGTGGTCGACGGCACGGAAGTGCCGCCGATCGACGTGGCCGTGGACGACGACGGTGACTCCTTCATCATCACCGAGTACAACCTGATGCGCCAGCGACACGGCGTGGACGTCGGACGGCCGGTGGACAGCCCTGGCGGAAGGGGGATCGCCGTCGGGCCCGGGTCCGGCCTTGTCACGGCGGTTCAGGACCACCGCCTCGGCTTCACCGGCGTGCGGCACATCCCGGACCGCCGCTCGATCCAACCCACCATTGCCACGTGGGGCAACGCCTTCGCCCCCCTCGGTGCCCTGGAGAGGCCGCGCCGCCTGTCGGCGAACGCGGACGGGCGTGTCTTCCTGCTCGATGCCTGGCCGCGGATCCAGAGCTGGAGCACTGACGGTACGCCTCGCACTCAGTTTGGTGCCGGCGGGCTACACGACCTGTCGGCTGGGCTCCGCGGCTCTGTCTTCGGCATCGACGGGCACAGTTTGCACTACTGGACCGAGGACGGCACTAACTTGTGGAGCTGGCAGCCACCGAGCGTCGATCCCGGCGCGGGCTCTCCGTACGGTTGGCTATCGGCTGTGGACGGCTTCGGGAGTGACTTAGCCGTCTTGGATACCGGCGACCAGCGGGTGCACGTTACCGACTTCAGCGGGAACCCCCTGGCAGAATGGGCAATCGCACCCCCGGACGGGTTCGAGAGCGTCGCCGACCTGGCCCTGGCCCCCGGTCGGGTCTATCTGTTGAATCGGAGTCGGCGTCAGGTTGAGGTGCGAGCCCGTGCCGATGGTACGGTCCTGGACGGCTGGACGGTGCCCGGGGTGGCATCTCGCGTCGACGTAGATGCTGACGGCAACGTCTACTTGCTGACACGGGAGGGTTGGGTCTGGAAGCGCGCACCCGACGGCAGCGAGATCGCCGTCTGGCAAGTGGCCGACGATCGCTCGGCCACCGATATCGCTGCCGGGCAGACAGGTCGCGTCTATATCAGCTTCGGGGACCACGACAAAGTAGACGTGTTCGCACCCGACCCCGCCGGGACGGCACCGGAGGTTCCCGAGTTCGAAGACCACTGCACCCTCCAGCATGACAAGACGGCGGTGCCGGATGAGATCGAACTGGGCGCGTCCGTGACCATCCGGCTGACGGCTGGGGGCGATTGTCCGTTGGCGGATGCCCGCAGCGACATCATGCTCCTGGTGGACACCTCGGGCTCGATGAGCGGGGGCAAGATGGGTGCCGCGCGGAGTGCCGCGCTGGAGTTCATCGGACAGCTCGATTACAGCCTCAACCAGGTCGGCCTGATCAGCTTCTCCACCGATGTCGACCTGGTGCAGGGGCTCACGAGCAACCCACGTCAGCTGATCCGCGCCGTTCCCGATCTGGGCGACGACGAGGGCACCGACATGCTGACCGCCTTCCAGCTGGCGGACCGGGAGTTCGCCAGCGAAAGGGCCCGGCGCGAGGCGCGCAAGGTGATCATCCTGCTCACCGACGGTCGCCCCAACTCGGGCCGATCGGAGCTGTTGGCCATGTCAGCGTCCTATCGCGCATCGGGCCGCGACGTGTACGCTATCGGGCTGGGGCTGGACGCGGATCGCGGCTTCCTACAGGCTTTGGTCACCCAGGCCAACTACTACTTCGAGGCACCCAGCGAGCACGACCTATCGCGGATCTACGACACGATCGCCCATCGCGTCGCCGCCTCCGTTCTCTTGGCCCACACCCGAGTGAGTGACGTGCTGCCGGAGAACATGCGCTACGTACGCGGCTCGGCCGTACCCCCGGCGAGCTACAGCCCGCTCAACCGCACGGTGGCATGGGAGCTGACGAGCGTGCTGCCTTCCGGGCTGGCGCTGCAATACCAGGTCGTACCCCAGGAGCCGGGCGTGCACCCGACGAACGTGCGCGCCGAGGCCGAATACGTGGACGGTGTGGGACACGTCGGAAAACTGACCTTCCCAGTACCCCGAGTGCTAGTCACCGCGCCCCAGCGGTGGCAGCTCTACCTACCCTCGCTCATGCGTCGGAAGTGCCCAGAGGTGCGAACAGACGTCGTTCTCGTACTGGACACCTCGTCCAGCATGCGCATGTCACCGGCGCCGGGCAGGCCGACGAAGCTCGACGCCGCCGTGCACGCGAGCCGCCTGTTCCTGAGCCTGCTCCGGCTGCCCAAGGACCGCGTTGCCATCGTGACGTTCAACGCCGAGGCCGAGGTCGTGCAGGGGCTGACGGGCGACCACCTGGCGCTCGTACAGGCTCTGGACCACCTGCCGACCGGCACGGGCACGCGCCTCGATCTCGGTCTCGAGGTCGCGCGCGAGGTGCTCACCGCACGGGGAACCGACTACCTGCCGGTGATCATCCTCCTGACCGACGGCCGGCAGGTCGGGGCATCCGAGGCAACGGTCCTCGAGACGGCCAGGCGAGCGCGGTCCGACGGGATCATCCTGTTCACGGTGGGCCTCGGTGAGGACGCCGACCGGAGCCTGCTCGATCGAATCGCCGGCGACCCACAGCGGTCGTATTTCGCCCCCACCGAGGCGCAGCTGGCAGAGATCTACCGCCAGATCGCAGGAGCCATTCCGTGTCAGTAGGACCACCGAGCACAAACCTCGCATCCGCGGGCGGTCGCTGGCCAGTCGTCGTGCTCGCTCTCGCCCCGTGCCTGGCCCTGGCGCCGGTCCCGGCACCGGTGCCCGGGGACGCCTCGCGAGTGTTCTTCGCCCCCGACGCGGGCGCACTCAAGTCGATCCACGCTCGAATCGCCGGCCGGGTGCTGTGTGACGAGGGGGATTCATCAGACGGCGGTCGGATGGTCTGGCTTGGGCTATCAGCTATCAGCTATCAGCCCGGTTGATCCTGCGCCAGACGCACTTGGTGTCAGTCGAAGGGCTCCAGCGCGGAAGTCATCCACACCTTCCTACTCGTCCTGGACGCGGTAGGTGGCGGTGACCGTCTTCCCCTCACCCTTGTGCTCGGCGACGATCGCCGGCGGCGCCAGCTCGACGAACAGCCGCAAGGCCAGGAGCACGACCGCCAAATCGTCAAGCTGCCCCAATGGCGGAAAGAAGTCGGGTACGAAGTCTATCGGCGACACCAGGTAGGCTACCGCCAGCGCCGGAATCAACTTCAGGAGGATAGGCACGCGCGGGTCCGTGAAAAGACGCCACGCCAGCCGGCCCTGGCGCATGAGCTCCCGCAGCGAGGACTTGCCGACGATTGGCTTCTCCCGTGTCTGTGTCGTCATCCATGTGCTCCTCTCGGGCATTTAGGGCTGGTCAAGGAATACATCGCGCAATTCGGCCGCCGCTGCATCCGGTACAATCGTGCTGGTATCCAACGGCTCCGCCTCGCCCGTTACTAGCGGCACCGCCGTTACCGCAAGCAGCGGCACCGCCGTCTCGGTGGGAGGCGGCGAGGTGTCGGTGGCCGGCGGCATGGTTGCCGCCCCCTCGGGCGCCGGTGCGAGCGTGACACTCCTGAAGTCGTCGAAGCCCATCGGCCCCGGTTCGTAGTCGCGCACGCGGCGCGAGACGGACACCAGTGGACGGACGCAGGCCAGGAAGATCCGCGCCACATCCTCGTCCACCATCCACGCTGCAGCGCGGTAGATCTCCGCCCGCTGCGCCGTATCGATGGTGCGCTGGGCACTCAGGAGGCTCGCCGCTAGCTCGCGGTTCACGTACTGGCCCTCCGAGGCCAAACGGCCCGCGCCGAAGTGCCAGAACCAGAAGTTGTCCGGGTCCCCGGACTGAGCCTCCCACCCGATTATCCAGGCCGTAAAGCGACCGCGATCTCGATCGATCAGGAACTGACGCATGTTCTCACTGCGAACTGAGGTGTCGAGCCCAATTTCCTTCAGCATGGCCGCAACAGCGTCAGCCGTCCCGGAAGGATCCGGCAGGTAACCACGGGCGCTAGATGCGACCCAGATGTTCAGCTTGAACCCGTCGCCAACACCCGCCTCGACCAGCGCGGCCCGTGCCGCCTTCAGGTCGCGGGGCGGGGGTACCAAGGACTCATCGTGCCCCGGCAACCCCGGTGGTAGCAGCTGCCCGCAGGGGATAGCCTCAGGTCCGAAATGCTCCTCGGCCAAGCGCTCGCGGTCGATGGCCAGCGAGATCGCCCGGCGAACCCGAACGTCACCCAGGGGATCGCGGCTGTGGTTCAGCATGAGCCAGGCGTTAGCCCGGGGCGGGCGGGCCATGACGCGAACGGACGGCGAAGTCAGGCTGCCGGTGATGGCCGTGGTCGGCGGCAAGTCTGCACCGTGCACCCTCCCGGCCGCGACTGCCTCCGCCCGCTCGGATGGATCGGGCAGCACGGTGAAACCCAAGCCTGTCGCCGCCGGCGGGCCGGACCAGTAGTCCGCAAAGGGTGCGAGCGCCACGGCACCCTCGTCCGTCCAACTCACCACACGGAAGGGCCCGCTGCCGACCGGCAGGTGATTTCCGTCGGCCGCGTACGCTTCGCCCTGCAGCCGCACCGCCGCCGGACTGGCGAAGCCGAAGCTTACCATGGCCAGGTCGTGCAGGAAGGGCGCGAACGGTGCGTGCAGCATGATGCGGACGGTGCGCGGGTCGAGTGCCTGCACCCGCGCGACCAGGTTGATGGCGCGCCCCTGGTCATCCTTCTCGCCCACGAAGCCACCGAAGTAGTCGCGCCACGGCCTGAACTCGCCCTGGTGAGCCGGGTGATCGGGGTTCATCCAGCGCTCGAAGTTCCACACGACGGCGACGGCGTCCAACGGCGAGCCGTCGTGGAAGCGCATCCCGTCGCGAAGGGTGAAGGTGAACGTCCTCCCCTCCGGGTCCGCGACCCAGTTGGTGGCGATACCGGGGGCCAGCTCCACCGTACCCGGCCGGAAGCGGACAAGACGATCGTAAACCTGGGCCGCGACCTGGGCACCGGACGGGTCATTTACCATTCGCGCCGGATCCAGGGTCGTCGGCCCGGCCTCCACAGCCCAAAGAATGGCATTGGGATCCAGCGCGAGGGTTGAGCCCGCCGCCTGCTGCGGCGTGGCAACGTGCGTCGGACCGGTTCCGACGCACGCGGTGAGCGTGCCGAGAGCGGCTGTCGCCAAGGCCAGCTTGACGCCCCACCGACCGGGCGGTTGTGACCGTCGGATTCGCTCGTTCATGGCTCAAACTGCGTTCAACACACACGTCCGGGCGGCGCCTAAGTATAGCCGCGCAGGGCAACCGAACCAATCGGCCCACCCAGCTCCCAGCTCCCAGCTCCCAACTCCCAACTCCCAGCTCCCGTCGCCCCCAGCCGTAGCAATCGTCACCAGTCCACGCACCTATGTGCCCACCGTGGCCGTATGCTATACTAGCATCCGTGACCCGACCGTTCACACCACGCGATACGCTTCGCCTCCGCAACCAGCAGGACGTCGGGACGGCGCTCGACCTGGAGACGGCCGTATTGCTGGGCCAGTCCCCGCTGCGCCAGGCCATCTCGGGCTACTTGCCGCTGGGGAACAGAGGGGTCCAGACGTTGGTCCTCGACTCCCAGGACGGCTCTACCCCGCACGGTTTCGTGCAGGCGCGCCGATGCCTGGACGGCACGGAGGCTGACCTCACGTTCATCGCACCCAGCCTGGCCGCCGCCAACGGCGCGGCGCTGTCCTGGCAGCGCCTCATCTCCGGCGCATGCCAGTGGTTGGGCGGGCAGGGGACGCAGCGCATCTTCGCCGCGATCGAGGAGAACGATCGCGTGGCACTGCAGGTCCTTCGTCATTTGGGCTTCGTTGCCTACACGAGCGAAACGGTGTTCCGCCACCCGGCCGATTCAACCCCACCGGCGGCGCCGGAAGGCATGGTCGTCATGCCAGCCGGCGCGAGGATGACCTCGGCCGTCCACCGCCTGGCATGTCTGAACTCGCCGGATTCCATCCAAGCCAACGCGGGAGCTCCGGGAGGTGACTGGGGGCGCTATCCCTTGGGCGGCCGAGCCCCTGGGGCCGTATCCGCCCGGGTCTGGCTGGATAAAAGGGGGGAAGTCATCGGCGCCTGGCGCCTGATCGCTGGCCGATCGGGGCATTGGCTGCAGGTTCTGACGAGCCCCGGCACGGAAGCCGGGCCGCCGATACGACGAGCCCTTTCCGACGCCGCAGCGGGTGGCGATTTCCCGGCGCGGCCGGTATACACTACTGCCTCCGCCCATGAGCCAGGGTTGAACTTGGCATTGCGGCAGAACGGGTTCGAACCAGTGTTGGGGCGGCTCCGCCTCGTCAAGCACACAGCGGTGCGTGTTCTCGAACCGGAGTGGCGGCGACGCAAGTTGCGCGAGCACGGGCTGGACCCAGCCCCGACGCGCTCGGCCCCACTGACCGAGGCGGCCGGTTCCGAACACAGCGCAGCCCACCCGAGGAGATAGGGTTGTCAGACCATTCACCACGCGACCCAACAGCACACGAAACCGAGCTGCTGATCAAAGTCCTGCCGCCAGGACTACAGACGGCGGTGAGGCAGCTCCAGCAAACCGACGATCTGATCGAGATCGTAATGGACCTGGGCCGCCCCCCTGAGGCGCGCAGCTTCCGGGACCAGACGGTATTCACCGACCTGGAGGTGACCGAGGACGATCTGCAGCACGTCACCGCGCGTATCGGGGATTTCGGGGACGACAACCGAGCCGGCATTGCCCGAACGCTTCACCGCATCTCCGCGATCCGCAATCGCAAGGAGCGCATCATTGGGCTGTCCCTGCGCGTTGGGCGAGCTGTCTATGGTACAGTCGAGATCGTGCGCGACATCATCACATCCGGCGAGAGCGTCCTGCTCTTGGGGCGCCCCGGCGTAGGCAAGACCACGATGCTGCGCGAGGCAGCGCGCATCCTAGCCGATGAGAAGCGAGTGGTGATCGTGGACACGTCCAACGAGATTGCCGGGGACGGCGACATCCCGCACCCGGCCATCGGACGGGCGCGGCGCATGCAGGTGGGCACGCCAACGCTGCAGCACGAGGTCATGATCGAGGCGGTGGAGAACCACAATCCGGAGGTCATCGTTATCGACGAGATCGGGCGCGAGCTCGAAGCGCAGGCGGCACGTACGATTGCCGAGCGCGGCGTGCAGCTCATCGGCACCGCCCACGGCAACACCGTCGAGAACCTCCTGATGAACCCCACCCTGTCCGACCTGGTGGGCGGTGTGGAAAGCGTGACGTTGTCCGACGAGGAAGCACGCCGGCGCGGGACCCAAAAGAGCGTGCTCGAGCGAAGGGCTCCGCCTACGTTCGACGTCCTGATCGAGATCCAGGACTTCCGGCGAGTGGCGGTACACGGTGACGTCGCGGCCGCCGCTGATGCGCTGCTCAGAGGCCGGCCGCTCACCCCCCAGCTGCGATACGTAAACGTCGAGGGCGAGGTGGTGGTCGAGGAAGGCACGCCACGTACGGCACGGCGCGAGTCAGTGCCGGGCCCCGAGATGCGGCGGACCCGGAAGAGAAAAGAGCTCGCGCCGGCCGAGAGCCCGCCCGAGCGCGGCGCACCGGTCCGGCGGCGCAAGCTTTTCCCGTATGGTGTCAGCCAGAATCGGCTGCGACAGTCGGCCAAGGCACTGAACCTGCCCATGATCCTCACCGATGACCTGCCAGAGTCCGACGCCCTGATCACTCTGAAGGGCTACTACCGCAAACGCCCGGCCGTGATCAGCGAGGCCGAGTCCAGACGCATCCCGATCTACATATTGCGGTCGAACACGTTCACGCAGATCGAGAACGCCCTCACCGACATCTTCGGCATTGCCTCCCGGCCGGACGCCTTCGAGGCCGCTATGCGGGAGGCCCAGGAGGCGATCCACCAGGTCTTGAGCGGCAATCGCAACATGGTGGAGCTGAGCCCCCAGAGCGCCACGATCCGCCGCTCTCAGCACGACATGGCCCGGCAGGCCAACCTGCATTCTCTGTCGCGCGGTAAGGATCCGCGCCGGCGGGTGCGCATTCACCGCAACGACCGCGGCTAGGGACGAGGCCGTGACGTCGCACGCGCGTGTGGGTGATGGGTATCTTGACCCTGGTTTCTTCATCACGCTCGAGGGGCCGGAAGGCAGCGGCAAGACTACTCAGGTGCAACACCTTGCCGAGCAGCTGGCCCACAGCGGCTACAGGGTCACGACAACGCGCGAGCCCGGCGGCACCCCCGCAGGTGAGCGGATCCGCCGGGTGCTCCTCGATGCGAGCAGCGGTCGTCTGCGGCCGGAGACGGAGGCATTCCTGGTCAACGCCGCCCGATCGGAGCTCGTGACGGCGGTGATTCGCCCAGCCCTCGAATCCGGCGGCGTGGTGCTCTGCGACCGCTTCACCGATGCCACGCTCGCCTACCAGGGCTATGGCGGGGGAGTACCACTGGCGGTCTTGGCCCAGTTGAATGCCCTGGCGACCGGCGGTCTGACGCCGGACCTGACGCTGCTCTTCGACCTGCCCGTCGAGGTGGGACTGGCACGACGACAGGGCGCAGATATCGAGTGGACGCGGCTGGATGCGGCCGGCACCGCCTTCCATGAGCGCGTGCGGGACGGCTACCGCGCTCTGGCACGGGAGAATCCCGAGCGCTGGGCGGTCATAGATGCCGAGCGTGACCCGGAGGCGGTTACCTCCGCGGTCAGAGATGTAGTGTACCAACGGCTCCACCAGACTATCCGACCCACAGCATAACCCGAGCTACCACCATGAAACTCATCGTAGCCATCATCCAGTCTACGGACGCACCAGCCCTCGTGTCGGCGCTGAATTCTGCCGGCCACCGCTCGACGGTGGTCAGCACTACAGGCGGCTTTTTGCGCGCCGGCAACAGCACGATCCTGATCGGCGTGGAGGACGACCAAGAAGACGACATCCTGGGGCTGATTGGCGCCAACTGCCGCGCCCGCATACAGTCGGGCAACCCCGTGCCAGGAATCCTCCAGCCGGGAGAACTGGCGATCGATCCTCCGGTTTCGGTCGAGGTTGGGGGCGGAGTAGTATTCGTATTGGACGTTGCACGATACGAGCGGCTGTAACGGACTGGCCGGGAGAGTGCCTGCGAGCCAGCTGATGGGTGATACAGACCACTTGGAGGAAGACGGGCGAGCCGATGCCCAGAGCGAAGCCGTCATCGCCTGGGCGCTATCGCCCGCACCGCTGATGATCGTCATCTCGGGACCGTCGGGTGTCGGCAAGGACGAAGTACTCAAGCGCATGCAGCTGCGGAACCACGATCTGCACTTCGTCGTCACGGCCACGACCCGACCGCGCCGCGCAAACGAGGTGGACGGAGTGGACTATCACTTCATCTCGGTGGCCGAGTTCGCGGACCTGATCGAGCGTGGTGAGCTACTGGAGCACGCCGTAGTCTACGGCGACCACAAGGGCATTCCCAAGGAGCAGGTGCGCAGCGCCCTGGCCAGCGGCCAGGACGTCATTCTGCGCATCGATGTCCAGGGCGCCCAGACCATTCGCCGCCTGGTCGATGACGCCGTGTTCATCTTCCTGGTGGCCGAGACGATGGGTGAGCTCGAGCGCCGCCTGCGAGAGCGAAAGAGCGAGCCGCCGGATCGCCTCAAGATGCGCATCGCCACCTCCCGGGAGGAGATGAAACGGGCCACGGAGTTCGACTATATCGTGGTCAACCACCGCGATCGGCTCGAGGAGACGGTGGACACCATCCTGGCCATCATCGCCGCCGAGAAGCACCGTGTCCACCGCCGCCGCGTGAAGCTATGACGACCCGGCCGCCCGCCGCGGAGGCGGCGCGCCGGCCCTGGCCCTATGCGGAGATCGCTGTAGAGGTCCCCCCACCCAGGGTGGGTACGGAGCCGGTCACCGGACCTCCAGCCCGAGACGCCACCTTCACCTACGCGGTTCCCCCGGAGCTTGCGGGCCACCTGGAGCCAGGGCATCTTGCCTGGGTGCCCTTCGGCCGCAGGCGTGTGCAGGGCATCCTGGTCGCCCTGCGGCGCCGCTCGCCGGTGGAGCGGACACGAGAAATCATTAGCGTGGCCGACCAGCGGCCGGTGCTGACGGTCGAGGGCATCGCTCTGGCCCGGTGGATGAATGCGCACTACCTGGCCCCCTTCCATTTGTGCCTGCGCACCATGCTCCCGCCCGGGGCGCTGGCACGTGTCGAGACGGTTTTCCGCCGCACCGGCCAGACGGCCATGCACGAGCTGCTGCCGCCGGACCAGCTGGCGGTGCTGGGGCTGTATGGTCGCCAGCGCGAGCTGACAGCCGAACAGGTGCGACCGCGGAGCGGGCTGGCCGAACCCTCGGCCGGCCCGGTGAGGGACTCGTCACACGCACGCTCGCG
>CAYYVH010000099.1:0-12130 GCA_964475075.1 uncultured Anaerolineales bacterium | reverse complement strand
CCCGAGGATGTTCAAGCGGCGCTCGAGACGCGAGCACTGCCTGGGAGATGAGCCCAACGTCGTCGAGGGGAATCTCGTTTACCCCACCGGGCTGTCGCGCCGCTTCCCGCCGCTGATCCTCATCGGACAGGTGGTGGCAGTACACCAGAGCGACGAGCGCACCCACCAGGAGGCGGTCATTCGGCCATCGGTCAACTTCAACGCGCTCGAGCTCGTCCTGGTCGTGAACGGCTGGCTCCCCACAGCGGCCCCGACCGAGGCTTCGCCCGAGGCAGAAGCTGAGGAATAGGCCCGTCGTCAGCAATCCGTCGAGTAGCGGGTCGTGAACCCATACACCACTGCTTTCATTCTGACGGTACTCGCCGTCCTCCAGACGACGGTCATGCCCTACGCGGCCCTCGGTGCGTCGAAGCCCATGCTGCCCCTCCTCGCAGCCGTGAGCTGGGGCCTCCACCGCGGCGCCATGGCCGGTACCAGGTGGGCGCTGGTCGGCGGGCTCCTGTTGGACCTCCTGTCGCCAGCTCCGCTAGGCTCCTACACGGTGCCCCTCGTGGCTGCCGCGGCAGTAGTTGCGCTGGCCGGAAGACGGCTGTTCCCCACCAACCTCGTTCTGCCCGCCGCGGTCGCCCTCGGCGCGACCACTGCGTTCATCCTGGTGCAGCGTACGCTGCTGGCGGTACGGGGGGAGACCGTCTTCTGGACGGCCAGCGCCCTGGGCGAGGAGCTGCTACCGGCGATGGCCCTGAACCTCCTGTGGCTTCCGGTGCTGTACTTCCCGCTGCGGTCGCTGGCTCGCGCCGCCCGGCCGCGAATCGACTGGGAGCCATAGATGGCCGCTGCCCAAACACCGGTAGCGCCAACGCGGCTGCGCCTGTTTCGATTGACGGCGCTGGCCATCTTCGGTCTGCTCGCGGGGCGGCTGTGGCAGATCCAGTTCGTGCGCGGCGATGAGCTGCAGATTCAGGCCGCGGCCAACCGGTTCGTACCCCGCGAGATCGAGGCTGACCGGGGCGTCATCTACGATGCGAGCGGCGAGCAGGTCGTCCTCAATCGGCCGCGATTCACCGTTAGCGTGGTGACCGCGGCCCTGCCCGAGGACGAGGCCGAGCGGAGCCGTGCTTTCAGGCGGCTCGCCACCGGACTCGACATGCCACTGCGAACGACGGCGATCGGGCGCGTGGGCAAGACCGCCAGCGCACCGGCCTCCGGCGGCCAGGGACCGGACGCCACGGCGGACGCCGCGCAGCCAGGGCTCATCAGCTTGCTTCCCCACGACGAGAACGGACAACTCGTGGCCAGTTGGGAGGCAGTGCCGGTCGCGCGCAACGTACCGCGCTCCGCCGCCTTCGGGCTGATGGAGGCCGCGGCGGACTTGCCCGGCGTGATCGTAGGCGAGGCACCCGTGCGCGAATACCCCACCGGCCCGACCCTTTCGCACATCCTGGGCTTCACGGGCAGCATTCCCGAGGACGAGCTGGCTGCCTACCGAGCGCAGGGTTATCAGATCTACGATATCGTGGGGCGCAACGGACTCGAGGACACGTACGAGGAGTACCTGAGGGGCACGAAGGGCCGGAAGTGGGTGGAGGTCGACGCTATGGGCCGCGAGCTGCGGACCGTGGGTGACCCCGAACCACCTGCCGCAGGCCACAGCCTGCACCTGACACTGGAGTTGGGCTTCCAACAGGCAGTGGAGGACGCGCTGGTGCGCGGGTTGCGTCGCGTCGGCGCGCGCTCGGGAGCCGTCGTGGTCCTCGACCCCCGCAGCGGTGCCGTCCGCGCCTTCGTTACCTGGCCCACCTACGACAACAACATGTTCTCAACGGGTGCCAGTCCCGAGGAATTTGCCGCGCTCCTGGCCGATCCCGACCGGCCATTGGTCAACCGCGCTATCTCGGGCCAGTACCCACCAGGGTCCGTCTTCAAGCTTGTGACTGCCTCAGCAGCCCTCCAAGAAGGCGTCATCAAGCCGTCCACCCGTATCTTCGACCCAGGTGTGATCTACCTGCCCCACGAATACGATCCGAGCAGCAAGGCGGCCTTTCCTTGTTGGCTGCGCAGTGGACACGGCAGCCTCAACGTCGTCGGGGCCCTGGCCCACTCCTGCGACGTGTTCTTCTACGAAGTCTCCGGCGGCTACTTCGAAGAGGGCGCCGACCAGGAAGGCCTGGGCAGCAAGCGCCTGGCGCAGTACGCCCGCGCGTTCGGCCTGGGCAAGCCGACCGGAATCGAGCTTCTGGGCGAGGCGGCGGGGCGAGTGCCCACCCGTGAGTGGTTGGCCGAGTACAACGGAGAGTTCTGGGGCACGGGCGAGACGTATTTCATGGGCATCGGGCAGAGCTACAACCTCGTCACTCCCCTGCAAATGGCCAACGTGACCGCGGCAGTGGCCAACGGTGGCCCGCTGTTCCAACCGCACCTGGTTGATCGGATCACCGACAGCGCGGGACAGGTTGCCTGGGAGCCCGGTGGCGTGCTCGGCCGCCTGCCGGTGGACGCGGAGTACCTGGCCCTGGTGCGTGAGGGTATGCGCGGCGCGGTGGAATGGGGCACGGCGCGACGGACCTGGACCGGTCTGCCGACCCAAGTCTCGGTGGCCGGAAAGACCGGAACCGCCGAATTCTGCGAGGGAGTGACAGGCGAATACGGACCCGACTGCCGGCGTGATCGCAACGGGGACTTACTGACCCATGCCTGGTTTACCGCCTTCGCTCCGGTGGACGAGCCCGAGATCGCCCTGGTGGTGTTCGTGGACGGCTCCGGTCTCGACCGCATCATCGAAGGATCCCGTGACGCCGCACCGATCGCGGCCGAGGTGCTGCGGGCGTGGTTCAAGCTACCGCCCCCGGCTCCGACGGTTCCGGCCGAGGCGGAGGAACAGAATGCAGAGGGGGAAGGGGAATGACGGGTCCGAGCGAACAACCCACACCTCCGCGCCCACCGGTCGCCATCAAGGGCGGTAAAGACGGGCTGCGTATAGCAGTCTCCAAGGCCGACCCGGACGACGTCGAGGCCAACCTGAGAGAACAGCTCGAGCGGCGCGCGGGGTCATTCTTCCACGGTGCGTCGGTGATACTGGCTATGCCACCTGGCCGCCTGGACTTGGCGCTTGTTGCCCGACTGGGGGAGGTGATCGAGGAGGCCGGCATGGAGCTCACCGGCGTGGCGGCCGGCTCGACCGAGCTGCGGCAGAGAGAGACGCCCCGCCCAACCGTGACGCTCGTCCCGCCGAGCGCTGCCCTCCTTGCGAGCGGGACCCTGCGTAGCGGCCAACGGATCGTCCACGACGGGGCTGTGGTCGTGCTGGGGGACGTCAATCCGGGCGCCGAAGTCGTAGCCGGGGGCAGCGTGGTCGTGTGGGGACGTTTGCGCGGCACCGTCGAGGCGGGGCTGGCAGGCCAACAGGACGATGTGGTCGTATGTGCCCTGGACCTGGCGCCGACTCAGCTTCGAATCGGCTCGGCACTGGCCCGTGCGCCGGAGGAACCGGACCGGACCCCCGAACCCGAGGTGGCGCGCGAAGTGGGCGGCCAGATTGTTGTAGACGCCTGGGAGTAGGGGTGTTGCAGACGCGTGGGAGTAGGGGTAGTCCATAAGCGAGACCCAGATTTCGTGGTCTCAGATGCTCCCGTGCTACTACATGTTGGGGTCGACTTGACAAAGCGCTGGAATTCGCCAAACTTGTAGGTAGCAGGAGCATCTTTTTGCCGGAATCAGGGATCCGGGGAGGAGTACCATGGCGCGGGTGATCACCTTGACATCGGGCAAGGGCGGGGTCGGCAAGACCACTGCCACCGCCAACATCGGGGTTGCCCTGGCAAAGACCGGGCGCCGGGTGGCCATCGTAGACGGGGACATCGGGCTGCGCAACCTAGACGTAGTGATGGGTCTCGAGAACCGCGTGGTCTACAATCTCATGCACGTCGTTCGCGGCGCGGTCGATGCCGAGCGCGCGCTGATCCGCGACAAGCGTGTCCCAGGCTTGACGCTCATGGCGGCGGACCAGCACTCGGTGAAAGAGGATGTCACGCCCGAGGAGTTCGCCGCGGTTTGTGACGCCCTGCGGGAGCACGTGGACGACATCCTCGTGGACTCTCCGGCCGGCATCGAGCAGGGCTTCCGCAACGCGCTGGCACCGGCCGACGAAGTAATCCTCGTCACAACGCCGGAGGTGTCCGCCGTCCGTGACGCCGACCGGGTGATCGGCCTCGTCGAAGCCAGCGGCAAACCCACGCCCCGCTTGATCCTGAACCGCATCAAACCCGACCTGGTGGCCCGGGGGGACATGATCGATGTCGAGGACGTGCTGGACGTGCTGCGCATCCGCCTTCTGGGCATCGTACCCGAGGACGCCGCGATCATAGCCGCCACAAATCGTGGCGAGCCAGTGGTGCTGCAACCTCAGACCAGAGCGGGACAAGCGTTCAGAAACATCGCCGCTCGACTCGAAGGCGAGGAGGTGCCGCTGATGACCCTCAACGGCACTGGGACCAGCCTGCTCTCGCGCGTGAGCAGTCTCTTCCGTGCCGGGGCAGCGAAGGAGGGAGGAACGTTATGAGTGTCCTCGACTGGATCCTGGGCCGCCCGTCGGCCACCCGTGGATCAGGCGCCGTGGCCAAGAAGCGCCTGAAGCTCGTGTTGGAGTACGACCGGGCCCAGCTCTCCCCGGGCGAGCTCGATCTCATCCGCGACGAAATCATTCAATCCATCTCCCGCCACGTCGACGTGGCGCGCGAGGAGGTGGAGATCAAGCTGGAACCTGGGGGCCGGCTGGTAGCAGAGATACCACTTTGCAGGAACGCACGATCCGGCGCCTCGGTCCGCAGCGACAACGGGGGCCGCAGCAGCCGGTGACAGGTTTTCGCCAAATCGCCTGGCGTACGATCGTCCTCCCGGGTGGTTTCGTGCGGGACTATGACTGGCCCCTGCTGGCGGCGGTGCTGGCGGCTATCGCGTGCGGCACAGCCATGATCTACAGTGCTACGCTACGCAGCCCGGTATCCAACGCCTGGGACGACCTAGTGGTCAAGCAGCTTGTGTTCACGTTGGTAGGGCTGGCGGCACTGGCGCTGCTGAGCGTGACCGAGTATCGCGTGCTGTTGGCCTTCTGGGTCTGGATATACGCCGGCACGCTCGCGGCACTGGCAGGTGTGCTTCTCGCCGGGCGTACCGCCCACGGCAGCCAGCGCTGGTTCGCCGCCGGTGTCGTGGACATCCAGCCGAGTGAGTTCGCCAAGGTCGCGGTGATCCTGTGTCTTGCGGCCTACTTCGAGCGGTTCGACATTCGGCAGATGCGCCACGTCCTAGGTTCACTGGCGCTGGTGGCACTGCCCATCTTGCTCGTCGCGCGGCAGCCCAACCTCTCCACCGCCATCATCCTGGGAACGATCTGGCTGGGCATGGTCGTGGCCGCCGGGTTGCGGCCGCTGCACTTCAGCCTGCTGGCACTCCTGGGCACGCCGCTGGTCACGTTCGCGCTGCGCGCAGGGCTGCTGTGGGAGCACCAGCTAGAACGTATCACCATCTGGCTGGACCCGGCGGTGGACCCGTTGGGGTCCGGTTTCCAGCACATCCAGACGCTCATCGCCGTAGGCAACGGCCGGTTGGCCGGCACGGGCTTCGCCAGCGGCCCGCAGACACAGGGCGGCTGGCTACCACTGCTCTTCACGGACAACATCTTCGCCCTGATCGCCGAGGAGCTGGGCTTCGTCCGCAGCGTGGCGATCCTGGCCCTGCTGGCGTTCATCGTGTGGCGCATCATGCGTGCCGCCGGACGGTCACAGGATCGGACGGGCGCCCTGATCGTCATCGGGGTGTTCACCTACGTCATGGTGCAGGTCTTCATCAACGTCGGTGTCGTGCTCCAACTCCTGCCCGTCACCGGAGTCTCACTGCCGTTCATCTCATACGGCGGGTCCAGCCTCGTCGCGCTCTTGGCGGCCATCGGCCTAGTCCAGAGCGTCCACGCTCGGCGCAAGAACCTCGAGTTCCGCTGAGCCGGACAGCGATGTCATCTGACGCCGTCCGCGTTCGCATTGCCCCCTCGCCCACGGGTTTCTTCCATGTGGGCAACGCCAGAACGGCTCTGTTCAACTGGCTGTTCGCCCATCAGCAGGGGGGAACGTTTGTCTGGCGCGTGGAGGACACCGACCGGGCACGTTTCGTTGAGGGCGCCCTGGAGGACACGGCCGAGAGCCTGAGCTGGCTGGGTCTGGAACCGGACGAGGGCCCCCTGTCCGGCGGCCCCCGCGGCCCCTACTACCAAAGCCAGCGATTGGCGCTGTACGACGAATGGGCGCAGCGATTGCTGAAAGCCGACGGGGCCTATCCTTGCTTCTGCTCACCCGAGCGCCTGGCCGCGCTGCGCGACCGGCGCGCTGAGCACGGCCAACAAGCGGTCTACGACCGCCGGTGCCGGACGCTCCCACCCGAGGAGGCAACCTCGAGAAGGGATGCGGGTGAGAGATCGGTCCTACGTCTGAAGATGCCCACGAGCGGTGAGATCCTGATGCACGACCTGCTGCGAGGGGAGATTGCGTTCGAGGCCGGGCAGCTCGAGGACGTCATTCTCGTCAAGAGTGATGGATACCCGACCTACCATTTCGCCGTCGTGGTCGACGACCACGCCATGGGAATCACGCACGTCCTCCGGGCGGACGAGTGGATCCCCAGCGTGCCGTATCAGACCGTGCTGTATGAGGCCTTCGGATGGGCCCAACCAGTATGGGCCCACGTACCGATGGTGCTCAACCCCGACGGCAAGGGCAAGCTATCCAAACGCAGGACGGTGGATGCGGCTGGGAAGCCCATCCAACAGATGACCCAGATCCGGGAGTTTCGTGCTGCGGGGTACTTACCCGAAGCGATGTTCAACTACCTGGCCCTCCTGGGATGGTCGTACAGCGGCGAAGAGGACATCTTCACCCGTGAGGCGGCACTCAAGCGGTTCCGGCTGGAGGACATCAAGTCGTCACCTGCCGCGTGGGACCCGGACAAGCTGGCCTGGATGAACGGTGCCTACATTCGCCAGATGGACGCCGAGGATCTGGCTGAGCGGCTTCTCCCGTTCCTGCGCCAAGCCGGCCTCCCGGCGGAGCGCGAGCGGGTGCGCCAGTTGGTGCCCCTGATCCAGGAACGCATTACCACGCTGGCGGATGCGGCGGGGATGGCCCGCTTCCTCTGGGTTCAGGTGAGCCCCGACACGCAAGACCTGATTCCCAAGAAGCTGGACCTGGAGCGCTCGGTGGCGGTTCTCGCCGCCGCGGAAGACGCCCTCGGCGCCGCAGGAGATTGGGAGGCTGGGTTCATCGAAGAGGCCTTGCGGGGGATGGCCGACCGCCTGGGACTCAAGGCCGGACCGGCGTTCCAACCGGTGAGGGTGGCGGTCACCGGCCAACGGGTATCACCGCCCCTGTTCGAGTCGCTCGAGCTCCTGGGCCGCACGACATGCCTGGCGCGCCTGAGAGCCGCGCAGCGGCTTCTGGAGGCGGAAAGGACACGTGAGCCGCATCGTTGACCTGCGGAGCGACACGATCACGCATCCCACACCGGCCATGCGCGAGGCGATGGCAACGGCGGAGGTGGGCGACGACGTGTTCGGCGAGGATCCGACGATCATCCGGCTGGAGGCCCTGGCGGCGGAGCGCGTTGGCAAGGAGGCGAGTCTGTTCGTGGCCAGCGGGACGATGGGCAACCTGGCCGCGCTCCTGGCCCACTGCGACCGCGGCGATGAGATGATCATCGGCGACCAGGCTCACAGCTACGTGTACGAACAAGGTGGCTCCGCCGCACTCGGGGGCATCCATCCGCGCCCCCTCCCCAACCGCCCCGACGGCACGATCGAGCCATCGGCCATTGAGGCGGCGATTCGCGGGGACAACGTCCACTTCCCAAGGAGCCGCCTGATCTGCATCGAGAACACGCACAACCGCTGCGGCGGAGCGGTGCTGGGCACTGACTACATGGCCCGGGTGCGAGATATCGCCGACCGTCACGGGCTGGCGATTCACCTCGACGGTGCACGGTTGTTCAACGCCTCCGTCGCGCTGGGTGTGCCCGCGGCCACTCTCGCCGCCGATGCCGACTCGGTGACATTCTGCCTGTCCAAAGCCCTGGCAGCGCCGGTGGGCAGCGTCTTGTGCGGCCGCGCGGCGTTCATCGCACGCGCGCGGCGAATGCGCAAGGTGCTCGGCGGCGGCATGCGGCAGGCGGGGGTCCTGGCCGCGGCCGGGCTCGTGGCGCTCGAGACGATGGTAGACCGCTTGGCCGAGGACCATGCCAACGCTCGGCGCCTGGCCGAGGGCCTGGCCGAGCTGCCGGGCATCGCCATCGACCTCGACAGAGTTCAGACGAACATCGTCATCTTCGATCTGCGCCGCGAAGGCATCACGCCCGACGACCTCGTCGAGCGGATGGCCGACCGGAACGTGCGGCTGTTCGCCATCGGGGGCCAGCGCCTCCGGGCCGTGACGCACTACGAGGTAAGCGCGGCCGACATCCAGACCGCCCTGCTCGCCTTCCAAGGCGCACTCGGGAGCTGACATCCCCGGCTGTCGAAGCCAAGAACAGAAGCCAGCGAATTGACCACCGGACAGCGCAGTGGTAGAATTTTTCCGAACCTGGGGGCGTGGTGTAGTTGGTTAACACACTGGCCTGTCAAGCCAGAGATCGCGGGTTCGAGTCCCGTCGCTCCCGCCAGACGAAACAGCGGATTGCGGCCTGGCCGCAGTCCGCTTTCTCATCCCCGCTTGACACCCTCCCGGTCGCCGGGTGTAGACTTGCTCGTCGGAGGAATCTATGCAGGCCATGGTGCTCCACGAGCCTCAGCCGGTCGAGCAGCGGCCCCTTGTCGCTAGCGAGGTCGAGGCGCCGCGTCCCGCCCCCGACGAGATCATCGTGGACGTGTCCACCTGCGGCGTCTGCCGCACCGATCTTCATCTGGTTGAGGGCGAGCTCACGGACCCCCTGCTGCCCGTCATCCCCGGCCACCAGGTCATTGGTCGGGTGCGACAGGCGGGGTCAGCGGTGCGTCGCTTCCAGCCGGGTGACCGAGTCGGAGTAGCCTGGGTCAACCGCTTTTGCGGGCAGTGCGACTACTGCGTGGAGGGCCGCGAGAACCTCTGCGAGGCGCCGACCTTCACCGGTTTCCAACAGAATGGTGGTTTCGCCGAGCAGGTGCTGGTCCCGGCGGCATTCGCCCACCCCATCCCCGACGCACTCGGCGACGACGTTCACGCCGCGCCCTTTCTCTGCGCCGGCATCATCGGCTACCGCGCCCTTAAGCAGAGCGGCCTGCGGCCGGGGAGCCGCCTTGGGCTCTACGGCTTCGGTGCCGCCGCCCACATCGCCATCCAGATCGCCCGCGCCTGGGGCTGCGAAGTGTTCGTCTTTTCCCGGGGCGAGGGATCTCGCCGGCGGGCCCTCAACCTGGGCGCCGCCTGGGCGGGCACCTCCGAAGAGATGCCCCCGCGCCGGCTGGACCACGCTGTCTCGTTCGCCCCGGCCGGCGCACTGATCCCCGATGCGCTCGGCGCCTTGCGCCGCGGCGGGACGCTGGCAATTGCCGGCATCTACGTGGACCACGTGCCGGCATTGGACTACGAGCGGCACCTGTTCCAGGAGCGCACCCTGGTCAGCACCACGGCCAACACCCGGGCCGATGCCCGGGAGCTGCTGGCATTGGCCGCCAACCTGGGCATCCACACCGACGTCACGACCTTCCCCCTGGGGGAGGCCAACGAGGCCTTGCTGCACCTGAAGACGGGTCGCCTGGGGGCGCAGGCGGCGGTTCTCCAGGTCGGCTGACCAGGCAGGCCCATGTTCCGGCTCGGTGGAACGCCTTTCCGCGATCGGCGCGATGCCGGCCGGCAACTGGCCGCGGAGCTCGAAGACCTGAGAGGCCGGGAGGACCTTGTGGTTGTGGCCCTCCCCCGGGGCGGGGTGCCCGTGGGTTACGAGGTGGCCGAGGCGCTGGGTACTCCCCTCGCAGCGCTGATCGTGCGTAAGTTGGGCGCGCCGGGCAATCCGGAGTTGGCCATCGGGGCCCTCGCCAGCGACGGGACGCTGGTGATCGACAAAGACCTGATCGCCCAACTCGGCATCAGCGAGAGCTACGTGCAGCAGGAAACTGACCGGCAACAGGCAGAGATCGCGCGGCGCCTGGAGTGCTATGAGAAGGACCTGTTCGCCCCAGAAGTGCGGGACCGGATAGTCATCGTGGTCGACGACGGTGTGGCGACGGGCTCCACGGTCGAGGCCGCCCTGCGCGCGCTACGCCAACGCGAGCCGCGTCGGATAATCCTGGCGGTGCCCGTAGGCTCGCGGGACGTGCTGGCGCGCCTCGGTGTGTTGGTGGATCGCGTGGTTGCCGTCACGAGCCCCGAGATGGTCTTTGGCGTCGGCGCCTGGTACGCGGACTTCTCCCAGACGACCGACGAGGAGGTCGTCGAACTGCTGCGCGCGCGTCAGCACGGACGCCCCGGCCTCGAGGCTGGGGCATGAGCGGCACGTCCACGGGCGTAGATACGACCGGCAGCACCGTCCACCTCGGGGACAACCTCGCTGTGCTGCGCGGCCTCGCCGACGGCATGGCGGACCTGATTTACGTCGACCCTCCCTTCAATACCGGGCGGCCGCGGACTTACACCCGGCTGCGCACGCGGCGCGACACGGATGGGGATCGCACGGGCTTCACCGGCCGGCGTTACGCCAGCCAGCCCATCTCGTCCCTGACGTTTGGCGACGTATTCGACGACTACCTCGAGTGGCTCGAGCCGCGCCTGGTCGAGGCGCGTCGTGTCCTCTCACCCCGAGGCACGCTGTATTTCCACATCGACTTCCGGGAGGTCCATTACTGTAAGATCCTCCTGGATGGCATATTCGGGCGGGATTGCTTCCTGAACGAGATCATCTGGGCATACGATTATGGTGGCCGGTCACGCCGGCGCTGGCCGCCCAAGCACGACAACATCCTCGTGTACGTACGGGATCCCGCAGACTACACGTTCAACGCCGACTCCGTAGAGCGGATCCCGTACATGGCTCCCGGGCTGGTTGGCCCGGAAAAGGCTGCGCGGGGCAAACTGCCGACGGATACGTGGTGGCACACGATCGTGCCCACGAGTGGACGGGAACGAACCGGCTATCCGACCCAAAAGCCCCTGGGCATCCTCAAGCGCATCATCGCCGCCTCGTCGTGCCCGGGCGAGTTGGTGCTCGATTTCTGTGCCGGCAGCGGAACCACCGGTGAGGCCGCGCACGCGCTGGACCGCCGGTTCTACCTTATCGACGACAATCCGGAGGCCATTCAGGTCATGGCCCGCCGCCTGGCGGACGTTCCGGGTGTGCGCTGGATAGGGTGCGAGTGAGAGGACGCCGATGAAGCTGGGGTCTCGAGCTGACGGCGATTCAACGGCCATCGCACACAACCCTGGCGCGGCGCTGGATGTGGCTTGGGTCCGCTCCGCGCAGGTGGACGAGGAGGCCGTCGCGAAGCGCGCGGCACAACTGGAGCAGTGCCGGGACCGGGAGCCCCGGACGGAGGCCGCCTGGCTGCTCGAGGCCGTTGGCTGCCTGGACCTGACCACGTTGGGCGGCGACGACACGCCGGACACGGTGCGGCGACTGGCAGCCAAGGCGCGGTCTCCGTTGGGACACAAGGTGCGTGCTGCGCTGGGTTTGCCCAGCGACCGGCTGAAGGTCGCATCACTGTGTGTGTTCCCCTCCTTCGTACCGGTGGCCAGGGAGGCGCTGGTCGGGAGCGGTGTCTCGGTCAGCTCGGTGGCTGGCGGATTCCCGGCCGGTCAGATCCCGCCGGAGCTGAAGGTGGCCGAGATCACGGCCTCAATCGAGGCGGGCGTGGACGAGATCGACGTGGTGATCCGACGGGCCCATCCACTGACGGGTGACTGGCGCGCACTATTCGATGAAGTGTGCGCATTCCGCAATGCCTGCGGACCGCGAACGGTGAAGGTCATCTTGGCCACGGGCGAGTTGGGCACCCTGGATCTGATCGCCCGCGCCAGCCGCGTCTGCCTGCTGGCAGGCGCGGACTTCCTGAAGACGTCGACCGGCCGGGAGCGCATCAACGCCACGCTCCCGGCCGGTCTCGTCATGGCACAGGCGATCAGGG
>CAYYVH010000098.1:0-12201 GCA_964475075.1 uncultured Anaerolineales bacterium | reverse complement strand
CGGAGGGTGTCGACACGGTATGGTGGACGCCGACCGTGGCCTCGGTGGTGGCGGGCGACAACCTCGTTTCCGTGGCCGGATATGGCGTGACGGCCGTGGATGTGACCGATCCGGCCCAACCCACCGTCGTGGGCAGATACGTCGCACCGAATCACACCCTGTCGCCGTTCATCCGGGCGTCTTCGGGGCTGCTCGTCGACGGGCTCGTGTACATGCCCTACCAGGTCGACGGCCACTCCCAGGGTCTCGTCGTCCTGCGTCCGGAGTGGGCGTGGCCCGCCAGCGGGGCGCGATAATGACCCATTGACCGGCCCAGAATTCTGACTAGAATTATAACCAATGTCGCATCGCCCGAGGTTCGAGATCGTCTTCGCACCTGAAGTGGTGTCGCACGTCGCTGCAATCGAGCGAAAACACCATGGTCACATCCGAAGAGTGATCAGCGAACAGCTTGGTCATACACCGGGACGGGTCACTCGGAACCGCAAACCACTGGAAGAACCGGCGCCATTCGGCGCGACCTGGGAACTGCGATTGGGTCCACGCAACCGATTCCGGGTCTTCTACGAGTTCGATCCGGTTGAGCGATCAGTGTGGGTGTTGGCTATTGGTGTCAAGGTCGGCAACCGGTTGATCGTTGCCGGGGAGGAATTGGAGACATGAAGATCGCCCCTTTGGCTGAGGTGAAAGCTCGGCTGAGCGCGTTCATCGAAGCGTGTACAACGGAAGGCCCCGTCATTATCACCCGAAACGGCAGGCCTGTTGCGGTGCTCGTTGCGCCAACGGACGAGGATGACCTCGAGCGCCTGGTGCTCGCACGGTCGCCGCAGTTCCGGGCGCTGCTGGAGCAATCGCGCTCCAGCGTGAGAGAGGGAAAGGGTATCTCAGAGGAGACGTTCTGGAATGAGGTCGATGCTGGGAGTAGTGATCGGGAAGAGGCACCTTAGCGGAATGCGGACGGATCCGGCGCAGACGCCACGTGACTTCCCCGGCGCATTCTGCGACGGCTCATAGCGAACCTCAAGCGCTAGTCGCTCAGGACCGACTGCGCCTGCCCGTCAACCGCGCCTGCCCCAGGATGTGCCCCGCCATCGCCGCCTCGGCCTGGGCCTTCGTCGCACCCTCCGGTAGCGACAGTGTCGCGTCCAGCGCGTAAAGCGTGAAGACGTAGGTGTGCGTGCCGCTGGGCGGGCAGGGGCCACCGTAACCCAGTTCCCGGAAGTCGTTGATGCCCTTCACCCCGGTGTCCGGTGCCGCGATGGCCTCGGGAAGGCCGGTTGCATCGCCAGGGATGTCGAACTGGACCCAATGAACCCAGTCCCCACCGTCGGGATCGACCATGATGATGGCGAAGCTGACCGTTCCCGCGGGAACGCCCATCCACACCAGGGGGGGCGAGAAGTTCTGCCCGTTGCACTGCCCCGGTAGGCGGTACGTGTACTTCGTCGGGATCGCCCCGCCCTCCTCGAAGGCAGTGCTGCTCAAGCTGAACGGTGCCGGCATTTCGGTTGGTGTTGGCGTCGGCACCGGCGTCTCGGTGGCAGTAGGGGCGTGGGTGGGGGTGGGCGTGGGAGTCGCGGACGGCTCCACGACGTCGACCCGACCGACCCAATCCGGCCGCTCGCGGATGAAGAACGGGTAGCTGCCGGCGGTGGCGAAGAGGTGCTCCAGTTCGCCCCCGGGCGCGAGAGTTCCGCCGAAGGAGCTTTCGTCCGACTCCGTCGTCACGGCAGTCCCAGCGACCTCGCCGTGATCGGTCAGCACGTAGGGCAGGTAGACGCGGAACGGCGTCCCGGACGCCAGGTTGCGGATTGCGGCCGTCTCATTGCGCCAGATCACCGTTGTGCCAACCGTGACGGTGATCACCGACGGCTCGAAACCGCCGTCGGTCAGGGTGATGACGGCATCATCGAGCGACTGTCCATCGGGCACGACGGGTTCGCCCCGTGCCGCCGCGTGCTGCAAGCCTGCCGCAAGCAGCGAAAGACCGGCGATCAAGGAGAGCCGAGCCATCTGAGTGCCGTTCATTGCGATCCTCCTTCGAATCCGCACCTCCACCTAGAATAACCCACCAATCCGCACGTGACTAGTGCCCACAGCAGGGCTACAATGCGGCCATGCCGGACGGCAACAGAACCTGGCCGGTCCGATTCGGTGCCGCGGAGGCGCTGTTCGCGCTTTCGCTCCTGGTCTACGCCGCCTCGCGCCTATACCGCCTGGCCGACTACCCGATCTACTTCTTCTGCGACGAGGCCATCCACGCCACCCTCGCGGAGTCGCTGCTGAACAACGGGCTTAGCGACCAGTACGGCGCGCTGCTCCCGACGTACTTCAAGAACGGCCAGGTCTGGAACCTGGGCCTTTCCGTGTACGTGCACGTGCTGCCCGTTGCCCTCTTCGGCAAGTCGATCGCCGTCACACGCGCGACATCCGCCCTGGTCAGTGTCCTCGGTGTCGCGAGCATTGCGCTCATCCTGAAGCTCGTCTACCGTCAGCGATTCTGGTGGCTGGGTGTGCTGGTCATGGGCGTCATGCCCGCCTGGTTCCTCCACTCGCGGACGGCCTTCGAGACCGTCATGATGACCTCGTTCTTCGCGGCCTTTCTCCTGTGCTACCTCCTGTACCGCACCCGCTCGCCCGACTACGTGTACGCGGCCGTCCTGCTTGGCGGCGCGACGTTCTACGCCTACAGCAACGGCCAGGCCGTGATCGGCCTGACGGCGTTGCTGCTGGCCATCAGCGACTGGAACTACCACCGGCAGGTACTCTCGGAACGGCGGCGCCTCACGTTGACGGCGATCCTGGTCGTGGCGATGGCGCTGCCGTACGTGCGGTTCCGTGTCATGCAACCCGAGGCGCTGCCAGACCTGCTGTACACCGTCGATTCCTACTTGGTCAAGGATCTGCCGGCCACGGAGAAGGTCACCCGATTTGCGCGCGAGTATGCGCACGGTTTGAGCCCCCGGTACTGGTTCACCACGACGGGTGAGGACCTGGTCCGGCACCGCATGAGCGGCGCGCACATTCCGCTCGTGTACCTGCCATTCATGCTCATCGGGCTGGGCATCTGCCTGTGGCGCTGGCGACTCCCCGAGCACCGCGCCGTCCTGATCGCCGCTCTGGCCGCGCCATTCGGCGCCGCCGCCGCAAACATCGCGGTCACGCGCGCCATGGCCTTCCTAGTGCCAACAGCGCTGCTCGTGACGCTGGGAATGGGCTGGGCGCTGGAGCTTTTCGGAAAGCGGGTGCGCACACGAGCCCTCACACCGGCCGCTTTCGCGCTGCTGGCGTTGGCTCAGACAGTGCAGCTGGGCGACGCGCTGCGAAACGGGCCGTTGTGGCACACGAACTACGGGCTGTATGGCATGCAGTACGGCGCACGGCAAGTCTTCGACGCAATTAGCGAATACCGGGCGGACCCCGATACGTCACACGTGATCCTGTCACAGACGTGGGCGAACAACGTCGCTGTGCTGATCGGCTACTTCCTGGTCGAGGACGAGTGGCGGCGCGTCCACCTCGACCGGATCGAGCGGTACACCGTGGAGCACGACGAGCGGTTCAGTAACAACGGGCAGACGATGATCTTCGTGATGACGCCGAATGAATACGAGGCTACTCGCGCATCCGGTAAGTTCGATCCGATCGAGGTAGACCGCACGATGCACTTCCCGGATGGCGAGCCGGGCATGTATTTCGTGCGCATGGCCTACGTGGATGACATCGTCCGGATCATGGACGCGGAGCGCGCGGAGCGGATGAAGCCGGTGACCGGCACTCTGCCGGTGGGTGGCCGGACGATCACGGTCCAGCACTCGCTGATCGATCGCGGGCGGCTGCAAGACATCATGGACGCCGATCTTCACACGCACGTCCGCGTGCTGGAGGCCAATCCCGCGCTCGTCGACATGACGCTCGATGCGCCGGGCCGCATCACGGGCGTCGAGGCCATCCTTGCCCAGATGGACCTCCGGCTCACGGTCGAGGTTTTCCCCGACGACGGTTCGGAGCCCGTGGTCTACACGCGCCTCGACAAGCCTCCACCACCGGACCCGAGCGATCGCCGCCCCCCCAGAACGCAGGTCACGGTGCCGTTCGACCGTGGGCCCGATATCGTGTCGCGTGTCAGAATGGAGATCCACGACACGGTGTCGGAGCGGGCCAAGATCCACATCTACGACATTGTGCTGCACGAGGACAAGCCGCGAGAGCGGCTGGTGGCGGGCCACTGGCCAGGGTGGGACCGGCACTGTGGTCACGTTCAGCGTGGGTTGAACGTAGGGACTGCTGAGTTCCTGCAAAGGAGGCCACGATGAACCGACACCGAGCCGTACTCCTCGCGCTGACGCTGGCCGCAAGCACACTCCTCCTCCAAGTGTATCCGCACTCGGCTTCTGCAATGCCTCTGGTATTCACTGGCCAACGGGCATCTACCGACAGCCGAGCAATGACCGGACCTGCGGTCGCCCCGAAACGGGCACTGCTGGCGCCCCCCGACCTCGTCGCCGCGAGCGCCGGTGAGGTTCGCATCAGGATCAGACGCGGCTCCGCTGATGCCAGGCACGATCTCGAGTTGAGGGTCGACCGAGCATCCACGGGTCCAGGTTGGGACGAGACACACGATCTCGGCTCACTCAGCGGTACCGTCACCGACATCGAGACCGATGTCAACATAGCCAAGGCGGACATGCTCGACATCACGGTGCACGTGGATTTCCAGGGCTTCAACGAGAGCATTTCCTATTCAGACGGCCGTGTCCCCAGACCGGGGGAAACCCTGCCGCGCATCGTCGAGCCCAACGTCAATCCGAACGGCCGGCGCCTGTGTGGCACGGGCAGCAGCGCCGTGGACATCACCGCCTTGTACGATACGGCCACCAACCTGATATCCCTCAGCTGTTGGGAAGACTACACCGATTGGGACTACAACGACTTCAGCATGGCGGTCGACTTCGTTCCGGCTGACACGCCGAGCGGCTGTGTATGCCGTGTAACACAGCGCAAGGTCCCGCAGCCGGTGATTCAAAGGGCGCTCGGGGAACCTGGGCGCGTGGCGGCGTGGAACACCCTTCTCAACCCAGGGGTGCCGGGTGCACCACCCTTTCCGACGCCGGGCTACGGCCGCCCTCCGAACCCCCGTCGAACCTGCCTGGATCTCCAGAACCGCGGCACCGCCTGGCACCCGCTGTGGAACAACGTGATCTGGCGAGTAGGATGCACACCTTGACAATACGAGTGGCCCCGCGATCGCTACTGGTCGCGGGGTAGGACAGACAACTGCAGGGAGGTCTGATAATGAATCGCGTCTTCGTGCCTGCGCTTGGTTTTGCAGCGGTTGTGGCCACCATTTTCACGGGCGGCCGTGATGCCGCGGCCACACCGCACGCGAACGTCCCCCCAGTCGAGCTCGTCGGCGAGGTCCGAGTAGGTGGAACCAACGCTGTCGCGGTCGACGGTGACACGGCGTACGTAGGCGTCGGGCCGCGGCTCGTCATCCTCGACTTCGGGTCCGGCCAACTCGTCCACTTGGGCGCGACGGAGGTGTTCACGAACGCGGTGTCCGACGTGGCCGTGATCGGATCCACCGCCTTCGTCGCCGTGGGACCGGCCGGTTTGCACCTGGTGGACGTTTCGCGCCCCGATAAGCCGGTGGAGGTGGGCGTGTTCGACTAGCCGGGGGAGGCGTGCGACGTCGCGGTTGAGGGCACCCTCGCGTACGTGGCGGACGGGCCGTCGGGCCTGCGCATCGTGGATGTGTCGGACTCGGCATCGCCGCAGGAGGTGGGCGCGTTCGTATTGGAGGAATGCGAGGGTCCGCTGGAGTGCCCTCAGGCATCGCTGGTCTCCTTGACGGGAACCCGGGCCTACGTGGCTCTTGAGCGGTGCAGCTCGGCCTTTTACTGCCGCACGCCGCCCGGCATGAGGTCCATCGACGTGTCGGATCCCGCCAACCCGAACGAGTTAGCACGCTTCGATTCGGGCTACGAGGGCAACCCCGTGGGCATCGTCGCGACCGACGATCGCGTTTTCGTATCTCGGGTGCGACTGTGGTCGTACGCGGGAATCGCCCCATGCGCTCTGGCACGGGGCGGGCTGCAGGTCCTGGACGCTGCATTGCAGCACGTCTCCAAGTACGCGCCGCCCGGCGGCGCCGCAGCCCTAACCGCCACTGAGACTCACGTCTTCCTGGTCGACCCCGGTTACAGCCAGATGCACACCTTCGACGTCACCGATCCGGCCAAGCCCAAACAGGCGGTGTCACCACTCAACAGCAGAGTCCTGGGAAGCAGCTACGGCATGGGCACATTGAAGGACGTCGATCTGGCGGACCAGTTGTACCTGACCCGAGGACCCGACCATGGTCGATGGATCGCCGATACCACCTCGGCGGGTCCAGTTAACCGCCTCGCTATGCCCCTCAACGGCTGCTCTCCGCCACCCTCGAACGAGTGGTTCATGCGTGTGTGCGTGCAGGGCGGCTATGCGTACGTGATCGACGAGGGCAGTACCCTCCGGGTGTTCGCATCCGGCACCCTCAACTGGCGCGATCCAGTAGGCGTGCTGCAAGGTGTCACCGCGCGCGAGATGGACCTGGCAGGAAACCTCGTGTTTCTGGTCGATGCCGCAGGAGACCTCCACGTGGTGGATATCTCCGATCCGGCGCAGCTGTTGCGACTGTCCGGCCTGCCGGGTCCGGCGGTCCGTGCATTCGCCGTGGGATCGCTCCTGTACGTCGCGGCGGGGGACGCCGGGCTCCGCATAGTGGACGTGTCGGACCCTGCTGCACCGGTCGAGGTCGGGACGCTGGATACGCCCGGCCGTGCCATCGACGTGTTTGTCCTGGATCGCCGCGCCTACGTGGCGGACGGGCAGGGGGGCCTGCGCATCGTGGACGTGGCGCACCCCCGGGAACCGGTCGACCTCGGCGCCTTCACCGGTGTCCGGAACGTGCGCCGTGTTTACGCCGCCGGATCCCTGGTGCACATCCTGGCCGACGGTGGGCTCTACATCCTCCGGGCTGAGCCGCCCATGCCACCGGTTGGGTTGATCTATCTACCGCTGCTCGAGGCTGGCTCTGGTATACTAGACATGCCGGAGCTCGCAGCTCAAGTCGGCGGCGCCACGGGGGCCGTACGAATCTGGGGCGACGCCGACCGCAACGCCCACCGTGCAATGACCACCAGGTGACCGATGTCGATCTAGCGTGTCCCTTGCCCTGCTTAGGACGATGTAGGCTGGCCGAGGTCCTCACAGGGCTACAGCGTCAGGAAAGATTCCATGTCGAATCCACGCCCCATTCTCTTGGTAATCGCCATCGCTCTTACGGCCACCGCTGCATCGATTGGAAATGCAGTCGAACTGCCGCACATTGCCCCCAGCCAAAAGGTTGCGGTTGGGCATAGCGCAGTGAGCGGCAGTGATTGGAGCGAATTCAGGAGCTCGGCCGGCTTGGACCTGCACTCGGTGGCGATGGTGTCCGCCGAAGACGGCCTGGCCGTAGGTGGAGTAGGCTCAATCCTCCGCTGGGATGGGGGCAGAGGTGCTTGGTCTCGGGAGTCCAGTCCAAGCATGGTCAATCTCGACTCTGTGGCCATGCTCTCCGCAGATGACGCATGGGCGGTCGGTTGGACAGGTACGATTCTGCACTGGGACGGCAGTGCGTGGCTCGAGGTAACCAGCCCGACTACTGACAGCCTGACATCGGTGGCCATGGTGTCGACGGACGACGTCTGGGCAGTGGGTTGGATGGGAGCGATTCTTCATTGGGACGGCAGTGCGTGGACCGAGGTGTCCGCTCCGGGGTCCGACGATCTCAATCTTGATTCCGTGGCGATGGTGTCATCGGACGACGGCTGGGCTGTCGGGTGGGCCGGCGCCATCCTTCACTGGGATGGAAGGACGTGGGCTGAGGCAAACAGCCCGACGACCGAAGACCTGACCTCGGTGGCGATGGTCTCGGCCGACGACGGTTGGGCTGTGGGGTGGTCGGGGGTAATCGTGCACTGGGACGGTAGGAGCTGGGCCGAGGTGGCCAGCCCGACCACCGAGACGCTGAAATCGGTGGCAATGGTATCGGCCACCGACGGCTGGGCTGTGGGCGCGGTCGGCACCATCCTGCACTGGGACGGTAGTGCGTGGACCGAGGTGGCCAGTCCGACCTCCGCCGATCTGAACTCAGTGGCGATCGTATCGGCAGACTACGCTTGGGCAGTGGGACAGGGCGGCACCATCCTGCACTACGGCGCAATTCCGGCCACGCGGACCGCCACGTCCACGTCGACCCGCACGCCGACGGTGACCCGCACGCCGACGGCGACCAAGACCGTGGGCCCTAGCCCAACGCCCACCGCGACACCGCTGGTCACGGGATCGGTCGACCTCAGGGAGGACAGACGCCCTACCGGGTGCCAGCACATCGATCTCACCGGCGTGTTCACGGCGACTAGCGCCGTGGCAGTGGTCGGGGAGATGCGATCGCTCTACGACGTTGGTGCATACTGCCGTCGCCTGGAAGAGCAGATCGCGAGTGCATCGTGGGAGTCGTTCGTTCCGAACAAGCCCTATGTCGCTTGGGGAGGGGCGCACTGGTACGACGCCGCGCTCGCTGCGCAGTATCGCGACGAAAAAGGCAACCTCTCGCCGATCTACTGCGACACCATATCCGGAATGTGCTTGGGAACGCCCACGGCATCGTACACGCCCACGCGGACGGGCACACCGACGGTGACTGGCACGCCGCCCACGTCCACGCCTACGGTCACCAAGACGCCCACGATGACGAGTACACCCACGGCTACCGGCACGCCGCCGACCCCGACCCCGACGGTAAGACCCGTCCCGGGCGTCGTCTACGTTGCCGCCGTCGTCCGTGGGGCCAATGACGGCACGTCCTGGAACGACGCCTTCACGGACCTCCAGGACGCGCTGGCCGTCGCGACTTCGGGGGACGAGATCTGGGTCGCAGCCGGCACCTACAGGCCCACACCGGGCGACGACCGGGCTGCCGCGTTCGCGATGAAGAGTGGTGTGGGAGTATTCGGGGGATTCGCGGGCTCCGAGACCGCCCGCACCCAGAGGCGCCTGACGGCCAACAGCACCACCCTCAGTGGCGACATCGGCGTACGGGGTGACAGCAGCGACAACAGCCGATCGGTGGTGGCCTGCGGCCTTACCGACGCTACCGCGATTCTCGACGGCTTCACGATCACCGGCGGCAATGCTTACGGTCCGGAGTGGGTTGACAACTTCGGCGGTGGGGTAATCGGTTACGACTGCAGCATGACGCTGGCCAACGTCATTATTCGCGGCAACCGGGCTGACCGTGGCGGCGGCATGTACACCAACACCGGGAGCCCAATTCTGGTGAATGTCGTATTCACGGGAAACAGGGCAAGGATCCGGGGCGGCGGGTACCTCCACAATAACAGCACGGCCATCCTCACTAACGTGACCTTCTCCGGAAACTCCGCGGGAACGGGCGGCGGGCTGTTCAACATGAACGATCGTGCACACCCGACGCTGGCGAATGCCATCTTCTGGGGGAACACGGCCTCGCGAGGGAGCCAAGTGCACGTGGAGAAGGGATCAGCCACCTTCCGCTACAGCCTCATCCAAGGGGGTGCCCTGCTGGCGCCAGTTGCACCCGCCTGTTGCTGACAGCCGACCCGCGGTTCATCGATGCCGACGGTCCAGACAACGGCGCTAGCACGGCCGACGACAACCTGCGCCTGCAGAGCAGCTCACCGGCTATCGATGCTGGCGACAACAGCGCCGTGCCGGCCGGCGTCACCACGGATCTCGGCGGCATGTCCCGCTTCGTCGATCATCCGTATCCGGACTGGGGCAACGGACCGGCTCCCATCGTCGACATGGGCGCGTATGAGACAGGATACCGAATATCATTGCCGTTGGTCCTCCAGCGCACGGAGCGTGAGGCCTACCCGACTCCTGCCACCGCGCTGCCGGCGACCAAAACACCGACTTCAACCGTGACGCCGACGTCCACCGCGACCTGGACACTCACGGCAACAGCCACCGGCACCCCGCCCACACCCACGCCAACGGCCACCTCGGCGCCGGCCGATCTGCGGATCACCTGGTGGCGGTGGGATGCGTGGCTGTATGGCGGGTGCCCGCGCGCCTACGGGATCTTGGCACTTGAGGTGACCAATGCCGGCGGGTCGGCGGCGGGACCCTTCTTGGTGCAGGACGGCCAGGTTTTGTGGCAGCTCGCCGGCATCGAGCCCGGGGACACGGTCCGTTGGAGCGAGTGGGGCCCGTACCCTCGGTTCCCTCTGGTGGTGGACGCGTACGGGCAGGTTGCCGAGTCGAACGAAGACAACAACGTGGTGGGGCCAGGAGCGGGACCGACGTGGACGAGCACACCAGCCTTCTCCCGTAGCCGGGCGACGCCACGGCCACGACGACGAAGCGTCGCGGAAACGGATCCCGTGGTACCCATGACCCAACCACCGACGTGCCCCCCGCGGACCCCCGTCCCCACCCTGACACCATCGGGCAACCCGCCGTTGCCTGACCTGGAAGTGGTCGGCGCTGTGTGGGATCGCCTGGCGGTCCAGATGCCCGGAGCGGCCGGTTTGTGCATACCAGCCGACGAGCCTTGGCGCTTCGAGGTCACCATCCGCAACAGCGGCGACGCCGCGGCGGGTTGGTTCTCAGTGGCGGGCGGTGCGGCTGCCTGGCGCGTACCTGGACTGGGTGCCGGGCAGTCATTTTCCCTGCGGAGCCAGCCACGATTCCTCCCCGAGTCCGTCAATGTGGATGTGGGCAATTGGGTGGAGGAGAGCGAGGAGGACAACAACACGTGGACGCTACCCCCGGGCGGCACACCCACGCCGAAGACCAGGTCGCTCCCGTTCTGTGATCCAACGCCCACACCTACAACCACGGCAACTGGCACGCCGCCGACGGCAACGGCGACTCCAGGTGAAGCGTTGCCCGACCTGGCGATTGACAGCGTATACATCGCGGTAGATCCGTCGACGTATTGCCAGCCGGGCCAGCTTGGCACCTGGGTGCGCGTGTCGAATGTTGGCCAGGCGGCGGCCGAACCGTTTCGGGTGCGCGTCATGAGCCTACATCACGACGCCCCGGGCCTGAGGGCAGGGGCGTCGCTCGATCTGTGGTTCGAGGGCTACATCCGCGGCGATGAGGCGGAGACCGTTGCCGAAGTGGACGTGGGCAACAGGGTGCACGAGAGCCGCGAGGACAACAACGTGATTCGCGAGAGATTGCCCATCCCGAAACCTCCGGCCACGTGCACGTCCAGTCCGTCGGCAACGCCGGCCACGGGCACGCCACCGCCCATGCCGGATCTTGTGCCGGACTTCACATACAGGTGGGAGTGCTGCTGGCCCTGCCCAGGCGACGAGCCGTACAGTGTAGTGTGCATCAAGAACCGGGGCAACGCGCCGGCTGAGCCGGCCGTGAATGTGTTGGAGTTCAATAGGGTCCACGAGGTACTCGACAGCCCAACCATGGTTCCAGGCGGATCGGTGTGCCGCCGGATACCGAGCGTATCGCTGGGCGCGATCGCCGATGTCCGCCAGGCAGTGGCTGAGTCGAACGAGGACAACAACCGCGGGCAGGGCTGGGCGCCCACCTACGCGCCCCCGCCAACGTGCACCGCCTCGCCGACGCCGTGAGCCGGCCCGGCATGGTCGTTGGACGTTCACCGGCGCCGCTCAACCCCGGCCGGGTCGTGCAGTGGGCCGGAAGAAACCGGGAGGGCATATTGTGAACCGCGAAGCACTACTCATCTTCGGTTTTTGAGCATTGATCGTGGGGACAGCCGTGGGCGTTGGGAGCGCATCGGACCTTCATCTCACCGATACCGCCGGCGGGCACCCGGCGGCTCATCGCTCCCAAGTGGGTGACATCGGTGTTGCGCCCCACGCGGGCGGGACCCAGGTGGAGCTGCTGGGTGAGGTCTGGGTGGGTCCCACCACCGCCGTCGCCGTGGAAAGCAACACGGTGTACGTGGGCGTAGGCCTGCGGCTGGTCGTCCTCGACCTCGGAGGGGTGCAACCGGTCTTCTTGGGCGCGACGGACGTCTTTTCGGATATGGTGAGCGACGTCGCATTGAGCGGATCAACCGCGTTCGTGGCAGCGGGCGCGGCCGGTCTGGGGTTTGCGTATCATCGGAGAAATTTTTTACTCTAAGGAACCTGCCCTCGGTGC
>CAYYVH010000097.1:0-12296 GCA_964475075.1 uncultured Anaerolineales bacterium | reverse complement strand
GCCGCGCTGGACGCCCCGCTGTCGAGCCGCGGGAGGGCACCCGATGGCCCGTTCCTCGAGCCGCCCGTGGTGGAGGTGCCGGCCGGCTCGTACGTCATCGGCGCCGACCAGCCGTACGAGGCCATCGGCAAGACCTTCGACGACAACATGCCGACCCATCGCGTGGAGTTGGCCGGCTTCGCCCTCGGTGCGTTCCCGGTAACGAACGCCGAGTACCGCCACTTCATCGACGCCGGCGGCTACAATGACGATCGCTGGTGGGACAGCGAGGCGGGCCGCGCTTGGCGGCGCGGCGTGGGCACGGCAGCCGGCGAGCGCCAGCGCTACCGCTATTGGGCACGGGTGTTTGGCGCCGAGCCCGGACTGCTGGTCCAGCTGCACGACTATGGTCGCATGGATGACGAGGCCGTGGCGCGGTGGCGGCGGTGGATTGCCATGTCCGACGCCGAGCTCGACGCCGAGCTGAAGCGCGAGTTTCCGGACGAGCGCTTTTCGCGGCCCGCGTTTTGGGGCGAGGAGGGGTACGGCAACCCGGCGCAGCCGGTGGTAGGCGTGAGCTGGTTCGAGGTCCGCGCATACTGCACTTGGCTGGCGGCGCAGACGGGGCGGCCATTCCGCTTGCCAACGGAGGCCGAGTGGGAGGCGGCTGGTCGCGGCCCGGAGGGGCGCCTTTTTGCCTTCGGCGAAGCACCGGACCGGCTGTGTGCGAACGAGCTTGGCACGCACCTGCAACGGCCGACGCCGACGGGTGTGTTCCCTGGCGGGGACACGCCGACGGGCCTGACCGACATGTGCGGAAACGTGGGCGAGTGGACGGTCAGCCGCTGGGGCAGCGACCCGGAGCGGCCGACGTACCGCTACCCGTACGACCCGGTCGATGGGCGTGAGGAGACCGAGGCGCCGCCCGATGACCGGCGCGTGATCCGGGGCGGGGGCTTCTACCACAGCGGCGACGACTGCCCGTGCAATATGCGCGCCCGCCATCACCCCACGGCCAGAGACGCCGGGATCGGTTTCCGCCTGGCGCTGGAAGCAGAGTGAGGAGCGATCATGAGCAATACCGGTACGGCGCGTATGGCACTGACCCTCTTCATGCTGGGGCTCGCGACTGTCCTCCCGGCGGCGCTCTATCAGCCGGCAATTGGCGTCGAGTTTGCCATGGGAGTGACTGGCCGCGACGCTGACCGCCAGGGCCACTCGGACCTCCTCGACACCACGCTGAACGACTACGTCCAGCGCCTGGAACCCCACGAGGCCTCGACGATGCGCCGGGGATTCTCCGATTCGATCTGTTTCCGCTACGCCATCTGCGCCGAGCGGGCTGCGGGCAAGGAAATGGCTCAGGTGCCGGCCCCGAAGTCCAGCTCGTAGCCCCACGCCGTCATCTCGCTCGCGCACGTCTCGACGAAAAAACGCTTCTCCTCCTCAGTCCAGTCGATCTCGTAGTGATAGTCGCCCGCTGACTTCGAGGGTAATGAGGACAGCACCCGCTGCGACCAGAAGAACTCAGCGATCGCGCGATGATGGTCTGGGGTACCGAGGAAGGCGGTGAGCCTCCCGGCGGACTCGAAGGGGTCGGCGGCCAGCGGTGCTTGCCGGAGTGCACAGTCGCGATCCCATTTCGATGGATGAAGACGAACTGGGACCGCGGGAACATGACCGCAAGCACGGGGGCGTTCCGCACGGCGTAGGCGCCCGGGGATTTGTCCATCCAGCGGCTGAAACCTGCGGGAAGGTGATCGCGGTGGAATTGGTCGATCGCGACGGCCACGTACTTGAGAATCTCGCGGGAACGGTCCTTGCGTAGTACATGTCGGCGGGAGTTGTCCGCCGGTTCGGGGCGCCCCACCGGGTCGCCCCTACAGCCCAACGGTGACTGTAAGACCGGTGCGTCACTTCCGCCCGGCGGTACTGGGGTGTAGTCTTCGTGGCGCAACGGGGCGCGGTACGACGGGTCAAGGAGCGCCTCGAAGGGCATGACGAGATCAAGCCAGAGGTGGCCCTCTGCGAAACCTTGGAAGCCCATGCGCAGAATCGCCTGTGCCAGGACCGAAGTACCTGACCGCTGCATGCCAAGCACGAAGACAGGTTTGAGCTCTCGCCAGCGGGCGTCGACGTCCGACACAGCCACTGCCTCGCTATCTCCGATGTCGACCACTCGAAGGCCTGAGTACCGGTCGGCAAGATAAGCATAATCCCCCGACGCTTCTGTTCCGCCCAAGAGACTCTCGGTTCTCGCAACGAACTGAGGAGAGGCTGGCGTACTTATGTCATAGATTGCCAGGCGGGCTACCAGGCCTACGTATGCATATTGACCGCCGACAGATGTGTAGCCAGGCCTTCTAGACCTCATCTCCGCAGCATCGCCCCAGATCTTAGGGCGTGTCAACAAATAAGACCGTGCAACCGAGGGCGCCGATGCGCCGGCAGGGGGTTCGATTCCAAACGTGCGTAAGAATGGGTTCAGCGACATCATCCAAACAGTGAACAAGGCCGTGGGTTGCTCGGGCGAACTCGTTCTAAACGTACAGGTTCCACCGGATTGATGTCTACGAGGAGAGGCTGGAATCCGCAAGGGAGCGCTTGTTGAGCGCCGGATTCGTGATGGCGGAGGACGGTGCGGTCAACTCGGCCCGCCGTCCATGGCAGTATGGCCCGTTTTGCCATTAGAGCGCCGGGCTGCCACAATCCGTACGACAATTCGCATAAAATGAGGAGGGTAGAGTAGTGGCACTTGAAGTTGGAACACCTGCGCCCGATTTCAGCCTACCGGACCACCATGGAGGTGCGGTGAGGCTGAGCGACCTCAAGGACAAGAATGTGGTCCTGGTGTTCTTCCCCTTGGCCTGGACACCGGTCTGAACGAGTCAGATCCCTTCGTACCAGAGCGCGTTGGATCGGTTCGAAGGGTTTGAGGCCCAGGTTCTGGGCCTGAGCGTGGACAGCGTGCCTTGCTTGACGGCGTGGGCCGAGAGCCTCGGCGACATTTCGTACCCGCTGTTGAGCGACTTCTACCCGCATGGCAAGGTGGCGGAGATGTACGGCGTGTTCCGGCCGGAGGGCCATTCGGAGCGGGCGATCTTCGTGATCGACAAGCAGGGCATCGTCCGTTACGTGGATGTGCATGACATATCCGATCAGCCGGACAACGAGGAGTTGTTCCGCGTGTTGGGCGAAGTGGACCCGGCTGCGGCGACCGCTCACGCCTCAGCGCAGCCAGCGGAACAGCCGCCGGCCGAGCCGGATGCCGATGTGGTCATGTATTGCACGCCCTGGTGTCCAGCTTGCCGACGGGCGCGCTTGTTCTTGGAGCAACTGGGCGTGGATTTCGTCGAGGTGGACATCAGCCGTGACCGTGTGGCGGCGCAGCGTGTGCGCGATTGGGCCGACGGGGATGAGACCACGCCCACCTTCAATGTCCGAGGCCAGATCATCGTGGACTTCGACCAGGCCAAACTCAAGGGAGCCCTTGGCTCGAGTATCTGATTGATCGCCATGTGTAGGGGCTTGGCCTGGCCAAGCCCCGCGTGCTACCATTTTGCACCCCTGTGCCGGGAGCGCCACCGGTGGCAGATCCAACTGAGAAAGGCCATCATGCCAAAAGAGCCCGATCCGACGTCCCGCTGCCTCGTCTGCGAGCAGGGCAGTGATACCGTGCCGCTCTTGGCATTCCGCTACCGGGGTGCGGAGCGGCACATCTGCCCCCAGCACCTGCCGATTCTCATCCACGAACCGGCCGCGCTCGCCGACCGGTTGCCGGGGGCTGAGGCGCTTGGCCCCGGCCCCAGCCACGACTGCCAGGAACGCTGAGCGCCACTCGATGGCGCTCAGTTATTGGCGATTGCCCCCAGGAGGGCGGTGCCGAGGATGAAAGGCGCGAGGCACAGGAGGCACAGGATCGGGAGCACGAAGAACAGGATGAACAGCGAGATCGCCACTGGTGAGCGCTCCCCCGCCTCATCGGGTATGATCAGCCACGCCAGCAGGTAGGCCAGCACTCCCGAGCCACCCATAAGGGTGAACAGCACCCACCCCAAGCGCACGAGTGCCGAGTCGATGTCGAAGTAGCGGCCCAGACCGCCGCACACCCCTCCCAGAATTCGGTCGCCCAAAGATCGTCGCAGCGCTCTATCCATGTCTCGTCACCTCGTCTCCCGATTGCAGCTTGATGTTGAATCTTGTTGATGTTGAATCTTGTCCTACCCGTCGCCTTTTACGTACGTAGCGTGTGTGGAGTTGCGGACCCGGAGGTGCTGAGTGAGCACCGTGTCGCTTTCGTGGCGCAAAGATGGCGCCAGGGGTATCGCGTACGGGCGGTCGGTGCGGTTAGAATCGTAGGGTAGGTCAATTTGCATGGGGCGTCCGCGAGCCGGGCGCCGAATCGAGAGAAGGAGCAGAGAAGTGGCAATACCGGAAGCATCAGTCCTCGGAACAGCCTGTGCGTCACCGCTGCACGTGTGTAACGCGCCGCATATTGTGATTGACGGGCAGGGGTACGAGGTCGGCGTCGTAGTGGAGTACGCGCAGTACGTGGCGCTGCTGGGGTTCCTGGCCGCGCGGTTGGACCGCGATGCGCTCCCGCCGTACTGGCGCGGCGCGTTGGACGGGTGCCTGGTGGTCGACGGCCCGCAAAAGGTCAGCGATGGGGCGGCAAAGGACCGGAGTCCGGGTAGCTGTTGACCGCTTCTCTCCGCCTGCTGGGACGCCCGACCGCCATTTCGGCGAGGTGCGGGCTCAGGTCTGCCGTCGAGCGGCCCTGTTCGTCGGCGATGCGGCGCTTCGCTGGGGGGGCCTGCTTGTAGGTCGGCAGTAGGGTGGCGAGGCGATCGCCGAAAGGCATAAGCCCCTTGTTGTCGAGGAGTACGCCCGTCGGAATGCGGTCGCCCCACTCCTGGGCCTTGGCCACGAACTGCAACCACTTGGCCCGCACGAGGTCGTCATCGGTGTTCGGGCGGATAACCGGATCGTAGCCTTCCTCGGCGAGGTCGTAGATCCGCGAATGCACCAGCGCGAGGTCCTTGCCGGAATACCAGTCTTTGGTGTGGAGGTCGTTGTACGTCGGACACGGTTGGAGCACCTCCAGATAGGCCAGGCCTGGGTGCCCTATCGCCTGCTGAACGAGGCCCGTGAGCTGCTTGACGTTGTAGGCGTAGCCCCGGGCGATCCAGGTGAAGCCGGAGGTGAGGGCCAGGAGCAGCGCGTTGACCTGACCCTGCATGTTCGGCTCGGGCAGCGCCTTCGTCTGCAAGCCCAGGGGCAGTGTCGGCGCCGCCTGGCCCTTCGTCAGACCGTAGACCTCGTTGTTGAACAGGATGTAGGCGAGGTCCACGTTGCGCCGCCCCGAGTTGACGAAGTGCCCGGCGCCGATGGCCAGGCCGTCGCCGTCCCCACCTACGGCGACAACCGTAAGGTCGGGGTTGGCCAGCTTTATGCCCGTCGCATAGGGCAGGAGCCGTCCGTGCAGGGTGTGGACCCCGTAGGCGTTCACGTAGTAGGGTGTCTTGCCCGAACATCCGATGCCCCCCACCATGACCACCTCGTGTGGCTGCAGATCCAACTCGGCCAGCCCCTGATGGATCGCGCTCAGGATGCCGAAGTCCCCACAACCCGGGCACCAGTCGTTGTGCGCGATGGGCACCCGCAGGTCCTTGGCTGTGACCTTGGGACGTGACTTCTCAGGCGTTGGTTCTGCGGTCATCTGGTCCGCCTTTCTCCTACTCGAGGGGATTCCGGAGCACGATCCGCGCCTCGGCCTTCCCGTCGTGAATACGCCTGAGCTCCCGGTGGAGCTCCGCCGAGGACATGGGCCGCCCGTTGTACTTGACAATCATGTAGTCGGGTGCGCAGTTGGCCTGCTCGCGTACGAGCAACGTCAACTGGCCCGAGAAGTTCATCTCCACCGCCACGAGGGGTGATGCGCCTTCGAGCGCCGCGCAGACTTCGCTGGCCGGGAAGGGCCACATCAGGCGAATGTGGACTAGTCGCGTCTTGATCTCCTCCTCCTCGAGCCGGCTCATCGCCCTGAGCAGAGCGCCTTTGGTGGACCCCCAGCTCAGGATCGTGAAATCGGCGTCTGGCCTGCCGTAGACGGCCAGCTTCTCCGCCAGGGGGATCTCGCGTGCCGCCAGCTCCAGCTTGCGCATCCGCTTCTCCATCTGCTGCTCGCGTATCACTGGGTCCTCGGTCACACGGCCGAGCACAGTGTGCTCGGCGCCCGTCAGCCAGTGGAGGCCCCCGGGTTGACCGAGAAGCGTTCGCGGCGAGACACCGCTCTCCGTCGGCGCGAAACGAGCAAAAGGCCTGCCGCCGTCCTTGGCGGACGTGGTGTCGGCGACCAGCCCGCGGTCGATTCGGATCGCGTCGACGTCGAAGCGGGGCAGAGTCTGGGTGGTGGAGGCGAGTGCCTTGTCGACCAGGTGGATTACCGGCATCTGATAGCGCTCAGCATAGTTGAACGCCTGGGCCGCGTCGAAAAACGCTTCAGTCAGGTCACCCGAGGCCAGTACGATCCGCGGTGACTCACCGTGGCCGGCACGGACGGCAAACAGCAGGTCGCCCTGCTCGGTGCGCGTGGCCAGGCCCGTGGATGGCCCGCCACGTTGCCAGAGCGTGAACACCAGCGGCACCTCGTTGACCGCCGCCCAGCCCAAGGCCTCCACCATGAGCGAGAAGCCGGGGCTCGAGGTGGCGGTGGCGCTCCGCGTGCCGGTGAGCGCCGCGCCGGAGGCCATGGTGACGGCGGCCAGCTCATCCTCCGTCTGTACGACCACGACTGAGTGCTGGCCGCCACCTTGGTCCGGGAAGTTTGCGTGCCCCTCGATGTAGACGCTCTCGTCGGTGGCCGGGCTGATCGGGTAGTAAGTCTGGAACCCGAGGCCCCCGGCCAGCTTGCCCAGGGCAACCGCTTCGGCTCCGCTGGTGATGATGCGGTCCTCGTTCAGCCGGGGATCCGCAGGCGGCATGCGACAATCGAACTCGCCTGTGGCCAATTTCTCTTCGACGAAGCGGTAGACGAGGTCCACCGCCGCCACGTTGAGCTCGACTACCTTCGGCTTGCCGGTGAAGGCTCTCTCCAGCGCATCGGCCAGAAACTGCTGGTCGTAACCCAACATGGCGCACGAGACAGCCACCGCGAGCGTGTTCAGGGTCCGGTCGGTGACCGACTTCGGTACGTCGAGTCGCTCCGCCAGGCGGGTCGAGAGTTCGTCGTAGGGCACGGCGAAGGTATGAATGCCATGCTGCTGTGCGGCATCCAGCACTCCGTTCGTGCCGTGCGGCAGCCAACGCTCGTCCAGGTAGGTGGCCAGGTCGTCACGTGCCCGTGGGTCCAGGAACGTGATTCGGTCGAGCGGGACATCGGCATCGGCGGCGTTGTAAACGATGCCACCGCCTTTCACCACGTTCAGCCAGTGGCGAGCGAGCGTCTCGGGCTCGAAAGAGGTGAGGAGGTTCACGTCGTCCCGGTGGCTGGTAAGGGCATAGGAAGCTGCCCGGACGTCGTAGTAGCTGTGTCGGCCCTTGATGTTGGAGTAGTACTCGCGTCGTCCGTAGACGTGGAGCCCGCCCAGCGCGCAGGCCCAGCTGAAGAGCCGGGCGGCGGTGTCGACGCCGGAGCCCTGTGGGCCGCCGACGCGCCAGGCAATGTCCTGGGGCTCGCAAGTCATGGGCAAACCTCGCTTCCGTAACTGGCGGGGACGCCGAGATTGGCCCCGAATTGTACAGGCTCAGGCGCCGGGGGGCTAGTGAACGCGCGAAGCACGAAGCCGGTGGTCAAACGTCCGGGCGTGCATCACACGCGGTCTGACGGTGGGGCGAGGTCGGGTGTGGCGAGCGATGCCCGCGTGGATTGCGCAGAACGTGTCTGCATCACTGGCTATCGGCTATCAGCTATCAGCTCGGCGGATCAGGATCCATCGCTCTCCCCCGGCCCATCTTCTGAGTCCACCCAACTGGACCACCCTTGGAAACGGCAGCTCGTGACTGATAGCTGATAGCTGATAGCCGATAGCCCAAGCCAAGCCACTCCCCCAAGCCACCACCCACCACCCACCTCTCATCGTACACCCGCCCCATGTACCACCCACCCCCAGTCATATCGTGGTAGATCTCGCAGATCAAGCCCTGGTGCGTGGTGACCAGGTGGTAGCGCCGGTGGACCTCGCCGCTGGGGGACCACCACTCCAGCCGTGGCTCGCGCACGTCCTCGATGGTCGCGACGCGGTGGAGTTGGCCGTGCCAGCTGAAGGCCACCGGGCGGCCGTCACCGGTAGCCTGGACTCGAATCGGATCGCCGCGGATGTATTGGCGCACTGGTGTCCCTCACGCTGCCCCCCACGGCACCAGATAGGCGCGGCGCTCGGGCAGCGGCGCGTCAGGCTCGAGAAGATGGCCCTGCTGGACGATCTCCGGGCCGTACTTCGCCTGTACCCGCCGCAGCGTCGCCTCGACCCCCTCGTGGGCCTCGTGTTCCCGGCGGAAGAGCGCCAGCTGGCGACCCACGGTGGGGCACAACCCCTGGGCCGACAGGGCCACACGCTCGACGGGCACGCCCCACGTGATGCTGCTCAAGAGCGCATCGGTGTGGGTGAGGAGCACCCGGGGGCTCGCTACCGGCTCGGCCAGCGTGCGCTGGCGCGTGACGGCGTGTCCGTCCTCGAAGGTGATCGTGATTGCCAGGGATCCTGCCATCTGGAACTGGGCCGCCAGCGGTCGGGCTATCTGGTAGGCCAGCTTCTCCACATGATAGTGCAGGCTGCGGTGGTTGGCGATGGGCTCCGGGAAGGCGTGCTCGGCCTCCAGGAGCGGCTCGCTCTGCCAGGGGTGCACCCGCGCGTCGTCCTGGCCGTGGGACAACTTGTGGGCCCGCAGGCCCTCGTAGCCGAAGCGGGGGAGGATCCCCCCCGATGGGAGCACGGCGAACTGGTGGATCTTGGTCAGGCCCAGCTGCCGTAGGCGCCGGTGGTTGGGGGCCGAAAGCGGCAGGTAGCGCGTGGCCAGCCCACCCAGGAAGATCGCCTCCTTGCCCGGGGGGAGGACCATGACGTCGCGTCGCTCGAGGTACTGGGTCACGATCTTGCTCGTGAGCTTGCCATGGGCCAGCCCTACCCGGCTGGCCAACCCGACCTCGCGCCGCACCCGCCAGGTGAGCTCCTCGGCCAGCACCCGCTCCATTCCGCCCTTGGCCGTGAGCCCTGTGGCGGTCAGCCAACTGCGCTCGAGGTCCGCCGGCTCGACGGCCGGGGTGAGCTCGGTCAAGAGCGCCAGCAGCACCTGGAATGTGTCTCTATACGCATCGGGCCGCGCCGGGAGCGCGGTGAGCTCCGGGCATGCCTTGCGGGCCTGGGTGAGGCTCATCCCGCGCGTCACGCCGGCCAGGTGGGCGGCATACGACAGATCGTAGACCGTGTGCGGCCCAGGCTGCGGGGCCTCGATGACCAGGGGGCGCCCGACGAGGACGGCGTTGTCACGCTCCTCGAGAGCGACCGCGACGTGCGGCAGGTGGACGCACGCGATGCGTGGCGGATGATTGGACATAGCGGGAGTATAACAGAACAAATGTTCGGTTGTCAAGATGTGAGCGGAACGGTGGTGTGGGTCGGGGCTATGCTGATGACTTGAAGGTGTGTGGGGAGGCGGGGCATCATCACGGGCTATCGGCTATCAGCTATCAGTCACTCTCGTCCGTTCCTTAGAGCCTGTTTGGAAAGGTCGTCATGTGGGAGCCAACCGACGGAGCATGAGGCGTGTCATGGCGATGTACATGAGGGTCTCGCTGGCAGACGGGAGGGCCTCGTAGTCCCTGGCAAGGCGTCGGTTGGCGGTGAGCCACCCAATCGTGCGTTCGACGGCCCTGCGCCGTGGCAGGATCACGAAACCACGTTGATCATCGGAGCGGAGCACGACTCGCAGCTGGAAGCGAAAGAGCGGGTCAACCCATTCCAGGAGCTTCCCGCGGTAGCCGCCGTCCACCCACAGCAGACGGAGTTTCTTGGCACTGCCCGGGAGGCGCTTGAGCACTATCCGCGCCCCGTCGCGGTCCTGCACGCTCGCTGGAGTCACCGCGACCGCCAGGAGCAGGCCCACCGTGTCGACCACGATGTGGCGTTTGCGGCCGTTGATGCGTTTCCCCGCGTCATAGCCCCTCTCTCCTGGCCAACTGCTTGCCTTCACGCTCTGGCTGTCGAGCGATCCGGCCGTGGGATGTTTGTGCCGCCCGTCTTGCTCGCGCAGCTGGGCTCGTAACGTATCGTGAATCCGTGGGTCCAGGTTCGAATCCTGGCCTCCCAGCCTTGAGAAGTTGATGTCGACCGGCTCACCGTGAGCGGTGATGGCAAGGACCGTGGGCGCGACGTTGGCGACGGCGACCGTGGCCTCGCTCGTGACCGGATCGTGGATGCCGTCGGTTACTTACAGCGCGGCGACGAACGTGCCGTTGTCGGCGCAGGTCAGGTTGGGGTTGAGGCCAGCCGGGTCGGAGAAGGAGCACCGTGCCGGAACGTCGACCGTCCAGGCGAAGGTCAGCGTGTCCTCGTCCGGATCCGACGTTGTCGCGCCGGCCAGTGCGATGGGTGCGCCCTCGTCACCGCTGTAGGATCCGCCCACGTCGGCGGTGGGCGGCGAGTTGCGGCCGCAGGCGTCTCGGTTTCCGACAGCGGCTTGAGACCCAATCTCCACGCTGTCCGTCAAAGCGGGGGAGCCCTACTCGGCAGAAACTGCCTGCCATGCCTGTTTCCGCGTTGTCGAGAGACCTGCGGTCCGAACCTGACTACCGATCACCTCGCTCAGCAGCGTGTCGCGCCCGCCTTCGAAATAGCGTCGTGGAGGTGACTGCCGCGCGGAAGCGCACGGCGAAGGCCCGAGTGCTATAATCGATAGGAGGCACTATCCCTAGGAGTGCACGATGGCCGAAGTGACTCTGCCCATACCAGATGATCTCGCAGAACGGATTCGAGGCATGGAGGAGTGGATGCCCACCGTTCTAGAGCTTGGTCTCAGTGGATTCCGTACGCTCGCTGCGGCGACCGCATCCGAGGTCATTGAGTTCTTGTCCACAAATCCGTCGCACCAGGACGTTCGCGACTTCCACGTATCCGATAGAGCACAAAACCAGCTCCAGCGGCTCCTAGCCCTCAATCAGGCCGGTATGCTCAGCGAGCAAGAACATTCCGAGCTCGACGAGCTGCAAATGATCGAGCACATCGTCATCCTGCTGAAGGCACGAGTCGCCGAGAAGAACACTGGCGAAGGCTGATGCAGGTCGACATTCCGCTGGATCTGCGCCGGCTTGTTGTGCGCCGTGCCGGTGGTCGATGCGAGTACTGCCGGTTTCCCGAGCAGTTCGCGGCGCATCGGCATGAGCCGGACCACGTCATTGCCCGTCAGCATGGTGGGCAGACCGCAGCTGACAACCTGGCTCTGGCTTGCATGCGCTGCAACCGCTACAAGGGGCCCAATATCGCGTCAATCGACACCGATAGCGATCAGCTCGTCGCCCTCTTCAATCCTCGCGCTCAACAGTGGGGCGATCACTTCGTGTGGGAAAAGGAGCGAATCGGAGCTCGGACACCGGAAGCGCGCGTGACGATCCGCCTCCTGCGCTTGAACGAACCGCAACGTCTCGACGAACGCCGCGCACTCATCCGAGCTGGAATTGGCCTCGGCGCCGATACGTAAGGAACAGCCATGCCGGCATCGTCGCGCGACGGACAGCGACGCCGATGGAATCTCGGCAGCCTGGTACGGAAACCGACCTGCCCTCGGTCCGCCCCCGCTAGACCAAGTCTGACGGCAAACCAGCGGGGCCATCTCTCGATGACCGGAATTGCCGGAAGCCAGATGCCAATTCTGACCTACGTCTCGGCCAGCCGGTCCAGCGCCAAACCGGTGCCGCCGGGCGGGGCTCAGCTTCGGGCCCCTCTCCACCTCGCCCAGCCCCCCCAGACCGATCGCCGCGTTGTAGAGCCCGTAGGCGGTGCCGCGACGGGCACGTGCGACTTGAATCGCTGTCGGCTGAGCAACGCATAGTCGCGCCGCCAGCTCCCGCTGCGTCAATCTGTCGCAACCCTGTCCCAAACACGGCGCCTACCCCCTTGCCTGCCACACGCCCTACCCGATAGACTGACGGGAGCCACCCACCCATCGCGGGAGGGACAACCTGGCTCAGGATGCCAAACCGATCGGCGTCTACCGCCCCCGCCGGCCCATGGCCCCACCTCTCTACCGTCTGCTCCTCGACCACTTCGAGCGCTTCCACCGTCGGTACGACGAGCACTTCGGACGTCAGTACCGCTGCACTC
>CAYYVH010000096.1:0-12462 GCA_964475075.1 uncultured Anaerolineales bacterium | reverse complement strand
CGCGCCGGCGCCCGCCCCGGGCCCCCCCCCCCCGACCGCCGCCCCGCCCCCCCCCGCCGCCGACCCGGCACAGGAGGCATGGCCCATCTACTTGCCGGTCGCCTTGATGCGGGCCGAGCCTGCAAAGCCGGGCACGGCAAATCCCACGCCGCGGGTTACTCCGACCCCGTCCTCAACGCACCTGCCACCGCCAACCCCACTGACGCCGACCGAGCCGGCACCCGGTCCGGCACGTCCTGAATACGTCCACGAACCTCGCGGTGCACGCGCCGATGGCACTACCGGTGTCACACATCTCGAGGATTCCTACCACTTCCGGTTCGAGGGTGACGAGACGCTGGAGTACGTGATCGACGTCTCGCACCCCGACGTTCAGCGGGGCCTGCTGCGGATCGAAGAGCGCACGACCGGCGCCTTACCGGTGGCCCAGGGCGGCCTCGCCTGGCGCACCGGCTCCCGCGGCCGCGCGGTCATCTCCCCGGCCGAGCTGGCCGCCCAAGCGTCGGTCGAGCTGGTCGAGGAGCGGTTCGACGAGGAGGCCGGCGTGCTCGCCCTGACCTACCGGGAGGTCGTCGGCGACGTGGCGGCAGCCAAGTCCTACACCTTCTGGCTGGACGGCAAGGTCCTCAAGGTGCGCCTGGCGGCCGATCCGGGGGTGAACCGGGGCTTCGTGGGCAACTACACGGGCGTACGGACCGGCCCGTCGGATCACACACCCGACCCCGCTCCCGTCCACATCCCCTACATGGACAGCGTGCCCGTGGTGCGCTTCGGCTCCAGTCTGTTCTACACCGTCTTCATTGACTGGTATCGATCCAACGGCGGCAACATCACGGCCTACGGTCCTACACAAACCGACGACGACAGCTTCGAGCTCTTCTTCGGCTCGACCAGCTACAGCGACGAGGAGGGCCGGATCCTGGCGCCGGTGGACGAGACGCTGAACGTGCTGGTGACACGGCAGATCCACGACACCTTCCCTGTTGTGGCGCACGCCCGATCACCCTATTACGACCTCCTGGCCGGGCGGATGATCTTCAACGCTGCCAACCAGACCCCGGGCGCGTGGAACAGCTACCGCCTGCACTGGCAAGCACTCGCCGAGTGGGGAATCGACCAGCTGGCGGGCAACATGTTCGGCTGGGAGAAGTACGGCCTGAACCTGCTCGACCCGGATCGTGACGTGGCGGGGATCATGGGCTGCGATCCGGCGGAAGTCGTCCGCGGTGCGCAAGATCCCGACACCGGGCTCACCTTCGTCGACCCCAACGACCCGGCCAACATGGCGTTGGCCGACCGCGAGTTCGGGGCCCTGATGGACGAGCTGCGCACCCTCGGTCACCCGGTCGCGCTCTACCAGGACTCGGGCCACCTGGACCAGCAGGGGCACGGGCCGTACGGCTCGGGCGACGCCTACCCAACGCGCAAGCCTCTAAACAAGCCGGGCTGGGGGTCGCTCGGGCTCCTTGTCCCGGCCGTGAACGACCTCTACGATCCGGCGCCCATCGTACACAACGCGCGTGGAGAGCCTAAGTACGGTTGGGACACCTCGGCCAACCTCCAGGGCACGAGCTGGGACGAGGACCCGGACCGCGCGAAGGGCGACGGCCACCCGCTGCACGTTGTCTCGCCGACCTTCCTGCGCCGGCACTACGTCGACGGCATGGCTCCCGCCGTCGCCAAGTACCAGCCCGGGGCGGTGTTCATCGACGCGGTGACGGAGGTGCCGTCCTGGAACGTCATCGACGAGATCTCAACCTCCGGCAAGGCCCACACGATCGGCGAGGCAATCGCCCGGACGCGCGAGGCGCTGGAGGCGCAGAAGGCGGCCGTGGGCGGGCCACTGTTCGGCGAGAACAGCCACTGGCGCTACAAGCAATGGGAGTCCTACGAGTCCGGGCTGTGGGACGGCCGGCACCGCAGCATGGCCATTCCCCTCACACCCTCCGAGGGCCGCCCCCAGCCAAATGCCGACTTCGTGGTGATCCCGGACTACGAGCTGCTGGAGGTCCTGCCCCTGACCAGCGCCCACCACGGCATGGGCTGGGAGAACCAGCACATGCCCACCTCTTTTCCCGTCGACGGGCCGGACGGCAAGAAGAACGACTTCTTGGACTCGTGGTGGACGAACATCGTGACCTTCGGGCACAGCCCGTTCTTTACCACCAACGGCCATGTGCCCAACAACCACCGCACGATGGAGGGCATCATCCGCGAGTTCTACCTGCTCTCGGCCCTACACGGCGCCATCGTAGCGTCCCCGGTCCAGGCGATTCGCTACGTGGGTGGCGACGGGGCCGAGTACGATCTCGGGGCGGCACTCACGGCTGAGCTGGACCTCACCAACCCGCGCGTTCACATCACCTACGAGAATGGGCTCGAGGTCTACGCCAACCACGACGTAGCCGGTGCCACGACTTGGCAGGTGACGGTGGCTGACGCTCCGCACGCCGCACCCGGCGAGCCGGCGGCTTTCGACATCCCGCCCAACGGCTTCGTGGCAACCGACGGTCGCGGGCTGCTCGTCTTCTCGGCGATCAACCCCGAAACGGGGCTCCGCGCCGATTACGCCCGGATACCGGCCATCCTCGGCATCCCGGCGCTGGGATACCGCTGGGAGATGCTCTCCAGCCGCGGCACGCCCCAGACGTATGCCGGCTTCCCCTCGGTAGCGCTGCTGGCGGCATTCGACGAGGTCGACCGGCAGCGCTTCGCCGCGGGCACCGTCGTGCGCAACGACGTGCACAACATCGCCGTCGGCGCGAACGGCGGCCTGTGGCGCAACAGGGACTGGCAATCGGGCAAGGTGGAAGCGGTGCAACTGGGTCCGGCGCCGATGTTGAGCGACATCATCGTTACGGCCCGCACGAGGCAGCTTTCGGTTGGAGGACAGATAGGGGTAACGGCCCTGGGCCGCTTCCAGACGGTCAACTCGCCCGGCCTGATCATGCGCAACCTCACGACGCTCGCGGAGTGGACCGCCTGGCCCGAGGGCGTGGTGAGCATCAACCGCAACGGCGGCGTGACGGGGCTCACCGCGGGCAGGGCCTCAATTCGCGCGTCCTACGACCCCGACGGACCCGGCGGGGAGCCCCCGGCGCCGAGCGCGGTGCTGGAAGTCGAGGTGGCCAAGGGCCCGTGATCCGAGTAGACGGGCGTCGGTCGCCCGTCGCATGCCCGGCTATCCGGTCCCGCCGTCCAGGTACACCGGATCCAGCGGCGCGTCGCGCTCCAGGAGCGCCAGCGCGGCCTCCCAATGAGGGCAACCCTACATCAATCAACGGTACGACAGCTGCAGCACCTCCCACAACCCTTACTGCTTGACCCAGTTCAGCCGGTAGGGCACCTCGCTGCGTCGTGAGCCCGGCGCCGGCATTACCCGCAGGTAATAGCGCCCGGGGCTGACGTCGACGTAGATGTACTCGGATGACAGGCCCGGTTGCCTGGATTCCGCCACCGGATCGAGCGCCCCTTCACGATAGAGCGCCAGGTCATAGTTCGTGCCCTCGGGCAGCCCCGAGAGGAGCAGGTCCGCCTCGAGCTTGCCGGTCAGCGCAACCTCGACCCGGAACAGGTCCTCCGGGTCGCCCGTTGGCAGGGCGCCGCGCACCATGCGGTCCTCGCACAGCGGCGGCAGCCCGTCCGCCTCGGGCAGCGTGTTATTGGGCTCGAGCTCGCTGGTCAGGCACTCGCCCGGCGCCGGTGTCGGCGGTCCGGGGGAGAAGTCGTGGATCTTGGCCACGTAGGGAAGGTAGGACAACGGCCATCCGTCGAACAGCGTCGCCGTCGGCGAAGGCGTGACGGTGGGCGAGGGCGTGGCGGTGACAGGAGTCGGTGTAGGCTCCACCGTGACCGTCGGCGGGGGCGGCGGGAACGTGGGTGGCGGGCCCTGTGTCGGTGACGGTCCCGGCGTCGGGAACGGCGGGAACGTCGGTGGGGACGGCGGCGTGATGTCGGTCGGGATCGGCGTGGGACTCACGGCCGCGGTCGGCCAGGGCACCAGCGACCCGCTGCCCCAGTCCGGCTCGAATCCAACGTCCAGCGGGCCGGTCACCGCACCGCCCGTGGCGGGCACGATGTAGAGCGCCCACGAATCCTGGGCGAACTCGGCATTGAACACGATGTGGGTGCTGTCGGGCGACCAGGCCGGTCGCCGGAGGTCCCACTCCGGAACACGAACGACCGTGCCCGCCACACCGCTGGCCACGTCCAGCAGCCAGATGTCGTGCGCAGTGTCCTGCACCCGGCCACGGTTGGGACCGGAGGCGAACGCGATGAAACGACCGTCGGGCGACCAGACCGGATCGATGTCGTCCCAGCCGGCGCGGCCAAGCAGCCGCCGCGCGTCACTGCCGTCGGCGTTCATCACATACAGGTCGCCGCCGGTCGCATCCGAGCGGACGGTGAAAACGATCTGCTGGCCGTCGGGCGACCAGCCCGGGTTGGCCAGCGCATAGCTCGTGCTGTTCAGTACGATGAGCCGGCGGAAGCCGCTGCCGTCCGGCGCCACGACCGCAATGGCCGAGCTGGTGACGACGTAGTCCAACCGGCGCGTGATGGTGGTGAAGGCGATAGATGAGCCGTCGGGCCTCCAGTCCGGCTCGTAGTGCTCACGCCCGGCGGTGATGGCTCGCGCCTGGCCGCTGGCCAGGTCCAAAACGTGCAGGCCCCAAGGGTACTGCCGATAGTCGCCCGCCCCCGAGGTGTAGGCGACTCGCTGCCGGTCCGGCGACCAGTCGGGCTGCGCCTCGTGAAACGCCGGCGTGTTGGTCAGCTGCTGCTTGCCCGTGCCGTCCGGCCTGATGAGGAACAGGTCCGTCCTGTTGCCCCCTTCCGGGAAGCGGTCGTACACGATGGCGCCTCGTCCCGGCGGCAACGTAGGGCCGGGCGTGACGGTCGCGCTGGCGGTCGGAGTGGGTCCGGTTCCACTGGTCACGATCACGGTGCCCGTCATGCCCTGGCCGCGGTGATACGCGCAGTGGTAGCCGTAGGTGCCGGGCACGAGAAATCGTACGCTGTACCGGGCACCGGGCACGAGGATCCAATGCCAGTAGCCGTTGTCACTCGTGGTGGAGTGCATGCTGCTACCCCTGTTCGTCCAACGCACCGTTCCGCCGACGGGTATGGTGATCACCGGCGGTTCGAAGCGGTTGTCCAATGCCGCCACCTCGTACGGGTTCTGCTCGGTCGCTTCGACCGCGGCCGGCTGCACCTGCGCCGCGGTCGCGGACAGGGGTACGAAGGCAAGAATCAGCAGCCCCAACCCGAAGGCCAGGACGGCGGCCAAGGGAATTCGCCGGAGCGGGAGGAGCCGATCGGAGAAACGGGTGTTGGTCGGCACGAGTTCGGGGATCATTGGGGGAACCTGCTTCCTTTCATCGGAGGTCGAGAATTGCACGAGTCGAGGCCGAACCGCTCGCATCCCGGTTACCGCACACGGGGTCCAGTATCCGGAAATGGTAGCACGGCAATCGGACCGATTCGGCATCCGTGAAAACGCTCGCCGTGCCTTGCCCGTTCCGCGGAGTTGGCAGCACGGTTTGAGGCTACGCCATCGGCTCGACGTGGATCGTGACGCGCTCGAGCTCGGGCGCGGCGGCGCGGAGGCGTACCTCCAGCTTTTCCGCCAGCGCGTGCACCTCGGACAGGGGCAGCTCGCCCACGGTCCGCACGTGTGCCGACAGACGCACGCCCGACGCCACTCGGACGACTTCGATGTCATGCGCGTCGACTAGGCCGGCGACCTGCTCCGTCTCATCCACCACGAGGGCGGAATAGTCACGTCCGCCCGCCGCCCCGGCGGGCTCACGGCCGCCCGTGCGGGGCTCCAGGTGCGTGACGACGCGGTCGACCGTCGGCGCCTCGGCCCGCACGGCCGCCTCGATCTCGCTTGCCAGCGCATGTGCCTCCGACAGCGAGAGATCCGGGTCCAACTCCAGGTGCAGGCCCAACTCGACGCGCGGGCCTTCGTGAACGTAGATCTCGTGTGCCTCGACCGGGAAGCGCCCGACGGCACGCCGTGCCGCCGCTACGATCTCTCCCTCCACGAGCGACCACTCCGGCTCGACGTGCACCACCACGTCGACCACACCCGGCAGATCATCCAGCAGCCGTCCCTGCACCTCGTGGCCGATCTCGTGGCTCCGGTCGACGCCGAGAGACGGGTCGACCTGGACGTGCAGGTCGACCGCCACGGCATCGCCAGGACCGCGGCTGCGGATCTTGTGGGCACCGATGACGCCCGGCACCATGCGCGCCAGCCGCGCGACCTCGTCCGGATCCAGCACCCGCGCGTCGGCCAGCACATCGAACGTCTCGCGCGCGATTTGCCAGCCGGTCCAGGCAATGACGGCAGCGATCGCCAGCGCCAGGAGTGGATCGACGATCGCGTAGCCGGCGCGCACGGCCAGCAAACCCCCAATAAGCGCGAGTGAGACGCCAGCATCGGCCCGCGTGTGGCTGGCATCGGCCACGAGCAGCTCGCTGCGTAAGGCCCGGCCGCGCCGACCTTCGTACGTCGACGCCACGATGTTGAAGATGAACGCCACTGCCGGGGCGAGGAGCACGGCAGTATCCACCTCGAGCGCCGGTGCTTGGCCCAGCAGCCGCTGGATAGCACCCCACGCCAGGCGCGCGCAGGTGAGGAACAACAGGAAGGCGATCACAACCGCGACGATCGTCTCGTACTTGCGGTGGCCGTAAGGATGCGCCTCGTCGGGCGGGTGGGATGCGGCGCGCGCCACTACCAGGCCGACGATGTTGGCGCCGCCGTCGAGCACCGAGTCGACGCCGCCGGCAAGGAGAGACAGGCTGCCGCTCGCCCAACCCGCGGCCAGCTTCGCGGCGGCCGCGCCGATGTTGAGCCCGAGCGTGATCAGCAGCACCCGCTGTATGGAGCGGGACCGTGCGGCGGCGTCCGGGCGTTGACTGGAGGGGGCTTGGTCGTCTGGGGTCACGGCATCAATGATAGCGGTGCCGGGCGGTCAGGACGACCGCGGGGTTGGTGCACGGACCTTGGCCGGTCCCGCATCGAGCAGCTGGGAGTTGGGTTTTTTACCCGATTGTTGCTTCCTTTCGACGGGTCGTATGTTATCCTACCGGGGCTTCCCCACGGGGGGGGAGCGTGTTCTGCAGCAGGGGACACGACCTGCCGAATCGCAGCGACCATCAGCCCCTTTTCCGGCGCTCAGTGAGGAGCGCCCCTCTGCAGTTTCCCGTGCCACAGCTCCGTCGTACCGTGTCCCGACCACGTGTGTCCGCTGTCTTCGCGTGGGCGGGGACAGATTCACATCACTCTCGCTGTCTTGTGCCCGCGTCGGCGGGACCGGTGTCCATAGGTCCCCGCCTCTCGAGCCAACCCCCGCTCGCCGGGCCCAGCTGTCTCTGCGTGTGTCCGAAGTCACCAAATCAAGGAGGAATCTGAACCATGGCAACCTTCGCCAATCTCGTACATAACCTCAGGTCGCGGCGCGCGGCGCTGCCGTTCGCCCTTGTCGTGGCAGTCGTGTGTTCGCTGGTCGTCGGATCGGCGGCGGAGGCGCGGGTTGTTGAGCCAGGGGAGGGGGTGCTTCAGGCGAATCCCATCGCCTGCGGTGACACGATCACCGACGATGGCGCCACGGTCACGCTTGTCGACGATCTGATCTGTTAGGAGGGCTTTGGCCAGGCGGCTGTCAAGATTACGGCCGACAATGTGGTGTTCGATGGCGGCGGCAAGTGGATCGATGCCAAGGGCGCCTCCTATGCCATCTGGCTACAAGACACCGCCTCGGTCACCGTGCGCAACGTCGATCTCTCGTACGACGGCGCTACGCCCTATGGCACAGGTATATACATCACGGATACCGCTGGCGGCGTCGTGGAGAGCACCAGCAATGTGGTCGAGTCCGTCGCCGTTCACAATCGCGTTCGAGGCGTCTACATCCACGGCACGTCCGCCAACAACCTGATTGGGACGACGTCTCCGCCCACCGAAGGAGCGGCGAACGATTTCTCCGGCAACCAGTACGGCGTGTGGGTCGAGAATACCAGGACGGCCACGACTACGACTCTGGGGAATCGGGTTTTCCACAACAACGTGTCCGGTTCCACTGGGCACGGTGTGTACTCGAGGGCGGACGATACGGTCCAGTTGGCAGGCAACGACTTCACCAATTGTTACGAAGGTCTGCAACTCCGTGAGACAGATGGTATCGCCGTCACCGGCGAAGACTGGGCCAGTGACCCATTCTGGTCTGAGCCGGGGCGTCCCGTGCCGACGATAGTGTTGAACTCTACGATTGCTACCGCGGAGTGCGTGGCGATCAGAACCTCCGACACGACCGATTCGCTGTTCGCCGGCCCGCTCGATCTCTCGCGGACTCAAGGGGAAATGCCATACTGCCCCAACCGGGAAAACGGGATCATCGTCGGCTGGGGCTCGGGGAACACGGTCACAGGTGTGAAGGTTCACGGGAGGCAGGTGGGCGTCAGCGTATTTGGTGACAATACCGTTGACGGCAACAACCTGACCGACAATACGAGAGGCGTTGACCTCTGGAATGGTGACGTGCTTACGACGGTCACCAATAACTACGTGTCCAGGAGCCACATCGGAATCAACGGTTCAGGCCATGGTGCTGGTGAGCTGGTGCTGTCGGGCAACATCTATTCCGAGTGCGACTACGGCGTTAGCATGTGGGACTTCGACGGGACGAACGGGTTCGTGTTTGAGCCGGACCCATCGATTCAGACCGTCCTGTGGACGGCCCTAGAGCTCTACAACAGCATCAACATGCGTATCGGCGGAACTCCCAGCGAGCCGCTCAACCTCTCTTACTTCGGCCCCGATGGACCGAAGGGGACGGGCATTGGCATCGGGGATGCAAACCGGGACGGGGTCCTGCGCAGCCACGACAACGTCGTGGAAAACGTGGTGATACACAACCGACAATATGGCGTCTTGATCTCTGGTGAGAACAAGGATAACCTGATCGGCTCTGCGGAACCACCGGAGAGCGGGTTCGCCAACGATCTGTCGGGCAACAACACGGCTATTTACGTCTCAGGCTCGAGAGGCAGCCCTCTCGGAACCGAGATGGGGACCCGGATCCTATACAACAATGTATCTGGGGCCACAGGGCACGGGATTTGGACAAAAGCCGATGATACCGTCGAGATTCTCGGCAACGACTTCTCGCATTGCGTCCATGCCCTTTATGTCTCCGACACCGATGGCATCACGATTGCCGGTGAGGGATCGAGTGTACCGGCCCCTGAAGTCGTTCTAAACTCGAGCATCGGGACGGCGCAGTGTACAGGAATCAGGACCAGCAATGTCACCAACTCCCTGATCGAAGGTCCACTCGACCTGTCGCGGACAGAGGGCGAGGCGCCGCCCTGCAACAACTGGGAGACTGGACTCTGGATTGGCGGTGAGAACAACACGGTCAGAAACTTCGTCGTGAACGGCCGTCGGTATGGAGCAGTCCTCTGGGGCAGTGGTCAGATCACTGACAACGACCTCTCCGAGAATATGTTTGGGGTCTACGTATTGGGCGGTGATGCGGCCACGGTGATATCGAACAATTCGGATTGGGACGAAGACAGCGCCGGCGATGTCTGTGACGTCTGCCCCAACGACGCGACCGACGAGTGCGACCCCAACCTATCGGGCGGGTCATACGTCACCTACGACGAGGGTGGCGAGGTCAGCACCGGCGACGGTACGGTGACTATCACCATCCCGCCGGGCGCTCTTCCGCCGGGAACCGAAGGCGTCAGCATATCGATTACGCACACCGACGACTTCAGCAGTGGTTTCGAGCTAACGAACAACAACGGCAACGCCGTAGGCATATACGCGCTACAGATCCTGCCGCCGCTGGCATTCGACCCGCCGGTGACGATGGTCTTCAAGTGGAACGACAGCGACGACGACGGCACGGTGGACGGAACAAACACGAAGGAGCACAACCTCCGGTTGACCAAGGACAATGTCGAGATCGCGAAGTGCAGCGATGCGGGTTCCGGCTGTGATGTAGACAACAATCAGTGGCTGTTCGCTGCGGACAGCTTCAGCGAGTGGGTGCTGATGGCCCCCAAGGACTTCGATGGCGACGATGTGCCCGATGACTACGATCTCGACGGCGACGGCGCACGGGAGGTCGACAACTGCCCGCTCATACCCAACCCCGGTCAGGAGGACCGCGACCGCGACGGCATTGGCGACGCATGCGACCCGATCCAGTGCGGCGACACGATCTATGACTCGACGACGCTGGCGGCGAACCTGGTCTGCGAGGCCACCGCTTTCTACGGCCTTCTGATCGGCGAGGACGGCATCACGCTGGACGGAAACGGATTCTCGATCGAAGCACCCGGCTACGACACACTCCTGATCTATCAGGTCAACAAGGCAAATGTGACGGTACGGGACATCACCCTGCTCGGCGGTGAGGTTGGGATCAACGTCGATGGCGGCGGGGGCGGAACATATACCAACATCACGGTTGAAGGCGTTGAAGCACCGCCCGCTGACCCTACCTATCCACCCAGGATGGGCATCAACCTGTGGCAGAGCCCGGACAACCTGGTCGACGGCTGCACCATCTCCGGCACTGACCAAGCGGTCCGCGTTGAGGGTAGTAACTCCGATGGCAACACCATCATCGACAGCACCCTCACCGGCAACAGGTCGGGTGCGGTGGTGATCCTGGCTGGTCCCGACGATACGGTAGTGCAGTGCAGCACCTTGACGGATAACCACCAAGCCGTCGCTGTGCCGAGCGGCGCGACGGGTGTGGTGGCCAACTTCAACAAGATCGACGGCAACACGTACGGCGTGCGCAACTTCGACACGACCGACGCCGTGGACGCCAGGTTCAACTACTGGGGTACCACCGGCGTGAGCACGCAAGGCGACGTTGACGCTAGCTGGCCGCTAGACGCGGTGCCCGAAGTGTGCCCGGACGACGACCTGGACGACGACGGAATCGTCAACGACCTCGACCATTGCCCGCTCGTTGCCGGCATCCACGCCGGGTGCCCGGTGGGCGACGCCAACTACGTCGAGCTCCACATCGTCGACCAGCAGAAGAGCGGCATATGCGGCGACAACAAGGGCAGCTGCAAGCTGCCGCTGGCTGGGGCCGTGGCGAAGGTCTTCGACCTGGCCGATGACGATCTGCTGACCGCGTACGGCGGTGAGCCGGGAGCCGGCGAGTACGCGGACGTGTTTGCCGGCGGCCTCGGCCTGATCAGCTCGTGCACGACCGACACCGACGGGTTCTGCATGCTCGGCGAGGAGGCGGTCGGCGACTTTCTCGTCATCGTGGAGTACTACGATGCGGACGCCGATCAGACCGCCTACACCGGCAAGACGAAGAGCGCCGATGACTTCGTCGACACCGATGACGACGGCTACGTGGACCTGGCCACCAAAAACTTCCAGATCATCAAGTTCATCAAGAAGAACGGCGACGTGCAGCTTGGCGGTGGCAGCAAGAAGGTCCTGACGGGCAGCTACCTCGAGATCATCTCGCCGGACTACGCGACCTGGGAGGACGGGGTCCTCGAGTACGTCTATCCCTTCATCTTCACCTCCGACTCGGATTGGGATGTCGATGTGTGCACCGAGGTGCCCAACGGATACGACATCGTCGGCGTCTACGACGTCGACGGCAACCTGGTCACCACCGACGACTGCGTGCAGTCGGTCGTGGCGAACGAGACCAAGGTGTTCGCCTTCGAGGTGGCGGACCTGGAGTCGCCGAAGCCGCACTTCAAGGCCAAGTTCAAGATCAAGCACCACGGCAAGAAGCACGACTTCGATCTTGACACGCCCGGCCACCGCAAGGGCAAGGACAAGCCCGGCAAGGACAAGGAGCCCAAGGGTCAGGCCTCCCTGCCGGCACTGAGCCTGGTCGGTGTGATGACGGTAACCGGAGTCGGACTGAGCAGGCGCCGCAGGATCGCCATGTAGCGATCGTGACGGCAGAAGGCTAGAGAGCCAAAGGGGGCGGCGGCCAGCCGCCCCCTCGTGCTTTCGGGACGTGGCCACACGCTGGCGCAAGCCGGACCGAACACGGCGACCGACCCGGGTTGTGGCGCCGGCAGGCCTCACACGAGCCCGATGGGCGCAGCGGTGACTTGCCGGTCCAGGGGGGTGACGGAAGGGGCCAGGCAGAGCACCGCGCCGTGACCGCGCCGCAGGCCCAAACGGTCCAAGGCGCCGAAGGACTGGGCGTACTCCGGACGGGGCGTGGCGGACCGCTTGACCTCGATCGGGTGCAGCGCCCCGTCCTGTTCGATCAGCAGGTCGATCTCGCGCCCGTCGCGATCGCGGTAGAAGTACAGCTGCGGCTGCCGGGCGCAATGCCACCAGCTCTTCAGAACCTCGGCGACGGCGGACGTCTCTGCCCTGGGACCGGCCATCGCCCCGACAGCCAGCGGCGCCGCGCAGGTCGACTCGGTCGAGCTGCA
>CAYYVH010000095.1:0-12488 GCA_964475075.1 uncultured Anaerolineales bacterium | reverse complement strand
CCACCGCCGGCTCACGCGTCGTGCGCGACCGCGGCGCCCGCGCGCCGGCGCGGGGCCACGCCGCGCGCCGCCGCCGCGGGGAGCCGGTCCCGGGCACGGTCGAGCATCTCCGGATTCTGATCGACGGCCGTCACCCGCCCGCCACGCGCTACCAGCATGGCTGTTACTGACCCCGTCCCGCAGCCGATCTCGAGGACCCGCGCACCTCGTGATTCGGTCGCCGCGGCCGCAACGCTCGCCTGCAACCGGTCGACACGGCCGAGCGTCAGCCAGCGCATACCGACGTCGTATCGGTCGGGGGTCGACTCGAGGTAGCGCATTAGGGCAAGTGAGCTCACGGTCCTTGTTCCGTTGCGGAGCGGCGGATGGCCGGAGGATACCAGACGGCCAATCGCGCCGTCAATGCCGAGCAGGCCCCAACCGATTCGACCGAATCACGTGTTCAACAGCCACGAGGGGGCGGTGACAGAATCGGTCCGGCGGCGACGTGTTCGTCGATCAACACGACAATTCGCCTATCCCCCCAAACTACTACATTGGGCGGTTCACAGGGTCGGGTGAGTTCCTCCTATCGTTGGACCCGCGGATGATCACCCTGGCCCTGGACACCGCTCCCAGCGGCAATGTGTTCGCGCTGGGCAACCAGGACGGCAGTGGGGAGGGCGATCAGGTGAAGGCGTTCGAGCCGATGGGCAAGCAGACCGAGGACTGGACTGCCGCCGACTTCAGCATCTCGCTCACGGTCGGACCCGACGGCGATGTGTACGTCGGCCAGAGCATGGCGCTGTTCGGGAGCATCTGGCGCTACAAGCCCGATGGCACCGAAGTCAGCCAGCAGACCATGACGTCGATCCCGGTCGGGATGGATTTCGGCCCGGACGGCTTGCTGTACGTCGCGGGCCAGTACGGCACGCCGCGTGGGCATGTCACCATTCACGAGGCCGACGGTACGTTCGTCAGGACGTGGACGGTCAATGCCCAGCCGAGGGACCTGGCCGTCGGACCCGACGGCTCGGTCTACGTCATCGTCTGGATAGCAGCGGACCGCCGCTACAATCCTCCACCCCCCCTCACCACCTCCGGCCCCAGAACCCATCCGCCGCGCACGGGATCACGCGCGCGATTTCGCGGTAGATCGCCTGAAGATCCTCCGCGTCCGGCGTGCGGTAGAAAAAGCGCGGCCGGCTCGCCATCGCCTCCAGCGCCGCCAGATCCAGGTCGTCACCCAGCCCGATCGTGAACACCTTCACGCCGCGCGCCTTCGCCACGCGCGCCTTCTCGACGGCGACGTCCGCCGGCACCGGGTTCGCCTTGCCGTCCGTGAGGACGATCATGACCGGTTGGTTGCCGGCACGCCGCCGGGGGGAGGCGAGCTCGAGTCGGGCCATCTCCACACCCAGGTCGATGCGGGTCTGCCGTGCCACCTGGATCCGTCCGATCGAGGCGACGAGGTCGATACGGTCCCCGGTCAGTTGCTGAAGCAGTACCGCATTGCGGTTGAATGAGATGATGGCAGCCTGGTCGTGGGGCAGGTCCAGCTGATCGAGGAAGGCGCGTGCCGCCTCCAGCGCGGCATCGATCTTCGGCCGCCCGGCCGCTGTGTGCCAGCGCATGCTCGTCGAGGCATCGATTACCAGCACCACGTCGACGCGTTGCCGACCCGGGTCGCACCGCTCGCGTAGCGCGAGCGGTAGATACACCAGCGCTGGTTGGGGCGTGGGAGTGGAGGTTGCCGTCGGCGTTGGCGTTGGCGTTGCCGTTGGAGTGGCGGTGGGCGTGTGGGTCGGTGTGGCTACGGTGCCCCGGACCCGGACCTTCGGCACTGGGAAGTCGACCCGCCCGTCGTTCCCGAAACCATCGGTGTAGTCACCCCACGCCGTCACGTTCGTGGGCCAGTAACCGACGTCGAGGGGCTCGAGCTCGTAGCGCAGGCCAAACCCGTTGAACGGTACGGTGCTCAACCACCAACGCAGGACACGCCCATCGAACGTCGCCGGGGGGTCGGCGCTGTCCGGCACGTAGCGCATGTTGACCGGCACCTCGTCGCTCACCAGAATGGTGCTGAATAGCGTCGAGGTCGAGATGCGCTTTGCGACCGTGTCAAAGATCTCGTACAGGAAACGGGCGCTTTCGGGGGCGAAGTAGTGCTCGTCATCGGTCGCCACCTGCCGCATCAGCTCTTCGTCCGCCTGGATGCCGATCGTGAAGATCTCCACGCCGTCCAGCTTCGCGGCATCGGCTTCCCGCAGGACTGGGTCGTGACCGGCGTTGTTGTACCCATCCGACAGGAGGACGAAGACGTGCTGGGCCTCCGGGCGGCCGCGCATCTCCAGCTCGTCCCGCGCGAGGGCGAGGCCCCGATCGATGCTCGTGCCGCCCTGAGCCGTGATCGCGCGAATGGCCCGCGATAAGCGGCCCTGGTCGGTCGTGAGCGGCGAATTCAACCTCGCGGTGCGATTGAAGGAGATGACACCGACCTGAGCCACTCCCAGGTCCACCTCGGCCACGAAGCCGATCGCGGCCTCCCGCGCCAGCCTCATCTTGTCGCGGGCCATCGAGCCCGAGCGATCCAGGATGAGCAGCACGTCCAGCGGCACCGTGGAGACATCCGAGCCGCACCCGCCGCGTAGCATCAGGCGTACTTCGACCAGCTCCCCCAGCATGATCTCCCGGGGAGCGGCGATCTTGTTGGGGAAGCTGCGGCAGCTGGCACCGTCAACGGGCGGCTCGCGCGACTCGGCGGCGGCATCCCAGCTGAAGCGCGACACGAGGTTCGCGGCCCGGTCGGTGACGAATACGTCGCCGCCCACGCCCACGGCCAGGTCCGAGGGGTCGGAGGAGACGGCCACGTCGAACCGGGTGGCATCGAATGCCGCCGTACGGTTCCCCAGAGCGTCGTAGCGGCGCGCCCAGCCGTCGCGCCCGAGCGTGAACAGGGCACCGTTGGGACCCGCGGCCAGCCGCCGGGCCCGCACCGGGAGCGGAATGGTGCGTTGCCGGCCATCGAGGGCGATGGCGGCCACGGCAGGTGCCCGGCGGTCCAGCACGAAGAGGTTGCCGTCGGCATCCGCGGACAGATCGGTCCAGACGGTGGACGTGCCCGATCCGTCGAGTGGCACACTGCGCCCCTTGCGGCCGCCGGTCGTGTAGCGCAGGAGCTCCGGCGCAGCCGCATCCAGGATCACGATCTCGCCGCTGGCCACATCGTAGGCGAGGCCGGCGGCATCCACTTCGCCCCGTTGATCGAGCACGTGATCCCAGAGCGTCTCCCCGTCCGGGTCGAAGGCGACAACCCTCGACCCGTCGGTCACGTAGAGCGTGCCGTCCTCTCCGGCATCGGCAGCCACGGGACCCGCGTACACCACCTGGTCAACGGGCCGACCGTCCAGCTGGTAGCGCTGGACGCGCGCCCCGAGGTCGAGGATGAGGGCCCGCCCGTCGGCGCCGATCTCGATGTCGGTCGGCCCGGAGAGAGTGCCTGGCTCCTCGACCGACTTGCCCCAGCTGCTGATCGGCGGCCCGGTGAGCGCGTTGCAGGATAGCAGGACGACGCGCGGCGGAGTGTCACGCGTCGCGGGTACCGCCACCAGTGCACCGTCCTGGGCGGCGACGGCGATGGCTGACAGTGGCGATAACGGGCAATCATCCCATAGCCCGTAGCGGGGATCGTAGCGCAGGACGCCGGAGGTTGCGGCGAACCAATAGCGTTTCCGGTCCGAGATGCTCGGATCGTATTCCACGGCCACATCGACCGCTTCCTCCGGGATGCGCACCTCGTCGAGATGGCGGCCACCGGCGTCATACACCTGCGCCCGCCGCCGGCTCCCATCTACCACGACGACCGAGCCGTCCGCGTCCACGTCGACCCCTTCGAGCAACCCACCGCCCCACCCGGCGACGACCGTCCACGAGTCCAGTAGCACCCCCGCAGGGTTATAGCGGTGAATCTCGCCGGTGTCGGCGGCGGCAACGACTACTGAGCCGTCCGGCGCAACAGCCAGGCCTGCCGGGCCCGGGACACCGGTCCATGAATCGAGTGCGGTGCCGTCGAGCCCGAAGACGGCGACGGCGTTCGCGCCCCCATCGGCCACGTACAGCCGGCCTCGCGCGGCATCTATGGCCAGGTGCCGGGGAGCGGACGGCCCGGCCTCCAGAGGGGTGATCTCGAGGTTCCGTGCGCTCCCGTCGGAATCGAGGACGGCGATTCTTGCCGCCTCGGAGTCGGACACGTAGAACCGGCCCCCAGGGCCGATTGCGACACCGGCAGGCTGCCGCCACGCATCCGGAGCCGGGGGCAGATCGAGGCTCTGCCAGGTGTCGGCGACGACGTAAGTACCGGGTCCGGCCTGTGCCGGTAAGGCCGCGGCGGCCGCGGCCACCCCAGAGGTGACGAACATGAACGGCAGGACGAAACGGATGAAGGAGCGCATGCCATGTTCTCCGCTAACCCGGGGCACACTCGACGCCCGTCGCTTTCTCGCCGGCCCGGGGTCGAGCTCCAACACCCCCCTCGTTGACCCAATGGCCAAGAAGCACACCGCGGTTGGCTGTTACTGCTGTGACGTTCCGAGATCGCCAGATGTGACGACCACACGACTAAGATACCCCAAACCCGCGTGCAAGCGAAACCCGTACGCCGAATGGGCCCTCCTGCCACGTGCAGCGGGACCGAGATCCCGGGTCACGGTAGTACGCGGGCAGCGTCTGTATGACAAGATGCGCCGACTCCCAGCGCTGGCGTGGGCGTGAGTGGGCCGCGGGATTACATGTGCTATCATCTACCATCTGCGACGTGCCCGGCAGGGCCGGCGAAGGAAGTGATCCGACATTCTCGAGGTGGAGGTATATGAGCAAGGTCGTTGAAGTGAAGCCGGAGATTCAGGACAATATCGAGCGGGTTGTCGATGAAGGGGCTGAGTACGCCGATGCTCGTTTCTACGCGGACGACAGCACCGAAACCCTGGTGCTCTACGACGGGAACCTCGAGGCCAACGACACGACGTTCCAGAGCGGACTAGGCGTCAGGGTTCTTTTTGGCGGAGCTTGGGGGTTTGCTGCCACAAGCAACACCGCCGAGGTGAGCCAAACCTTCGACCAGGCACTCCAAAACGCGAGGACCGCGGCCAGCCTCATGCGAGTCCCCTTGACGATGGGCCGGAGGGAAGGACACAAGGGATCCTATTCATCCCCCGTGGAGGTCGATCCATTCACGGTCAGCCTGAACGACAAGCTCGACTTCCTCCAGGCAATCGATGATCAGCTGCAGGAAGAATGGGTCCTCAGGCGGTTCGTGTACGCCCACCTCCAGCGCAAGAGGATACTCTTCTGGAACAGCGAAGGCACCGAGATCGAGAAGAACCTGACCAACTGCTTCGGGCGGATGATGGTGATGGCGCTCGACGAGGACGGCCAAATGCAGCGGCGAAGCCACGGGCTCTTCAGCACGGGCGAGGGCTCCCGCGGCTGGGAGATGGTCACCCAACCGGGGCTGTTCAGCGGGCACGCTGACCGGATCAAGGCCGAGCTCGGCGAGTTGGTGAAAGCGCCGCAGCTCGAGCACGGGAAGCGCAGCGTTATCCTGCTCCCGGGTCAGGGGCACCTCCAGGTACACGAAACCATCGGCCACGCGCTCGAGCTGGACCGGATTCTCGGCTACGAGCTCTCCTACGCCGGAGGTTCATTCGTGACGCTGGACGACTTCGGCAAGCTCAGGTACGGCGCCGAGAAGCTCAACGTTAGCTCGTACGGTGGTATCCTCAACTCGCCGGGTAGCTTCGGGTTCGACGACGACGGGTCACCCGAGAGGGACTACCTCTTGATCGACATGGGCCTCCTCGTCGATGCCTTGTCATCCCGGGCGATGGTCAACGAGGCGAACGAGACCGCCGGGCGGAAGGTCTTCGGCGAGAGCGGCGGCGCGGCCAGGGCAACGGCCTTCTACCGCGCACCGATCGACCGGATGACAAACGTGAACATCCTGCCCGGCGCCGACGGCACGCTGGAGGACATCATCGCCTCCACCGAGGACGGGGTGGTCCTGGACAACCCGACGTCCTGGTCCATCGGGTCCAACCGTGAGCACTTCCACTTTGGGTGCGAGATCGCCTGGGAGGTGAAGGACGGCCGGAGGACGAAGGCTCTCCGCAACCCCACCTATCAGGGCCACACGGTGGAGTTCTACAACTCGCTGAGCGCCGTCGGCGACGAGTCGACCTGGCAGGTCGAGCAGGTGGACAATTGCGGCAAGGGCGAACCCAACCAGGTAATGCAGCTGGGGCACGGTGTGCCCGTCGTCAGGTTCGACAACGTGATCACCGGGGAGAGGGAATAAGCCATGCTCGAAGCAGAGGTCAGAAGCATACTGACCGCCGTGCGGGACAGCGCGGCGGAGAAGGGCATCACCGCGACCATCTCTCTCCACAGAGAGAAGAGCCACCTCATGCGGATCGGGAACAACTCGGTGTCGCTCAACACCTCCGAGACGCTCACCAGGCTCGATGTCGAGGTCACCAACGGGCGCCGGCAGGGCACCCACACACACCTCGGTCAGATCGAGTCCGCGGCGGTGGTCCAGCGGGCGCTCGACACGGCGGTTCAGAAGGCGCAGGTGGCCAAGGAGAAGGACTACGAGCCGCTAGTGGCCGCCGTCGAAGAGAACATCGACGAGAGCATGCAGTACGACGAGGCGCTCGCGATCCTGGACCCACTCGTCAAAGCGGATGCGTACGGCACGATCATCCGGGATGTCGGCGAGTCATACAACTACTCCGGTTCGTGGTCGAGCGGCGTCACCGAGCAGTACGTCGTCACCACTGCCAACGCGAACGAAGCCTGGCACCTGGGCACGGACCAGAGGTTCAACGCGGTGCTCAAGCACGCAGACCGGAGGTGGGAGCTCAGCCACACCGAGACGGGCTGGCGTGCCAGTGACTTCTCGGTTTCGGAGACGGTGGAGCACTTCAAGTCGCTTCTCCCGGTTTTCGAGGGCAAGGGTGGATTCTACGTGAAACCAGCAGACTACACGGTTCTGTTTGGCTCGGAAGCAATCGCGGGGATCCTGGGCATGGCGATGTACACGGGTCTGACCGGCCGGGCGTGGGAGGAGAAGCTGGGGTGGACGGCCCACAACAAGCCCGGCGATCTGATCCTCGGCCGCAACGTCACGCTGGTCGACGACCCGGGGAACGACAACACCTTCAGGTTCGGATTCGACTCGAACGGCAGGATGAGGGAGCGCATGCCCTTGGTCGAATCCGGCGCGCTCGTGCGGCTGATGTACGACGCCAGCACCGCCGCGAAGTACGGCAAGGAAGCGACCGGGCACGACACCGGATCGACCAGCCTCGTGATGAGCCCCGGAGACGGTCCTGCAGATCCTCTTGAAGCGACGAGGGGGATGGGTCGGGTGCTCTACATCCCCGCCCTCCACTACATGCACATCCCGAATCGAAGTGAAGGGGTCTTCACCGGGAGCTCGAGGTTCAACGCCGTGCTCGTCGAGGACGGGCGCATCGTGCAGCCGATCTTCTCATCGAGGATCACGGATACTTTCCGGAACGTCCTCAGCAACGTGAAGGTGATCTCCCGTGAGGCGGTCTCGGTCAATGAATCGGATACCTACAGTCGCCGGGCGCCGGTGGCTATGAGCGTTCCCAGCTACATGATCGCCGAGGGCGTTAAGATCACCGACTGCGCCGATTCGTTTTGATGGTAGGGCGGTGCCCGCCGGTTCAGGGCGCTCTGCACACGGTCGTCGACGTGGCACTCGATGGCCTCTTCACGCAAGGGCCTGTCAACCTGTGAAAGGCGGCAAGATCAGCGCCCTCACCTGAAACATCGATCGAGCGGCGACCCCCGTCGGCCGCGCGCCGCGCCGTCGCCGCAACGTGGTGCGTGTCGATGCCGAGAACGTCTTGCCGGCTGCCCACCGGGAACCAAGTGACGGACCCGGCCAACCCCTTCCTGACCGTGGTCCGGGAGCACGACATCCTCGGCCAGGTCGTCACCCGGACGCTCGAGATCAGCTCTACGGCCGCGGCGGTGACCGCCTTCCGCTACGACGGCAACGGCAACCTGAAGCGAGTAATCGATCCCCGGGGCGGAGTCACCGACCGCTACTACGACGGCTTCGACCGGCAAGTGGGCACGGTCGACGCCCTGGGCAACATCCGCGTGTACACCTTCGATCCCGCCGGCATCGTGTCAACAAATTATCCCGGCAATTCGGCCACCGCTGCATCCGGCAGGGCTGAGGGCTGCTCCTCGGGAATAGCGCCATGGCTATGCCCTCGTCGCATCGAACACCCCTGCCGGCGCATCGGCGCCCTCGGTTGCACGGTCTTATTTGTTGACACGCCCTTACGACGGTCTCGCCCGTTTGACGAGGCAGGCAATGGACCTGAGAGTCGACGGCGGCTGGCTCGGCGAGGGGGCCAACCAGTACGCTCGCGATCGCAACGGGCGGCCGCTGACGATCCGGGACGACAACGGGCACACGACAACCTACAACTACGACGACCTGGACCGCCCGGTAAGCCATACCTACGCCGACGGGATAACGTACCAATACACCTATGACCGCAACGGCATCCCGACCTCCCGCCGCGATGCAAACGGTAGCTTGGTAAATCTGACATATGACGAGCTCAATCGGCCAACGCAACTCGACGTGGAGCGCGGGCCGCAGGTCGGTGGCACGACGGTCCAGTCGTTCACCTACGATGGCCTGGGGCGAATCCGGCTGGCAACGGACGACAACGACCCCGGCGGCCGGGAGATCACGCTGGACTACGATCCCCTGAACCGCCTCGATACCGTCCGGCAGGCGGGCGAGGCGGCGGCGATCGCCGACTACGACTACATAGGTCCCTATCACGTGTTGCGGCGCGCGTACGGCAACGGCACGCGGCTGGATCTAGGTTATGACGAGGCATGGCGGGGCACGAGCGTTACGCTCAGTCGCATCGGCGACGGCACGCTCCTGGCCGGCCTGGGCTACGACTTCGATCGGGCCTACCTGTTATCCAAGGCCGGCAGGTAGATGTAGACCTTCTCCGCGGATGCGGTAGTGTAGGCGATCGTGAGCGCCGGATGGACCCTCGCGCTGTCGTGATCCTTGCTGTCGAAGCGCTTGGTCGTCTGAGTGGTGAGCTCGTTACCCAGTAAGAGCCACCCGAAGTTCGTGTCCGGTACATCCAGCCACATCTGGACGTCGGCCGCCAGCTCGGGTGTCGGTCCCCAGGTGTATTCTCCGCGAGCAGCGACGGCCGTGGAGGCGCTAGGGTCGTGAGTGAAGTCGCCCCCGGGGTTCACCCAGGACAGGTCCGTGCCGTAGAACCGGTGGAGCCACGTGGCGTCCCCCCTGGTTGCCTCAGCCGCACCTCCCTCGTTTCCACCGGCGTCCGACGTGCCCTCGCCCCAGTCGGCCAGCACCCTGTGCAACGATACGGGCTGGGGCCCGGAATGCGTTCGCGATAGGTTGAGGCTCAGCGTCGCGCTGACCACGGCGGCTCCGGCCGGCAGGGCGCCGGGGACATCGAAGGCGATCACGGCGCGGCGTTTCTTTCCGCCATTATTCTGCCCGACGAATAGGTGCTGCCCACGGCCGTTGCTGCGGGACCCAGCTGGGTCCTCGTACAGCGTGTTGTCCTTGCTCGGGTTCAAGGTAACCACCTCTGTCGTCTGGGCGGCGACCGGGTCCGTGTTCGTGGGCAATCCGGCAAGGAGGGCGAGCCCCACGGACAGCATCAGCGCGGTGTTGATATTGCGAAACATGGACATGGCAGACCCTCGAATCATGCCGTCTTCCAGTACGGCGGAGTTTCTTTGGCACCGGTGATTATACACCCGAGCGTGAGTCCTGAGCCAGGCCGACGCCCGGCGCATCGTCGGTCGCGCCCCGCGGGGACGGGTTCAACCACTGAAGCCCTTGTGGCCGTTTGACGCCGGTGTTACAATCGAAACCTGACATCGCCAATCTGACGAAGCGGACATTGTCGCGCGCAAGGCCCCGATGCCCAGCGGGCTCTTTTCGAACCGCTGGCCAGCCGCACACCGGCGAGTATCCTGAGGAGGAGTGAGCATGTTAACCGGTTCCCGTTCCCTGTTACCCGTGGTGGCAGCGCTGGTGGCCGTTGGCGCGTTGCTGGGCGCCCTCTCGGCCCTCGGCACGTTTGCGCCGGGCGCCTCGGCAGCGCCTCCCGCACAGCGCGGCGGCAACAACCCCTGTTCGTGCGCCATCACCAAGACCCTCCAGCCCGATACGATCCGCCTGTGCGACCAGAGTGAGGTGACGATCGGCGTTTGGCCGTCGTGCCCGGGGACCCCCGTGCATATCGTGTTCATCATCGACGAGGTGTACAAGCCCAACTACTCCAATCCACGCGACCGCGTCCAGGCGCTGCGCAATGCCGTACAGCGGCTGGAGCTCGATGAACACCCGAACATCTTCGTCGCCGTCGTGTGGATGCAGGACGGTGGGGCACGGAAGAAGGTCGACCTGACGAACAACGCCCAAAAGGTCATCAGCCAGCTCGATATTCCGGTCGTGTCGCGGTTCCAAGCGGCCCCGCAGTGCTTCGACTGCGGCTATCGCGAGGCGATCCGCATCCTCGATAGGGCCGCGAAGAACAAACCGAACGTCGACATCCACGAGATCACGCTGCTCGCGCCGCTGGGGGTGTACACCTCGCAAGCTGCGCCAGGTGTCTTGCGGGGCGCCAACCAGGTGAAGGCGCGTGGCGCGAAGTCGATCACGACGTGCTTCGCGTGGACGCACTGCCACTCCGTGCTGCGACAGGCCGCCTCCGAGCCGCGCCTCTACCTCGGCTACGGCGAGGGAAACCGCCTGGCGGCGCTGCTGCACGACGTTGTCCGCCAGTCCGTGGGGACCTTCCTGCGCCGCGTCACGTTAACGGACTTCTATCCGGAGAGTGTCGAGGTCGTCACCGACTCTATTTCGCCGGCGGCCGAGCTCGACCCGCAAGCGCGCACGCTGCGCTGGTCCTTCGAGCAGCCGATCGGTGAAGCCTACACGGTGACGTACCGCGTGAAACCGCTCGAGCTCGGCAGCTGGCAACTGGGCGAGGGATCGACCATCCTGCTCCAGGACAGCCATTTCCGCGAGGCCACCGCGCCGGTGCCCGCGCCGCTCCTGGCCGTACCCGTCGAATGCCCGCAGGCACCCACGCCGACGCCGCGTCCGACACCCACGCTCGTCCCGACGGACACGCCGACGCCCGTGCCGACCGATACGCCGGTGCCGCCAACGGCCACGCCCGAGCCACGGCCGGTCTATCTGCCGATCGTCATAAGGGAGCAGTGCGTGCCGGCGCGCACATTCTCCGACGTCGTGCTCGTGATCGACATGTCCACCAGCATGCTCGCCCGGACGGCGGACGGGCGCCGCAAGGTGGAGGTCGTCCAAGAAGCCGCGCGGTTGTTCCTGGACCGAATGAAGCTCGCACCCGGCACGCCGCGAGCCAGCGACCAGGTCGCGGTCGTCGGTTTCAATCGGAGCGCGTGGATCCAGCAGCGGCTGACAAGCGATCGGGCCGAGCTCCTGGCCGCCATCGACGGACTGCCTGACGGCATGATGGAGTTCACGCGCCTGGATCTCGCCTTCGAGCGCGGGGCCGAAGCGATGCGCGACGAGCGGCACGGGGTCAACACACCGGTGATGATCGTCCTGACCGACGGCCTGCCGAACCAGGTCCCCTACGCCGAGGACTACAGGATGGAAACGACGGTGCTGCGCCGGGCAGCCGCGGCCAAGGCGGAGGGAATTACGATCTACACCGTCGGTGTCGGCCGGGCAAACGGGCCGCAGCCGGAGGTCAACCCGGACCTGCTGCGTGCGGCTGCGAGCCGACCGGGCATGTACTTCTCCGCCCCGGACGCCGGGCGGCTGGCGGCCATCTACAGCGAGCTGACGCGGGTGATCCCCTGCGGCGGGGCGCGCTACTGGCCCGACAAGTAGAAAAAATGACCGCGGAAACTCCGTACTCGATCCACCCGGACGTGCGGTTCGAGGCACTGGAGAAGATCGACGCCGGGGCACTGGCCGATGCGTGCGAGGAGCTATGGTTCAACCAGACGCTCTGCCGGGTCAACGACTGCGTGGTGCGGCTGGGCGTGCTGCGGGGCGAGTTCCACTGGCACCATCATGACGATGAGGACGAGTTCTTCTACGTGGTGACGGGTCGCCTGCTGATCGAGCTGGATGACCGGACGGAGGAACTCGGGCCGCGTCAAGGGTTGGTGGTGCCGCGCGGTGTTCGCCATCGCACCCGGGCCCCGGAGCGTACGGTCCTCCTGATGATCGAGGGCAGCGGGGTCACACCCACCGGCGACTGAGGCCGGCTGCGCGGCGGCGAGCCAACGGCAGGTACAGGAGGAGGACGTCCGATGAACACCCTCCTGCGGACCGCAATTCGCACCCGCGTCGCCGCAGCCATGCACACCGTGCGCCCCCCCCACACGACCGGCGC
>CAYYVH010000094.1:0-12512 GCA_964475075.1 uncultured Anaerolineales bacterium | reverse complement strand
TCGGTCATCTCGGATCCATCGGCGCGCGACCGGTAGACGTACCCTTGCGGCCCCTGGATATCCACCGAGCGTACGACACCGTGATAGAGCCACCCGTCACGGTACCCCAGGCCGAACGGCCGGGCCCAGCCCGCCCAGTCGGATCCCGCCGTGCCGTGATCGAACGAGCCGAGCACCGTTCCGTCCGGCAGCCCGATGCGATAGATCCGCCGGTCGTGCAGGTTCACCACGAAGAGCGTGGATCCGTCGCCATCGATCTCGATGTCGGCCAGGCCTGTCTTGCCGACCCACCTCGCCGCCGGCTCGTCGTCGGCGTCTGCGTGCCCATGCCTGTCGGGCCCCGCCGGCAGATCGACCAAGGGGCGAACGCGCTCTGTGGCAAGGTCGATCTCGTAGACCTGCCCGGGCCCCGCGGGCCAGAGCACGGTGCTCCGCTTGTGGTACGCAGCCGCGTAGAGTCGCCCACGTTCGGCGTCGTAGGCCAGGCCATAGACCGCACCGACCTGGCCGTGGTCCGCCAGCACGATGTGGGGCGGCAGTTCATCGCCCTCGGAGTCTCGAAACGCCACGATGGCCGGATCATCAGCCCACGTGCGGCCGGCCCCGGAATACGCGAAGTTCGTCGTCACGAAGAAGGGGTTGAAGGTGCCGCACGAGTTGCGGATGGTGTCGATCGGGGGCTTCGCGGCGGGCATGCCTCGCCGGGGCTGAACGAACACCTGGACCGCAGCGGAATAACTGACGGCGCCGCCGAAGGCAAGGCTCGCCAGCGCGAGCAGGGTTACGGCCCAGACGCCGTTTCGCATGGACCACCTCCCGGCGCTCCCTCGGGCACCGGCGCGCACCACGACTGTGCCCCGTTCGGTGCGTGGATGTGCACCGAAACCGGAATAGAGTGTACAGCACCATGGCACAGACGCGCAACCGTGGCAACCGCGCTACGTCGAGATCTGCACGGGCACATCGAGTGAGCAGCATCGGCCCAGCACCCCTATGACGCGCCAGCCGGTGCGACGGTCAGTATACGCACCGTGGTAGTGAAATCCTCCTGCAAGACCGCACCGCGAGCGCCGACAGCCAACCCAACATCCGAGTACGGAACGACCGCACCCATCGTGTGGGAAGATGCACCGACCGATGGACGTTATTACTGTAGGGTAGGCCTGGCGAGGTAGTTCTTGTACAATAGCGGGGCGAAGGAGCCCGGCTATGCGCCCCCGCCAACGCCAGGCGTTCGGTCGGTGTGCCGACCGCGGTATTCTGCGGGGCCACCCCTGGTGATGCGATGGCTGGCAACGATGCCGAGGCTGGCAACCGGACCGAGCACCCGGCGCGCAGATTCGACAGTAGTTGAAGGAGGCTAGGATGCGTGCCGAGAGCCGCGTTTTCGGGGGAGAGGACCGTCGTGGACGGCCGCGTTCTGTGGCGGCACGCCTTCCTGCCCCATGCAACGCGGCCATAGCTGCCGAACGGAGGACCAGTGACTCCGGAACGGAGATGCAATAGGCGGTGTCGAGTCTGAGCGCGAGTCGTGAGAATGCGTCTGGGGGCAGCGTCCGATGGTGGTAGGACCCAACGCCGCTGGACATGCGCGAAGGGCGATCGCGCTCTTGACCTTCATGTCCTTCGCTGTACGTGTGGTCTTCTGGTTGGCGGTTGCTCGCCACGGCGTTGAGCCTGCCCATGATGAGGCGGGATACTACGCTCGCTCAGAGGGGGTAGTCAACGTCGTCAACGCCGTCATCCGAGGGCAAGACCCTGACCCTGCCGATTGGGGCCTGCTATACGATGGGGGCGTGCCCTTCCAGGGCGGGTGGTGGCCGCCACTGCAGGCCATGCTGATTGCCGCGGGACGGGCGGTGTTCGGCCCGCTTCTCGACCGCGTCGCGAAGGCGAGGCTGATGGTGGTCATCGTGTCGGTGGCCACGACTCCGTTGGTGTTCTGGGTCACCAACAGGGCGTTTGGCCGGAGGCCCGCGCTCCTCGCGGCTCTACTGTACGCGTTCCACCCCAGCTTTATCGCCTTCTCGCATCTCCTTTGGTCCGAGACGCTGTTCATCTTTTGGCTGTTCGCTACGATGCTTCTTGCGCTCGCCATTCCCGCTACCGTACCGCGGGGACGTCAGATCGCTCTCGCGTGCGGCTGCGGCCTGCTCCTGGGGCTGACAGGGCTTACGCGTGCCACCGCGCTGCCGTACTTCATCCTGTTCCCGGCTTGGCTCGCGCTGGCCCTGCGGCGAAGCAACGCACCACCAGTCATACGGGCAGCGGACGGCGCCAACCCGAATCTGTTGGATGCAAGCACACGTCGGAGCAAGACAGGCCATATGACGCGGCCGACCGTGCTGGTGCCGATTCTAGTCGTCGCCACGAGCCTGGCCGTCATCCTGCCTTGGGAGGCGACACTCCTGCGTCACGAAGGTCGCGTGGTGCCTCTTTCGACCTCCCACGGCTACAACTTGTACCGACTCGCCACCGGCGTCTCTGATCCCGAGGCCCGTGAGAGGATCTCGGCGTACGCCCAGGAACACGGCATCGACTACTACGTAGCGGCGCGCGCGATGGCGACGCAGGCCGTCCAAGACGATCCGTTGTCGTTGCCAGCGAGGTCGTGGCGATCGCTTCGAGGCAGCTGGTCCGGAGATTGGATTCTACTGCGACACGTCTTCGGGGCACACTATCCACCGCTATCGCAGTCGGCCGCCCTGTGGATCGTGGTGCTCGTTCAGGGCGGCGTCATTCTCCTGATCTCGGCGGCAACTCTAGGCCTGTTGAGCCGGCCGCGGAAAGCGAGCTTTTCGTCGGCACGTGGACTGGTGCTGGGCGTAGCCACCCTGGCAATCCTCACGCCTCTGTTGGCCCCCGCCAACAGCCGCCTGATGATCCCGGCCGCTGCGACACTCCTGCCGTTCGCCGGCCGAGGAGTTTCCGTGGTCAACCCGGCTCGGTCCCGCAGTCTCATTCTGTCGTGTTGCGTCACGGTGTTCGCGGCAGGCCTCGTCCTGGTCAACATGCGCCAGACGGGCTGGCTCGGCGCCAGCAGTTATTACGCCGAGGCGACGGACTGGCTGGAGCCGATTGTTCGCGGCAAGGACTTCCGCGATCGCGTTTTTCTGCGGGCCGATTCCGGCAGCATTGAGATCGTGGGCGTCCAGCCCACGGCCATACGAAGTGGCGCTGACGCCATGCCCGACGGGCGGGTTAAGTGGAGCACCGGGTCAGACAGCCAGGCTCTCATCACGCTCGTAGGAGAGCACCGCGACGCGAGACTGCGGATTACGGTGCTCAAAGGCAGCGAACTGGAGACGACAACGATCGAGCCACTGACGCGGGCCGCCTGGCACTACTGGCAGCCAACCGGCATCGACGGCGTCATGTTCCAGTGGCTGGGGCGCTGAGCCCCTGGCCGAGCCTACACGCGTGGGCTGACAAGCGCGGCCACGCCCATCGTGTGGGAAGATGACCGGCTGACGGACGTTTCGGTAGGAGAGAGGAGGTTCGCGATGATCTGGCCGTGTAGCTCCACATCGCTCGTGCTGGATGCGGCCGCCACTGGGTCCGGAGTAGAATCGTGAACTGCGAGATTCTGAGCACGCTGTACGTCCGCGCCAACGGTGAGATTCCGTGCAATGACGATGCCGGTGAGAGGATTTCACTGGGCTATGCCAAGGTGACGCCTGGATGGTCGATCGAGGATGTTCTCGGAAACGAGCAGTACGAGGGAATTCGGAACGCCCTTGCCGAAGACCGTCTACCATGGCGGGAAACCTGCGAACGCTGCGCGTTCCTCCGCTCCAAGGAACCACTGGTCGACAACCTGATCCGGAAGCGGATGGCGAAACTCCAGGTGGAGCCGTCGCTCCGGTGCGCTCTGGCGTGTCCGGGGTGCACTCGGGCAGCCCAGATCGAGCACAGGCCGGGACCTTTCCTCATGAGCCTTGAGATCTACGAGCGCGTCCTCAGAAGCTGTGCGGAGAACGGTTTTCGGGTGGACCTGATCGAGTACTGCGGTCAGGGCGAGCCGCTCTCGCATCCCAGGTTCTCCGACTTCGCCCGCTTGTCCCGGACGATCTTCCCTCGGGCCATTCAGCGTCTGGTCACGAACGGGAACCACGACTACGGGCGAGGCCTGGACGGCGAGCACCTGGATGAAATCTGCGTCTCCTGCGACGGCCTCGATCAGGAAAGTTACGGGCAGTATCGAATCAACGGCTCCGTCTCCCGTGCGCTCCGGTTCATGGCAGACGCCATGTCGGCGAATCAGGCCCGGCGACCATATGTCATATGGAAGTACATCCTGTTCGAGTTCAATGATTCCACGCAGGAGCTCCTGGCCGCCCAGCATAGGGCGATCGAGCTGGGAGTGGACGAGCTGTTGTTCGTGGTTACACACTCGGCGTTCCGCTCAAAGCGCTTCGCGATGGCGAACGCGCATGAGGTCCCCCTCATCCACCCGATGGCCCGCGTGATCGCGACGCCGACGCTGACGCGCGACAGCCATGAGAGGAAGCTGATAAACGGGCCACTGGGCGTCCGTATCGCCCGAGGTGTGGCCCCAATGAAAGCGGCAGTCGTACGGCGACCCGGTTTGAGACGGTTCATCAGACACTGGCCGCTGCTCAACAGGCTGAAACGGGCTGCTGAGCGAGTCGCTTGAGCGCCTCGGAATCGGGATAGAGATCGAGGAGCCGACAAGTCGCGTAGCGCTGACCGTGGAGCCGCTCGCCAGCGAAAGCGTAACGGCCAGGTGCCGGTTCGCGCCATGGGCACACCGGCGGTTGAACCGTCAGCGCACGACCTTCGGCAGGTAGATGGCGACCAACGGCGCGGTGGTGGCGCTTGACGTCGCACCGGGCTTTGCGGTCGCGGAGATCGTTGGCGTGGCGGTAGGCATCAGCGTCGGCGTTTGTGTGGACGTGGCCGGTGTCGATGACCCGCCTCGCGTCGGTGTCACCGGAACGGTGGGCGCCAAATAATACCGCCCAGGTGGGCACGTCGGTGGAGGTGTGGGTATCCCCGTGAAGTACTCGTTGTTGCTCTCGTCGGCCTCGACGACCTGATCGTCGGCGTCGGCTCGGACGTGCGGCCCGTACAGAACGTCTTCGCCGATGATGCTAGCATCCGGTGCAAGCCCGTCGACTGACCAGTCGCCGAATTGCGGCAACGAGCGGACCACGAACTCCCCGGCCGGAGCGCCACCTGGGTTGCCGATGCTGAATGTGTACACGATCCGGCCGAGTTCGGGCACGCACCCGAAGTCGTAGTTCTCCATCGTGAACCCGCCCCAGGTGACCGCCAAGTCGGGCAGGGCCGGCGTCGGCGTAGCGGTAGATGGGCACGGCGGCGGTGCGGTGGCACGCTCCATTGGGATGAACCCGTGGTTGTTGTACTCGATCGACTCGGCCACGCCGTCATCGGCATCGACGTAGATGTTGTGCGCCCAGACCACCTCACGCGGCGCGAAGCACCTGCTCTCGCCGGGACCCAGCCCGGTGACTCGCCACTCCACGCGCTCGCCGTCGGTCGCGATGCGAAACGGCCCCGCCGCGACCCGGCCCCGGTTGGCAACGCACAGCCGCAAGGTCGGCTCTTGGTCCGGATGGGCGCAGCGCCCGTTGTAACGGGGGTGTATCCACCTCACGCTACTGGGAATTAGGTCAGGGAGCGCCGTGACTGGGGGCGCCGGCGCCGAACCGCAGCCCACCCAAGGCTCGATGTCCAGCAACCGCAGAACTTTGACCTCATGCTCGTACCCGCCCAGGTGTCCGTAGCGGCCGGGAGGTGACAGCATTCCCCAGAAGCGGGCGCGCACGATCTGGAGCGTGCCCACTACGCCAGCGCGCTCCGGATAGACCTCGTCGAAGAGCCACGATGTCTCCTGGTCCGGCACGAGCCAGAATCCCTGCCAGTACCCAGGGCATTCATCTGTGCCCTGGACGAAGGATGACACCTCGAAACCACGTCCGAACAGCCCCTCGAAGATGAGTGGCCGCGGCGGGCGCGAAAGGAACGGGACCACCGCCGCCGGACGGCAGCCCGGCGTGCCGTGGTTCGGCGCGCCCCGTAGCCAGTCCTTGACGGCAGTCGTCACGTCCCGTTCTGCCCGGTCGGCGCCAGCGCCGACTGGGACCAGGCCGACGAGCGTAGCGAGTAGCACGCCGACGACCAGCGGGGTGGATCTGTGCAACATGAGTCTACCTCCTGTTCGCGCTCAGGTAGGGGTCAGTGGTATGTACGTCGGGCGCCGCGTGATCGTGACCGGAGTGCGGCGGCTCACCGCCGACCCGCCGGCATCCGCTGGGCGTCGAATCGGGCAATGATGGCGTCGCGTTCGTTCCCCTCGCTCGAGATGAACAGATCGCCGTTCGGGAGGAAGGCGAGGCCTTCGGGCTGTTCGAACAACGCGCCCGGCAGCTCCCACTGGTGCACCACCGTTCCGAACTCCGTCGACTCGATCAGCGCCTTGCCCGCCGCGGAGAGGACGAACAGGTGGCCGGTGACGGGATGTATGGCCAGCGCCGATGGCTTGAAGTCGTCGAGCGTGGGCGTGTGGATTGCGACCTCAGGCTCGCCCGCCAATTCGTGCGTGTCTAGGCTGAATGCGTAGATCGCCTGGATCTCTTCCATGTCTTCATTGGGATTGACCTTGCAGGCGATGAGCAGCCGCCTGCCGGCCGCATCGTAGGCCAAGCCCTCGGCATCGCAGCCATCGTCCAGGCCGGTCTTGTGCTTCGTGGTCTGTGGATCATCCTGCTGCCAGTCGGCGATCTCGACGAGCTTTCCGTTGCTGCGGAGGACGAAGACCGCCTCCCCCGCTCGCGCAATGCCCTCGTAGTCGCCTTCGCGGGCAAACGGAACGGTGTCGGTCACTGTCCCCGATCGTATGTCGAGGATGAACAGCACACCATCTTCGTCTTGAACGGCCCCGAGGCGACCGTCGTCCAGTGCGGTGATGCCTGAGATCTCCTTGAGGTCGTTCGACAGATGAAAGACGGCGGAGGGCGCTTCGAGGTCGTACGACAGCACCGGCACGGTCGCCGTATCGCTGCACGCAGCACCGACGAACGCCACGATGCCCAACGTCCCGCACCGCAGCCACCCGCGGTTACGCCGTCTCATCGCGCGCACTCCATGGCGCAAGCCTGGTCATTTCGACTTCGTCCTTGACGTAGTATGCCTCGGAGGGGTCCAGTTGCCGGAACCGCTCCACTATCTCCCAGGCAATGCCGTAGTCGATAGCCATCGTGTCGGCGCACCGGCCGGCGCGCAGGTCAGGCGCTGGGAATGCTGCGGCTTCCCCATCAGCCGGACACTCGGTGTCGTATTCCTACCTCACATTTACGCCCGAGCCGTTGACGACCGTCGCGCTGAACTCCGGCTCCTCGCCGAATGGCAACACACGCCGGTCCGGCGTAAGCACGAACATCAGATCGTCGGCGACCTCCGGCGGGGCGGCCAGGTCCCCGTGATCGTACGTGGACAGGAGGAGCGGGAGAAAGACGCGATGCGGCGTCCCGGTGGGGTTCGGGTCGGTCGCCGGCGGAGAAGGTGTCGCGTCCGGCGGCGTGGCCGATGCCTGCGGTCCATCTGGCGCGTGGCGAACGATCGTGAGCCCGGTGTCGTGTGGCCACGAGCTATCGAGGTCCGCTACGAATAGGGACACACCGGACGCCGCCAGCCTGAAGTGCTCGCCCGGGACATCGATGGCTGCCAGAACACGTGGAGTCATCGGATCGGCGATGTCCACCAGCTTCAGCGCGGGGACGCCGCCCGTCACGTACGCCCTGTTGCCGGCGACGGCCACGGCGTTGAAGTCGGAGTCCCCTTGAAGGAAGCCCACCTGCCTCGGCTGCATGGGATCTCGCACGTCGTACACCTCGAGTCCCGGCCGTGATCCGGAAGACGCGCCGGGGATGTACACGAATCCGTCCGCCACCGCGATGTCGGCCGGCTCGACGTTGCCGATTCGCTCCGGCGGCCGGCCAACCTCGCGCGGCAGGTTCGGATCGGACACGTCCACGACCTGCATTAGCTTCTGTGAGCGATATACCACGAAGGCGTAGTCGCCCTCGATGGCAACGAGGGAGGCGCTCGGCGCCGGCCTACCCTCGCCCTCGATGACAATCGACCCGGCGAGCCGGGGCGAGGACGGATCGGCCACGTCGACGATCTGCAGACCGCTGTTCGTCGCGGCGACGTACGCATGGTCACCCGACATCTCCACGGCAACGCCGGAGCCCGGCAGCTCGACGCTGGCGAGCTCTCGTGTTGCAGACGGGTCCGTGACATCCAGGACAATCAGGCTCCGGCGTGAGACGCCGTAGGCGAGGCGCCGCGTCTCCCCTCCGGCCCCACCTGCCGGCTCACGGTCCTCCACGGCGACGTCTAGGAGACCCGCCGAGAGCACCGCCCCACCCACCTCCTGGGGCAGTGCCGGATCCGACGCGTCGACGATGCGCAGGCCGTGGCGGTCGTCCGCGATGTACGCGCTGGAGCCCAGTACGGCGATGCCGCGGATGCGCCACCCCGGGACCGATATCGTGTGCGCTGCACGCGGAGCCGAGGGATCGCGCATGTCGTAGACCGCGACACCGGCATCCGTCACGCCGCCGACGAACTCACGGCGCCGGCCCAGCAGCTGCAGCATCTTCAGACGCACCGGCATACCGACCTCACCGAGCGCGCGCACCTTGCCGGGATCGGCCACGTCGTAGGCGCGTAGGACCCACCTGGGGTCCCGGACCGTCTGGATGGACATGTAGGCCGTGCCGCCCGCGCTCGTGACCTCCCCGCCCCATTCATCCCCCGCCGGCTCCACACGCCCGACCTCATCCCAACTGCCGGTGCGTTGGAGATCCACGATGCGCATGATCGTGGCGGAGCCACCGGTCGCAGTGTCGCCGCCATCGCCCGGGCCCGGCGTGTCACAGCCCTGCCGCTGCGCGGCCGGTGGCGTCGGCCTCACCCCGCCACCGACATAGCCCATCGAATCCACAACGGCCAGCCCGCGGACGCTCCAGTAGTCCCAGGTCAGCGTCGACAGACGCCGGAGACGGCGTGGGTCCGCCAGCCCGACTCGTACGACGCCAGCGTCGGCGACGATGTAGGCGACCTCGTCGGTGATGGACATCGCCCGGGGCACACCGGGCCACAACCCCAATCCGCCGATGCGGCCCAGGGGTGTGGGCGCAGCGGGATCGGCCACGTCGTAGCACTGCAGCAGATCGGCACCGCCGCCCGTCTCGTAGCCGAGCACACACGCGAGGCCGCCCGACACCGCCACGCTGTGCGGCCACGATGGTGTGTCCTCAACCCGGGAAACGAGTGTCGGGCGGTGCGGCTCCGCCATGTCGATGATCTGCAGTCCGTTGCGGCGCAGCGAGAGGAACACTAACTGACCATCAGCGGCGATGTCGGTCGGTCTCCGCGCCAGCGGCTTCGTCCTGCCGACCTCCACCGGGCTGCCGGGATCGCTCATCTCGAAGACGACGACCTGTGACCCGGCAACCAGGTATGCCCGATCACCCTCCACGGCCAGCGCCTGCGCGTAGCCGCCGAGCTGGCTGACGATCTCGAGCGGGTTTTCCGCGGCAGCCGGGGCGCCGGCCGACGCAACGAGTCGGCCGGCCACGAACAGAGTCAGCAACCCCAGCAGGATGATCCTACACGTCCCACGTGTGACCATCGATCGGACCTCCCCTCACGCTCTTGAGAATGGCGATATCGGATCACCGGTTGAATCATCCAGCGGCGGCTCCGCCCACCGGCGACCATCTGCCAGTCCGTACGTGCGACCATCGCCCCACGTGACATGCTACTACGGAGTGGCACTGGCGCAAATCAGTCCCGTTGCTCGAATACGGATTCGATGTGCGGCGCGGCGGGAGAAGTCCTCCGGCTCGGCGATGGGCACCTCCGCGTCGGCAGGTGAGGCCCCTCTGGCCTCAGCAGCCGCAGCCTTGCGCCGCTCACCACGGCTACGGTTGGAGAAATACCCGTAGTAGCGCTGCAGTACTTGACAAGCCCTTGTCGGGGATATGGGCCACCAGACGGGCGATGAACTCCAGCGGATCGAACGTGTGGCAGCCGACGGTTGGCCCGGCCGCCTTGTCGGAGGTGTAGGTCACTGCACTGACTTCACCAGCGTCCGCGTGGTACCCCAGGCGCTCCAGCGAGACCGGGTTGCGGGCGCAGTAGCGAGCCAAACGCAGATGGCCAGGCGTGTCGTCTTGGTCGATCCCCGGCGGGACCACGAAGCTCGAGGCGGCTCGCGAGGCCGCACGGTCTTTCGTGCGGCAGTTGGTGGCCGGGCAGGACCAGGCGGCGCTGGTGCCGCTCACGCCAACCATTTCTGACGTGGAGGCAGGTCTGGACCGCCTGACGCAGGAGTCGGGCACACGCATCGACCTGGCGCTGGACGCGGCGCGGGGTGAGTTGACCGGACCCGCGCGCCGAGAGGGCAACAACCCGGTGCTGATTCTCCTCACGGACGGCGAGCCCACGGGCACGACGGCTGTGATGCGTTGGGAGGACCTGTCATCGGAAGAGAAGCTTGACGCCGCATACAGCGCCGCGACCGAGGATATGTCGCCGGCCTACCTGGCCGTATTGCGCCAACTCCGACCTGGCGTAGGGGTACAGCAGGCGTTCTGCCTGTGGCGCATGGCGCGTGACGCGCTGTACCGGCAGGAACTCGGCAAGGGGCTTGCGCCAGACGATGCGATGCGCCGAGCCGCACAGCGACTGCTGCAGATCGACCATGATTCAACCGCCTGAACCTCAGGATCTGAAGGTCTTCGCCCAGCGAGTCGTTCGCCTCCTCGATGTTTGCGGTATTGACGCCATCTGCGTCCCGTGTTTGCCAACGCAGACCGGCCGGCGGTCAGCCGCCGGTGACCGACGTGCCGATGATGAGCGCGATCACGCTGAGTGCCAGGGCGACGAAGGCGACGGTTATCAGAATGGCCGTCCGGTTGCCGTAGTTGAACGTGTAGCCGAGACCGAAGCGCTCCTCCACCATGATCGACGGGTCGTCCCTGTCGACGTAGAAGATACCCCAGATCCAACGGGCGTTGTCGGCAAGGCCACCGGTCAAGTGCGTCTCGACGCCGGCTCGCTCCCTCAGCGCACCGCCTTGGCCGTATCCCCTCATTAGCCGGATCAGGTTGGCCAGTAGTACCGCCACGACGAAAACGGCCAGCCAAAAGACCTCGGCGCCCACGGGGCGGCTCTCTGAGAGCGAATGACGGACGATCTGCACCGTGAAAAACGTCAAGAACGCACAGGTGAGGAGCGCCGTCCAGCAGTATAAGGGGTAGCGGCGCTAACGTTACAGAAACATGGCATGGATGGCGGGTCGGCGTAAGTCAGCTGGCACGGCGCTTGACGCCTGGGCCCCATGCCAATGGGATTCCTGTCCTCGGCACAGCGCGCGGGCTACGGCCGGTACGGGCGACCGCCATCCTCGCGTGAGCTGGAGGACGTTTTCTACCTTGATGACCTCGACCGGCTGCGCATCGGAACACTCGCCGGGGAGGCCAACGCGCTAGGCTACGCCGTCCAGCTGGCCACGCTGCGCTACCTCGGACGATTCCGCAAGGCGCCGGCTGACGCGCCAACGGAGGTCGCGGTGCACCTGGCGGAGCAGCTGGGCATCGCCGATCCGGACTGCCTGGGGTGTTATGGGAACGTCGAGACGGTCCGGCGCCATCGCCGCGAGATAGCCTCGGCCTACGGCTACTGCCGGTTCAGTGATCCGCTCGGCGGCGGTCCATTCGTGAGGTGGCTCCTGCGTCGTGCCTGGCTGACCGACGCCCGGCCAGTCCACCTGTTCGATGAAGCGGTGGCCCACCTGATGGCCAGCCGCGTGGTCCTGCCCGGGCTGTCGGTTCTCGAGCGCCTGGTAGCGCGCGCCGTGAAACGGGCCGAGATCCGCGCGGAGCTGCTGCTATTCGGCGCGCTGGAGCCCGACCAGCAGGCGGCGCTGGAAGCGCTGCTGGTGCCGGATGAGGACGGGTTCGCTCCGCTGGATCGATTGGAGTCTCGACCGGCCACCGCCAGCAGCGTCGGCATGCGCCAGGCCACCGCACTGATGGCTGCCCTCCAGGCCCTCGACTGCAACGGCGTGGATATCTCACGCGTCCCGAGGCGCCGCGTCGAGCGCCTTGCGCAGTACGCGTCCGTCGCCGGCCGCAACGGGCTCACGTCGATGGAAGAACAGAGGCGTATCGCCGCGCTGCTGGCCAATGTTCGGGTGCGCCATGCGAGCGCCGTCGACGACACACTTGACCTCCTCGACCTCGTGGTAGGCAAGATGCTCAACGAGGCACGCTCCCTCGCGAAGGACGAGCGCCGGAGGCGACTGCGCGGTCGGGACGTGCATGTTGAGGCCAGCACGCGGTGGGATGATCCGCTGGCCCGCCTGATCGGGCGCGAGAGGTGGCCCTCCCTCCGGAGCGAAATGGCCGCCATGCTGGACCTACCGGAGGACGGAGCCACGGCGGCACGCCTGC
>CAYYVH010000093.1:0-12615 GCA_964475075.1 uncultured Anaerolineales bacterium | reverse complement strand
GCCTCTGTGGAAGATCTTAAAAAAATTGTCTCGGGTGAGGCTAAAACTGAATAACTTGCTAAAAAGCAGATATCATTGGAAATAAATAATAATATCGGCAGTTTTTATGGATGATTTAGGTCAGAAAAAGATGGAAAAGATAAGAATTTTAGAGATGATCGATAAAACTTTTTTGGGTGGAGGCCAGATCAATCTTCTTTCCTTAGCTAAAAGTGTAGATCATACCAGATTTGACATTTCTATCTGCTCTCAAAAAGAAGGAGCTCTGGTGGATGAAGTTAAAAAAAATAAATTAAAATATTTTCCTGCTGCGTTCAACAAGAGAAGGTTGAAAAAAACAATCAGTGAAATCACTTTAATCTTGAAAAGGCAAAAAATTGACATACTTCATACTCATGGAGGCGTGGCTGGGTGATGCTCTTTCTTGGAGTGGACAATCCGTGATCCAATACAATAGCCACTCCAACGACAAGGCTCAGGTGGAAGGTGAGTTGCCGCCCACCCTGGCCACCGGAAACGTGGCTCGCCGCCTGCTCGGCCTGGTGCGCGAGCAGGTGATCGCCTCTTTCTGGGGCGGAAGCCTGGAAGCCAGTGCCGTGTTCGCGGCGCTGCGGGTGCCAACGATGATCTACGACCTGCTCATCGGCGGCATGCTGAGCGCCGTCCTGGTCCCGGTGTTCTCCGCTTACGCCGCAGCGCGGCGCGATGAGCTGTGGCGCGCGGCGAGCGTTGTGCTGTCGGCTGCCGCGGCGCTGACCGGCCTGCTGGCGATGGGTGTCTTCGCCCTGGCACCACAGATCGCGGACGCCCTGGCGCAAGGCCTCGGTCCGGAGGGCGTGGCCATCGTGGCCCGGTCTCTGCGCTTCATCGCGCCGGCCGTGATGGCCTTTGCGATGGCGGGGATCCTCACTGGCCTATTATTCGCCCTCGAACGTTTCACTCTTCCCGCGGCATCGGGCGCCCTCTACAACGCGGCGCTCATCGCCACCGTGCTGATGCTCCGGGATCGGCTGGGCGTCTACGCCCTGCCCCTTGGCGTGGCGATCGGCGGAATTGTACAGGTCCTGATCCTCGCACCGGGTTTGCGCGATGCCCGGCTGCGTCCGGCGCTGGCTATACGGCACCCCGTGCTGCGGCGCGTGATCGTGCTATACCTGCCAATCGGTGCCGGTTTGCTCGTCTCCCAGCTGCAGGTGGGCATCGACACGCGCCTGGCCTCACTGGCTGGCGACTCGGCGTTCTCGTGGATGCGGTACGCCACGACCCTCATCCAGTTTCCGCACGGGTTGGTGGCTGTTGCCATCTCGCTGGCCATCCTGCCGCGGTTATCGGCCACTCACGCGCGCCTCGAAGCGGCGGCCTTCGCCCGAATCCTGGCGCGCGCCGTGCGGGTGGTGCTGGCCCTGAGCCTGCCGGCTGCGGTGGGGTTGGCCGTTCTGTCCACGCCCGTCGTCGGGGCTGTGTTCCAGCGCGGCGCCTTCACCGAGCCCGACCGGGTGGCAGTGTCCATAGCGGTTTGCGCGTACCTGGCTGGCCTGCCCTTTGCTGCGGTGGACTGGCCGCTGAACTACGCGTTCTACGCGCGCCAGAACACGATCACGCCTGCCGTCGTAGGGGTCGGGTCAGTTGGTGTCTACCTGGTGGTGGCGCTGCTCCTCGGGCCGACCTACAACCTGATCCAACTGGGACCCGATCGCCTGTTTCTCGGCCTTGTCCTGGCGGACAGCGCCAAGCACCTGTTCCACGCGCTGGCGATGCTCGTGCTCGTCCGCCGCGCCATTGGAGGCGACGCCCTGCGGAGGTTGGGCCGGACGGCGCTCGGCGCCGGTGCGGCCGCCGTGGCCATGGGAGCGGTCGTGGTCCTCTTCGACCGGGCGCTCGCCGGCGCCGTAGGCGACGGCCTCTGGGGCTGGAGCGTTCGTTCGGGACTCGGTGTAGCGGTTGGTGCAGTGGTCTACTTGCCACTAGCGCGCCTGTTCGGGGTGGAGGAGATTGCCTGGCTCGGGCGGACGGTGCGCGCGCGACTTGCGCCCACCCATGGCCCCAACGTATAATCGCCTTGTTTCCGAGCTCGTACACGATTGCGCATGTCCTTTGACTACGTCCAAGCTTCACCAATGCCGGATGCCCCAGACTGATAGCTGACAGCCCACGTATAGAACGGGCGAACGACCTCTGAATAATCTGCACTAGGAGGCAGGATGGCTCGAAAGCGACGGCATCGGCGTCAACGCCCCGCCGCGCCGCGGCCGCAGGCGCAGCCGCGTAGCCGGCCCGTGGGGGTGCCGGCCACCGCGCCGCAGGTGGCCGGTGGGGGCGCTGGCGAGGATCTGGCTACTATGTACGTCCACGTGAGGCGCGACCTCAAGCGGATAGCGATCATCGCCCTGATCCTCTTCGCCGCGATTGTCGCCTCGCAGTATGTGCACTAGCGGGAAGAGGCCTGCGGCGTCTCGCTGGCCGCGATCCGCCCGGCACTTGGCCCGGCTCCCTCGCGGGATGGGAAGGGCTCTGGCGGCAGGGCGTGAGGCGCCCTCGCCAGCGATTCCATGAAGCAGGCGACCGTCACATGGGCTACGAGGCATACCGGTGAGCTGCCCGTACTCAGGAAGACGAGGGCGCTCATGAGCGCGAGCGCAGCCCCTTCGGCCAGTTCATGCGACGCGAGAACGTCGTCGAACGCCGTTCGGTGCCAGGGATTGCTCCACGCTTCAAGGGCCAACAGCCCCAGGCCGAGGAAGACAGCGACGGTAGCGGAGTCCAACCCGGCCGACAAGGGGCCGGCGCGGAAGAACGCCCAGTGAGCTTCGCGGAAGAGCGCGCCGAGGGCGAGCCATCCCAGGGTTGCAGGGGCGAGCGGCCGCAGGGTCATCCGTGGGGCCCGGCGAGCCGCGCGGTCGAGCCAGAAGCGACCGCCGGCCAGTACAGCCGCGGTGGCTGCCACGATGGCCAGCGCCAAGATGAGCGAGGCCACGGACGGGGGCGTGACCAGGCCCATGTGCGATGGCCGTGTGACGTGCAGCACGACCGCCATAGAGGGAATTCCGAGGTAGTAGCACGCCCGTGCGATGATCTTCGCGTACTCCGGGGACACGCGCTGGTTGACTCGTTCCAGTAGGCTGCGCAGCCCGACTAGACGCTCGGGCTCGTTAGCGGCCGCCCACGAAAGGTTGGTGGCGGCGGCGTAGACGGTCAGTGTTGCGGCGATCCAGACGAGGGGGCTGTTGAGCATGACGGGTGGCCGGGTGTCGGGCGGCGGTTGGTGAGGCGGCATGATAACACCGCCCGCCGGTCGGCGCAAGCGGCTTCCGCCGGACGGGGGCATGTCTTGATCTCCACCGGGCCGACACGAATTGGGCGTATCGGGAGCAGCCGGTGTGCGTCAATAACCGGTGGAGTGAATGCCCAGCCGCCCTCTGCCCAGGTATAGGCCCGTATCGCATCGACCTCTCGCCCAGAGCTAGGCAGATGATCTGGAAACACCGTCCCTGTAATACTCAACGCTCTTCGGGCCGGCTCATGGAGCGGGCCCGCGGGATCACCCTGTCCGCGGCCTTCGGCCTCGCCGCGACCCTCGGCGTGCTCGGGCTGGGCGCCCGTAGTGTGGCGCTGGCTGATGGTCCGGCTGGTCAGGGGTCCGACGTGTGCTCGCCGGCCTGGATCAATCAGACCTGGGTGGGCCTTCACGCGCAGCGTGACGACGTGCCGCTCCTGCGGCAGGCCCCGCCGCTCGGTCCAGACACGGCACCGTCGGCGGAATCCGCTGCGTTGCCGCTGGCACCCAATGCTGAAGTCACTGGTAAGGTGGCCTCAATCAAACCGCCCAATGACACGTACTTCCGCTCCCTGCAGCTCGCCAGCCTGTGGTCCATCGGTGCGCTGGACGCGTGGGGGATCTCATACGGTGGAGCGGACGTCACGGTGGCGATCATCAGCTCTGGCGTCGACTACGGCCACCCGGATCTCGCCGAGAACATCTGGCGGAACTTGGGCGAGGTGCCCGGTAACGGGATCGACGACGATGGGAACGGCTATGTGGATGACGTGATCGGCTGGAACTTCCCCGAGCAGAACAGCGACCCGGCTGACTTCGACAGTGGCCTGCGGGGCACGATGCTGGCCGGGATCGTGGCCGCCGCGACCAACAACCGGGAGGGCATCGCGGGGGTCTCCTGGTACGCCCGGATCATGCCCCTCAAGGTCATGTTCGAGTACCGGTTCCCGAACGGCCAGCGCGGCGCGGCGGGTTACGACCGGGACATCGTCGAGGCCGTCTGCTACGCTGCGAACAACGGTGCCCAGGTCATCCTACTTGCCCCGACGCTGCGTGACCCGGCTCAGATTGCCCCAACGATGGAGCGCATGCAGGCTGCCATCGACTACGCCAAGGACCAGGGCGCCGTGGTGGTTGCGCCGGCGGGCGACTGTGGGGGCGACTACTCGGCAGCTGACCGGCCCTGGTGTCCCGACCCCGGCGTGTACGGCAAGAACCCAGACATGTTCCCGGCCAACTTCCGCAATATCATCGGCGTGCAGTCGGTCGGGCGCAACTTCGAACTGCGATCCCGGGCCAGCGCCGGGCCGTGGGTGGACATCAGCGCCCCGGGCGAGGAGTTCATGACCACGAACTTGAGGGACGGTGATTGCCCGCTCACCCGAGGGGGTGTCGACTACTGCTACGTGCGCGGGTTTTCTGCGGTGTCCGATCTCGCCGCGGCGCACGTGGCCGGCGTGGCGGCCGTGATTCGTACGGTGGACCCATTGGTGACGCCGTACCGGACGCTGAAGTACTTGTGCCAAGGAGCGGACAAGGTCGACGGGCCATACGGCGGGAACGAAGGTGACTGGACCCGCAACGACCGCTATGGTTGCGGTGTGCTGGATTTTGAACGAACACTCGAGGAAGAAACGCCGCGGCGGGTGCACGGCGTCACACCGACCCGGCTCTTGGTTCTGACGGACGGGCAGCGCCCGGCGGAGGATCGGCACCTCGACAACCCTTACCTGAATGTGGGTGCGTGGCACGTGTTCTCGGGTTCCGAGGCGGCCTGGCTCACGGGTGATGAGTCTGGCTCCTACGGTTTGGGCAAGCCATCGTGGGTGCAGCTGAAGACCTCGATCGCCACGCTCCGCCAGGAGAATGGGGGGCGTATCATGGGACGCCGGTTCGCGGACACTCTCCTCGCCTGCCCCGTGGGAAGCGTCAATGCCGGGGACCGCAAGTACTGCCTCGGCGACCAGGACGAACGTAACCGGTGGCTCTGCCCCTGTCAGCTGATCCCGTACGAGCTGAGGGTGATCGAGCACGTGTGGCAGGCCTACCTGCCGCAGATCACGAAGGGCGAGCGCCATTAGCCGGCTGGCCCCGGCGAGGCATGAAGCCCTTACGGTTCCGCGGTGGCCGTGGTTACGGGCTCGACGACCGGCAGCACGTCGGCATCGACCTTCAGCTCGAGGAGCTCGGCCCGGACCCATCCCTCGACGCCCGTGGCCAGCAGCCGGACCTTCAGCCATTCACCGTTCGGCGAGCGGCCAGCGAGCTGCAGGCGCTCGCCGGGCCGCAGGTCCGAGATCACCTCGAAACCGAAACCGGGACCGGCGCGAAGTTCGACGGTGGCGAAGGCTACCGTTGCGTCGAATTCGCCGGGCTCCTCAGTCGTCACCGGCTTGGCCCGTACCGGGTTGCGGTTGATGTAGCGCTCGTCCGGTGGCGGAGGAGCCGTAACGATCGTCTCCGGCGTGGGTGGAATCGTGATCACGTTGAGGGTTGGTGGCGGTGTCGGTGGCGGCGGTGGTGCTACGTAGACGTCCTTGCTTCCGCCGAGCGCGATGATCCGTCCTTCGTCGCTGGCGAGATGCACGGCGAGGCGGTAGCGACCCTCCTGATGAGGCGCCTGGAACCGAAACGTGGGCTCGTCCAAGGGTTGGAAGGCCTCCTGGACGACGCGCCCATCCTCGTCCAGGAGTTGCCAGGCCAGGCGGTAGCCACCCCCCGGGGACTGGGCCTCGTCCTTGTTGATATAGGCCTGGACCATGCGCCACAGGGACGGGTCGAGACCCGCCGCCACACCGTCCAAGGCGAGCCGTGCCAGCCGGTACCGGGTTGCGATGTCGAAGGCAGGCTTCAGGCCAGCGGCGTCGTTGAGCCAGACGGAATGGCGGCGACGGTTCGGGCCCCAGTAATAGAAGTGCCACATGCCGGTGGCAGGGTCTATACCCAGCTCGGACGCTCGAATCGTCGGCATCTCGACGGTGGTCACGGTGCCGGGCGTCACACGGTCGGGAGCGTCCGACTGTGCCATGTCCAGGATCTTCCCCAGGGAATCGCCGAAGGTGATCAGCCCCACTTGCTGCCCGACCAGGTCGCGGCCCTGGACCGGCACTGCCAGCTGCAGACGGCGGCGATCGACACGCTCGAGTGTCCACCGGACCATGCTGTCGAGGGCTTCAGTCTGAAGTGGGGCATCGTTGGGAAGCCTGATGCGCAGGCCATCGGCCGCGTCACCGAGGCTACGCCAGGCGTACGGGCTGCCATCCCAGCCGCCCGTTGTCTGGAGCGGAACCGGCACGGTGACGATGAGCTCCGCGCCGATCCGGTGGAGGTCTCCCGTCAGCCGGCGCACCATGTCGGAGTAGATGTGCTGGAGGTCACCGGCGATGCCATCGTAGTCGAGCACGATGCCGTCCAGGCCGTCACGGCGCGCCGTGGCCACGATCGCCTCGCGGTGCCGCTGCCGCGACTGCGGCAGGATGAGCATGTTGTTCACGAGGTCGCTGCGAAGCCGGTTGCCTTCGCGGTTGTCGATCACACCGTAGATCCGGGCCTCGCGGGACGGGACCTGGAACGCGCGTCCCGCGACGCTGCCGTCATCGTCCCGGAGGTGGTAAGCCCGGAGCTCTAGTATCGGCAACGCTGCGACGGCTGCCGGCACAACGGCCGGTGGTTGCAGAAGGACGGCCGAGACCTCGATCGAGGACGCCGTAGCCAAGGCGAGCATGACGTATTGCGGGGCGAAGGTCTGGAACGGCAGGGCCACGCGGACCCGGCCGGCGGACACGAACTGGGGCGGCAACCAGCGCCAGCGCATGCCGTCCCAGCCGTAGGGATCCAGGAAGGGCTGTTGATCCGTCCGGAGCTGAGCCGGTGCATCGAGCAGGGCCTCACGGGGCGTCGGACCGCGGATGTCCAAGTGGTAGACCGGGCCCAGCTGCACGCCACCGGAAGGCGGGTCCGGTAGTCCGCGTGGCAGGTCGTCGGAGGCCGTGAGGCGGATCCGCATCGAGCGCCGGATGGCCTGTCGCTGGATCTCTAGCCAGGCGCCGGCCGGGTCCGAGGGCACCGAGACGTCGCTGCCCGGCCGCACGGCGGCGTAGCCCACGGTTGTCAGCCGGGTTGCCAGGGACACCGGGGGCAGCAGCAGTCCGAGCACCAGGAAGACCAAGAGGAGCAGGAGCGACGCTCGGCGCAGGTTGCCGGGCTGGCCGAGCCAGGGATCGACCATATGCACGACCGGGCGCAGCCGTTCACGGAGCGCCGCCCGCACGGCAGTCAAGGCTCTCGAGGATCGCGTCAGGTTCATTATCCAAGAAGGTGTGGGTTGTCTAGGCTGACAACCCGTGCAATGGTAAGGATAGGGTCTGTCGATCAGCCGGGCAACCGAGGTGCGCCGTCGGTGAGGCCGGCGCGAATGTGCACCCGGCCGAAGTGTCTACCGGCACGGGATCACGGCGGCGATGGCGCGGTAGATGCGCTCCAGGTCCTCGCCATCGGGGGCGAAGTGGAGGTGCTCGGCCTCGTCCGCGACTCGAGCGAGAAGCTCGGGGTCCACGTTGGGGCCCAGCCCGATGGCGTAGATCTCGACGCCCCGGGAGCGAGCCGCATCTGCCCGGGCAACCACAGCTTCGGCGGTCGTCCCGTTGGGCAGCCCATCCGTCAGCAGGATCAGTACCGGGCGGTTCACCGCCCGGTGACGCGGGCTCAGCAACTCGTCTGCCCCCAGCTGCAGCCCGAGATCGATGCGCGTACCCTCCGCTACCGTAAGGCCACTCAGCGCCGCGTGGATCGCGGTGCTGGTGGAGCCCAGGGGTGCGGCGACGGCTGCCCGACGGTTGAACGTGGCGATGCCCGCTTGATCGCGTTCCAACGCCAGCAGGTCCGCGAAGATCCCAGCCGCCTGTCGGGCCGCATCGAGCTTCGTTCGACCGCCGCGTGTCAGCCAGAGCATGCTGGTGGAAGTGTCGAGTACGAGCACCACGTCGGCGTGCCGAACGGTGGGTCGGCACAGGCGGTTGGCCGTTAGCGGCAGGTAGATCTCCGACCATCTGGGAGGGGGCGTCAACGTTGGCGACGGGGTGGGCGTCGGAGTGGGGGAGACCGGCTGCAGCACGGCCACCCAGGGCACGGGGAACGTGGCGCGGCCCGTGTGCCCCAGGCCGTCGAGGTAGTCCGCATCGGCCTGGATGTTGGTGGCCTGGTTGCCGGGCGTTGCCGGGCGCAGTCGGTAAGTGAGCGCCAGACCCGCGAAGGGGATGTCGGACAGGGTCCAGGTCAGCTGATTGCCGGCCACCATCGGGTCGGGACCGGACTCCATTCCCAGATATGCGAAGCCGTCCGGGAAGCGGTCGCTGATGATCAGCGTCCGCAGCAGGACCTCGGCCCGGAGCCGTCGCGCGATGTCGGTGTAGATGCCGGCCAGGTCGCCGGCACCGGGTGCGAAGTAATAGTCCTCGGGTGCCGACGCCATGCGCCGGAGAAGGACGGTGTTCACGTCGGCACCCAAACCGATGGCGAACATCCGAATTCCGTCGAGCTTCGCTTCCAGGCTGGCAACAGTTGGGCCGACCGGGCCGCGGTTGTCGTTGCCGTCGGTCAGCAGCACGATGACGCCGAGGGCGGTCTGGCGGCGGCGCGGGCTGGACAGCTCGGCGATCGCGAGCTCGACGGGCAACGAGATGTTGGTGCCGCCCTCGGCCGTCAGACGGAAAATGGCCGTACGGAGAGCCGCGACGTCGCTCGTGAGTGCATGATTCAGCTGGGCCGTCTGGTTGAAGCTCACGAGGCCGACGCGTGATTGGCGGAAGTCCACGGCACCGAGAAACACCCGGGCCGCGTCCTGAGCAGCCCGAAGCTTGTTGTTGCTCCGCATCGAGCCCGAGCGGTCAATGATCAATATGATATCGGCCTGGGGTGGAATGTCCGGGCAACCGCCGTCTAGGGTCAGCGTCACGTCCACCGTTTCACCGAGGAGCAGCACGCGTGGGCTAGCGGACTTGTCTACTTCGATCCCACAGCGGACAGACTCGGGTGCGGTCGGTGGTGGATCGGGCTGGGCCGCCGGGTCGCCTCGCCACGCCAGCACTTGGTTGCTGACCTCGTCGAGGGTGTAGATCCGGTCGGAGGTGGCCACGACGTCCACGGCATGTCCTCCGGCGACGCCATTCCACACCGTCTCGAGGGTGAGGTCGGCGCTGTAGCGCCACACCCAGCCGTCACGCGTGAGGAGGAACGTGTGATCCGGCGTGGTCGCCACCCGGGCAGGCACTCCCCGCGGGACGAGGACCCGCTCCAGCCGCCAGGCTGGCGTGCGGAACTCGACCTGGCGCGTGGTCTGGTTGACGACCACCAGGTCGCCTTCGGGGCTCAGCGCCATGTCCCGGTAGACGACGAAGCTCTCGTCGTCGTTCAGGTGGATGCTCCGCGCGAGCGTACCGTCGAGACGCAGATGCACTAGCTCCCCCTGGCCGATGTCGAGTACGTACAGCAGTTCGGCGGCCGAATCGTAGGCGAGCGCGGTGATCCACCGGAAGGTACCACGTGCGCCCGGCAGGCCCGGATAACCCGGGGTTCCCGGGCCACTGGGCCAACCCCATTTGGCCCGGCCGTCCGGGGAGAAGAGACGGATGGCGCTCTCGTTGCCGACCACGACGCTCCCGTCGGGTAGAAACACCAGGTCGCCCGGCGGCACCGCGCCCGGCAGCAAACCCACCAGCTCGCCATCGGGCCGGTAGCGGACCGCGGCGGACGCGGTGAGGACGCCAAGGTCGCCATCCGGCGCCAAGGCCAGCCGCAGCACGTCTTTCAGTCGAACGAAGTCCCCCCCGTGTGTTCCGAATCGGGCCAAGTGCCGGTTAGTGCGGGCTAGGTACGTGTAGCGGCGCACCTCAGCCTGACGCCGAACGCCGTCGTTTCGCAGAAGGTACGTACCGACGGAGGGCTCGACGGCCGCGGCCGTAGCGCCGGTCATGGGAATCAGGAACTCCAGGACGACGCGGCGCGTGAGATCCAGGTTGAACCAGGCCAGGCCGTTCGCGCTGGCGACGAACATGTTGCCGCGGTCGTCCGCCGCTACGTCCTGGGGCGATCTGGCAAGGCGGCGGTCGACCTCGCGGGGCACGAACGCCTCCTTGGCGCGTCCGGTGCTGCCGAGGATCTGGACGCGGTTATTGCCTGTGTCGGCGACGTAGATCGTGCCATCGGCGGCGACGTCAATGCCCTGGGGTCGGCGGAACTCGCCGTGGCGGTTCCCGGCCCGGCCGTAGGTTGCCAGCCGCGTGCCAGCCGGGTCGAAGACGGCGATCTCGTGCCGGGCGCGGTCGGTCACGAACACCCGCCCACCGGGTCCGATCGCCACGCCCCACGGATCGGCCAGCCCAGTGATGCGGCCGATCTCGGTTCCCGCGCGAGTCAGGACGATCACGCTTCGGGTGCCCGGATCGGTGACGAAAAGGCGGTCGTCGCCGACGGCGATGTCGCGTGGGGCGGCGAGTTCGCCCGGGCCGGTGCCCTCCCGACCGAAGGCGGACCAGAATGCCCCATTCGGGCCGAAGATCTGAACGCGGCGATTCCCGCGGTCTACCACGGCTACGGTACCGTCGGCGGAGACGTCGATGCCTGATGGGTCGATGAACGTGCCGGGCGGCGACTGGGCGGTCGGATCGGGCCAGCGGTCCACGAGGCGGTATCCGCCGCCGGCGGCGTGGGCGGTGCCGTTTATACTGGCGAGGGCAAGCGCTACGGCGAGGACCGCTGCGCGTGCCCTCAGGCTACGTGGCCGGTGGCCAGCCGTCGGCCACCGGATCCGCCTTGTCAGGCAACGAGAATACGGAAGAGATCGGTTCATGTCGCGGAACAACCAGCGCTGTCGCTTGATGTGTCCGGTCCACCTCGGCTGCGTGGGTCACTCGTTAGAAGTGTGAACCAGCGGGCCTCTTACGAGGTACTGTGTCACCCCGTGCACTGAGGGCTTGTCAAGATGGTGGGCCCCTCGTTTCACGAAGTCAACTCCCCCGCCCCGTTTCGGCGTCTGCTGAGACTGCCTCGCGCTCGGCCAGCAGCGCGGCGACACGGTCCAGCACGGCAGCGGCCACGGCCGCCTTCGTGACCTCGCCCAGCGGTGTGGCTCCCGAGGCGCTCACCAATGTGGCCGCCTGGTGCTCACCGGCGAAGCTGGCCGGCACGGGGTTGGCAACGATAAAATCCAGGCTCTTCCGGGCCAGCTTCGCCTGGGCGTTCTCGATGACGGCGTCGGTTTCGGCCGCGAAGCCGACGCGGACGGGTCGCCGGGTCTTCCCTGCGAGGGCCTCGTTCAGATCCAGCAGTATGTCGGGGTTCCGGACCAGCGGTAGGGTGCTGTCGGCATCGGCCTTCTTGATCTTGGCGGCGCTGTACGCGACCGGTCGGAAGTCGGCCACGGCGGCGGTCATGATCACCACATCCACCTCGGGGGCGTTGGCCAGGACCGCCTCACGCATCTCGAGGGCCGTTTCCACCGCGGTCACATCCACGCCCACCGGCGGGTTGAGCACAGTGGGCCCGCTGATAAGGGTCACGTCAGCCCCCCGATTCCTCGCCTCCCGCGCCAGGGCGTAACCCATCCGGCCCGAGGACCGATTTGAAAGGAACCGCACCGGGTCGAGCGGCTCGCGCGTGGGGCCGGCGGTGACGAGTGCACGCTGGCCAGCGAGGTCTCCCTTCCGTGCCAGCACCAGGCGCAGGTGCTCCAGAACGACATCGGGCTCCGCCAGTCGCCCGACGCCGGTTTGACCGGATGCCATGCGACCCTCCACCGGACCCACGAGGTGTACACCACGCGAGCGCAGTGTCTCGACGTGGCCTTGCGTGGCTGGGTTGGACCACATGCTGGGCTCCATCGCCGGCGCGATCACGATCGGCGCCCGCGTGGCCAGCACTGTCGTGGTCAGGGCGTCGTCGGCCAGACCGAGGGCCACGCGCGCCAGCACGTGTGCCGTGGCCGGAGCCACGACCAGCAGATCGGCGCCGTGGGCGAGTGAAACGTGATCCAGGGCCATGGGCCCGGTGGGCTCCCACAGGCTGGTCACCACGGGCCGGTGCGTCAGGGCCTGGAAGGCGAGGGGCCGGACCATCTCGCTCGCGATGCGGGTCAGGATCACGTCTACGGCGGCTCCGGCGGCAGTAAGGCGGCTGGCGATCGTCAGCGCCTTGTAGGCGGCAATGGAGCCGCTCACGCCGAGAACGACGTTGCGTCCAGCTAGCGGTTCGGTCACGGATGGACTCCGTTCAACTGCCCCACGAGCCGCAGGCCCTCCAGCGTCAGGTCGTTTTCCACGGCGTCGATGCGGTCCACCAGGGGGGCG
>CAYYVH010000092.1:0-12640 GCA_964475075.1 uncultured Anaerolineales bacterium | reverse complement strand
GTTCGCCGTGCGCGAGGGTGGTCGCACCGTCGGTGCCGGCGTCATCACCAAGATTATCGAGTAGGGGTAGGGCCTGAATGGCACGACAAAAGATCCGGATCCGACTCAAGGCCTACGATCATCGCGTCCTCGATCAATCGGCGCGAAAGATCGTGGACGAGGCCGAGCGCACCGGCGCACAGTGCGTCGGCCCGGTGCCGTTGCCGACGCGTATCGAGAAATACATCGTGGCGCGTTCGCCGTTTATCGACAAGGACTCGAGGGAGCAGTTCGAGATCCGGACGCACAAACGCTTGATCGACATCATCGAGCCCAGCGCCAAGACGCTGGATTCGCTGACGCAGCTCAACCTCCCGGCCGGGGTCGACATCGAGATCAAGTCCAGCTGAGGCGGGGTCGGGTACGGCCGACCAGTTATCAGGAAGCGATTCTATAATGAAGGCAATTCTCGGCTACAAGCGGGGCATGGCCCGTATCTTCAACGAAGAGGGCATTGCGGTACCAGCCACGATCATCGAGGCCGGGCCGTGTACCGTGACGCAGATCAAGACGTCGGCGCGGGACGGCTACGGCGCCGTTCAGCTGGGCTTTGGCGAGACCAGGCCCAAGCGGCTCACGCGCCCCCAGCGGGGGCACCTTCGGGCCTCGGGGGAGCGCCCCTTGCGGCACCTCCGTGAGGTGCGCACTCAAGCCGTTGGCGACCTAAGGGTGGGCGACACGATCGACGCCGGCGTGTTCCAGCCAGGTGTGCCGGTGCATGTGACAGGCGTTAGCCGCGGCCTAGGGTTTGCCGGTACGATCAAGCGGCACGGCTTCGCCCGGCAGCGCAAGACGCATGGCCAGACCGATAGGGAGCGGGCCCCCGGTTCCGTCGGTGCCGGCACCTCGCCCGGCCGTACGTTCAAGGGGAAACGCATGGCCGGCCGCATGGGCGGGCGGCGCGTGACGGTGCGCAACGTCGACGTACTCGTCGCCGATCCGGAGCGGAACCTGCTGGCAGTGCGGGGTGCCCTGCCCGGGCCCCGTGGCGGGTTGGTCCTCGTCCGTGCTGCCGAAGAGGGGGAGTGAGAATGGACGCACCAGTTTTCAACATGGCTGGCGAGGAGCTGCGGCGCGAGTCGTTGCCGGCCGAGGTGTTTGGCATTGAGCCCCACCGAGCAGTGATGCACCAGGCGCTGGTGCGCCAAGCGGCCAACGCACGGCGTGGCGCCCACAGTACCCAGACGCGCTCGCAGGTGAACCGCACTGGGAAGAAGTGGTACCGCCAGAAGGGCACTGGCCGGGCGCGCCACGGCGACCGCACGGCGAACCTGTTCGTTGGTGGTGCAGTTGCACATGGCCCGCAGCCGAGGGACTACTCCCAGCGCATGCCCAAGCGGATGCGCCGGCTGGCGCTGCGCTCGGCGCTATCGGCCAAGGCAGCGGAAGATGCGATCGTGCTGGTCGATGGACTCGCCATGGACGCGCCCCGGACCCGCACGATCTCCGAACTGGTGGCGAGCGCGTGCGAAGGTCAGAGCACGTTGGTGCTCCTCGCCGGGCCCAACGAAGCTGTGGAACGATCGATACTGAACCTACCGCACGTGCGTCATCTGCGGGCCGGCTACTTGAACGTGCGGGATCTCCTGGCCTACCATCGACTCCTGATCGATCTCGAGGCACTGGATCAGGTCGTGGCTCACCTGGGGTCACGGGGAAAGGGCGGGCTCGCGGAGGACGTGGAGGCGAACGATGCATCGGACTGAGGTCCTGCGCCGTCCGGTGTTGACCGAGAAGACGGACACTCTGGCCGCGCAGAACAACCAGTACGTCTTCGAGGTCAACCGACGCGCCAACAAGCGCCAGATCCGGGCGGCTGTGGAGGAGATCTTCGAGGTGCAGGTGACGGACGTTCGCACGATGGTCGTGCCGGGAAAGCGTCGACGCTGGGGGCGGCACGTGAGTCACACGCCATCCTGGAAGAAGGCGATCGTGACGCTGGCGCCCGACAACGAGATCAACTTGTTCGAGTAACAACCGGGGGATGTGATGGCGGTCAAGGTCTACAAGCCCACCTCGCCGGGCAGGCGCGGAATGACGGGCTACACCTTCGGTGAGATCACCCGCCGGGGGCCGGAGCGATCGCTGCTCGAGCCGTTGCGGAAGACGGGTGGTCGGAGCCGTGGTCGGGTGTCCGTCCGGCGGCGTGGCGGTGGGCACAAGCGCCGATACAGGCAGATCGACTTCAAACGCGACAAGGTCGGCGTGCCGGGGCGGGTCTCGTCGGTGGAGTACGACCCCAACCGCTCGGCGCGCATCGCCCTTGTGGTCTATGCCGATGGCGAGAAGCGCTACATGGTGGCGCCCGTGGGCCTGCGCGTCGGCGACACCGTGACGAGTGGTCCGGACTCGGAAATCCGCGTGGGGAATGCGTTGCCGATCCGGTCGATTCCGCTCGGCACCCTCGTCCATAACATTGAGCTGCATCCGGGCCGGGGCGCCCAACTCGTCCGATCGGCGGGTGTGGCAGCACAGGTCATGGCCAAGGAGGGCGACAATGCCCAGATACGACTGCCCTCGGGCGAGGTGCGGTTGGTCCACATGGACAACATGGCCACGATCGGCCAGGTTGGTAATGTCGACCACGGCAACATCAGGCTAGGAAAGGCTGGACGACGGCGCTGGCTCGGCCGGCGGCCCAAAGTGCGTGGCTCGGCCATGGATCCGGGCAGCCATCCCCACGGCGGCGGTGAGGGCAAGGCGCCGATCGGCCTTCCGGGACCGAAGACGCCATGGGGCAAGCCGGCCAGAGGCGTCCGCACGCGTCGCAACAAGGCTACTGACAAGTTCATCGTTCATCGTCGCGGCCGGAAGCGACGCTAGGAGTAAATAGGAATCATGGCACGATCGCTGAAGAAGGGACCATACTGCGACCCCAAGCTCCTCCGGAAGATCGAGGCGCTCAACTCATCCAGTGAGAAGCGGGTGGTCAAGACCTGGTCACGGGCGAGCACTGTCTTTCCGCAGATGGTGGGCCACACTGTCGCGGTTCACAACGGCCGTCACCACGTGCCGGTATACATCACCGAGAACATGGTTGGCCACAAGCTCGGTGAGTTCGCGCCGACGCGAACGTTCCGCGGCCACAGCTTCAAGGAGAAAGCCACCCGGGTGCGGCAGTAACCGCCGTCGGGGACGGAGAGGAGTCGAGGATGAGCTTTTCGGTGCGCGCCACGGCGCGATTCGTTCGGATGTCGCCGCGCAAGGTGCGACTGGTGGTGGACGTGGTGCGTGGGCGCCCCGTGGCGGAGGCGCTGGCTATGCTCAGGTTCACGGCCAAGGCGGCGGCCAAGCCCGTGGCCAAGGTCATTGCCAGCGCCGTAGCCAACGCCGAGGAGAGCTACGGCCTCGAGCCCGAGGAGCTGTTCATAGCTGAGATCACGGCCGACCCGGGACCTGTGCTCAAGCGCGGTCGATTCGGCGCTCGCGGGCGATTCAAACCGGAGCTGCGGCGCACGAGCCACATCTCCGTGGCGTTGCGGGAGATCGAGCCCAGCGCGCTGCCGGCCGAACTAGAGGCACCGGAAGACGAGTAGGGTTGGTTGTCAAGGAGAGACGCTGATGGGACGCAAGGTTCATCCGTACGGGTTCCGGTTAGGGATCATCAAGCCATGGCGCGCTCGTTGGTTTGCCGAAGGTGACGCGTACGGCGAGCTCTTGACCGAGGATCTGGCGGTCCGAAAGCTGGTGCGGGAACAGGTGGGGCACGCCGGGATCAGCGACATCACGATCGAGCGCTTTCCGCGCCAGATCAACCTGTCGATTCTGACCGCCAAGCCCGGCATCATCATCGGGCGCAAGGGAGCCAGCGTGAACGCGCTGCGGGACAAATTGCGTGAGTTGACGGGCAAGGCGGCCCGTGTGGACGTGGTGGAGATCGCACGGCCGGAGACCGATGCGTCAATCGTCGCCCAGTCGATCGCCGGCCAGCTCGAGCGACGAATAAGCCACAGACGGGCCATGAAGCAGGCTGCCTGGCGGGCGATGCGGGCCGGCGCGGAAGGGATCAAGATCCAAGTCGGTGGCCGGCTGTCGGGGTCTGAAATGGCGCGCCGGGACCGGGTCATCATGGGCCGTGTACCGCGGTCGACACTGCGTGCCGACATCGACTATGCCCAGGAGGAGGCGCTGACCACCTACGGTCGTATCGGCGTCAAGTGTTGGGTGTACAAGGGTGAGGTGTTACCCGGCGAGGAGCCGCTCGGGGCGACCGAGTCGGACTTCAAGAGCTAGAGAAACAGGGGTCGCGACGATGCTTCAGCCGAAGCGGACAAAATACCGGAAGCAGTTCCGGGGGCGGATGAGGGGCAAGGCCTCGCGGGGCAATCAGGTTCATTTCGGGGACTACGGTCTCCAGAGCCTCGGGTGCGGCTGGGTCACGAGCCGCCAAATCGAGGCGGCGCGGCGCGCCGTTGTGCGCTACGTCAAGCGCGGCGGAAAGGTGGTAATACGTGTGTTCCCGGACAAGCCGGTGACCCAGAAGCCGGCCGAGACACGGATGGGCTCCGGCAAGGGCGCGGTGGACCATTGGGTGGCGGTTGTGCGCCCCGGCCTGGTCCTGTTTGAGATGGGCGGTGTGACCGAAGACCAGGCACGAGAGGCCTTCCGCCTGGCCGGGCACAAGCTGCCGGTGCGCACCCAGTTCGTGACGCGGGAGCAGTTTTCCCTGGGCGGAGGAGACGGGCGATGAGAGCGCGCGAGATACGGGCCATGTCTGATGAGGAGTACCGGACCGCCCTGGAGAATGCGCGGCAAGAGATGTTCAACTTGCGTTTCCAGCATGCCACGGGTCGGCTGGCCGACACGAGTCGCCTGCGCGCGGTCCGGCGCGATTTCGCGCGGCTGCTGACCGTCCGCCGCGAGGGGCAGCTGTGGGCGGATTTCGAGGCCTCTGGAGAGGAGTAGGAACATGCCGCGACGTAGGTTGCGGGGAACAGTTGTCAGCGACAAGATGGACAAGACCATCATCGTTCGGGTCGAGCGGCGCAGGGCGCACCCGCTGTACCGCAAGGTCCTCAGCCTCCACAAGCGCTACAAGGCCCACGATGAGCATAACGAGGCCCGGGTTGGTGACGTGGTGATCATCCAGGACTGCCGACCCGTCAGCAGGGAAAAGCGCTGGCGAGTCGTGGAGTGGGTGAGCCGGGGAGAGGAGCGATGATCCAGTCGCAATCGCGCCTGCGCGCCGCGGACAACACCGGCGCCAAGATGCTGATGTGCATCAAGGTTCTCGGCGGCTCCCGGCGCCGGTATGCGCGCGTCGGGGACGTGATTGTGTGCAGCGTCAAGCAGGCGGCGCCACACGGTGCGGTCAAGAAGGGTGACGTCGTGCGGGCGGTCATCGTGCGCACAGCCAAGGAGTACGGTCGGCCGGACGGCAGCTACATCCGGTTTGACGAGAACGCCGCGGTGATCATCGATCGCGACGGCTTTCCGCGCGGCACGCGCATCTTCGGTCCTGTCGGACGGGAGCTGCGGGAGCGGGGTTTCATGCGGATTGTCAGCCTGTCGCCTGAAGTGCTCTAGGAGTGCGACCATGATACGGATCCGGAAGGGCGATCTCGTGGAGGTGATCTCCGGTGACGAGCGCGGCAGTCGCGGCGAGGTGCACCAGGTGCTTGCCCGGGATGGTCGGGTCGTCGTGCATGGCGTCAACCTGGTCAAGAAACACCAGCGTCGGACTGGTCAGGTGCGCACGCAGACGGGCATCATCGAGTTCGAGGCGCCGCTCAGCGTCTCCAACGTGCAGCCAGTCTGCCCGAGTTGCGACATGCCCAGCCGAGTGGGTTTCCAGCGCCTGCCGGACGGGCGCAAGGTGCGCATCTGCCGGCGGTGTGGTCAGTCGCTGGATTAGGGTTGGGAGAGTGACGGTGAGTTTACGAGAGAAGTACGAGCAGGAGATCGTGCCCGCGCTAATGGCGGAGTTCGAGTATACGACGCCGATGCAGGTGCCCCGCCTCTGCAAGGTGGTGGTGAATATCGGTCTCGGCGAGGCGCTCACCAACGCCCGGGTTCTGGACGGCGCCAGCAACGATCTGGCAATCGTCACCGGCCAGCGTCCCGTAGTGACGCGGGCGCGCAAGAGCATCGCCAACTTCAAGGTGCGGGAAGGGAACCCCATCGGAGTCAAGGTGACCCTCCGGGGCCAGCGAATGTACGACTTCTGCGAGCGGTTGGTGAACGTGGCGTTGCCTCGTACCCGGGACTTCAGGGGTTTGAGCGCGAACGCGTTCGATGGACACGGGAACTATACTCTGGGCATTCGTGAGCAGTTGATCTTCCCGGAGATCGACTACGACAAGGTCGATCAGGTTAGGGGGCTCGAGGTGTCTGTCGTGACGACGGCCGAGACGGACGAGGAGGCGCGGCGGTTGCTGTCCCTCATGGGCATGCCGCTAGCACGAGCGTAGGAGACGACCAGTGGCAAAAACGTCAATGATCTACCGCGAGATGCGGCGAAAGTACCCGAACCGCGTACGCAACCGATGCGTTCAGTGCGGGCGCCCCAGGGCATACATGAGGAAGTTCCGGTTGTGCCGGATCTGCTTCCGACTCCTGGCGCTGGACGGCAAGATCCCGGGTGTAGTCAAGTCGAGCTGGTGACGGGTCCCGCAACGGAGCGACACAATGAGCATCTCTGATCCGATTGCTGACATGCTGACGCGAGTGCGCAATGCCACCCTCCGACGGCATAGCCATGTCGTAATGCCGGCTTCGAAGCTGAAAGTGGCGATCGCGCGAATCATGCAGGAGGAAGGTTACATCGATGGGTTCGATCTTCTGCAGAAAGACGACGACCGGCCCGCGATCCGCATCACCCTGAAGTACACGGGTGAACGTGAGCCGGTAATCTCACACCTGGAGCGGATCAGCAAGCCCGGACGGCGAGTATATACGAAGCGGCGTGATATCCCGTGGGTGATCCAGGGCATGGGCATCGCGATCCTGTCGACTCCGAAGGGTGTGATGACGGACCGTGATGCGCGCCGCCGAAACGTGGGCGGTGAGATTCTGTGCTATGTCTGGTAGGATGGTGTAGCTATGTCGCGGATTGGACGGATGCCGATCCCACTGCCCTCCGGCGTGACGGTGACGATCGCCGGGAGCGAGGTGAAGGTGAAGGGCCCCAAGGGTGAGCTCTCGCGGGCATTCCACCCTGAAATGCTGATCGACCAAGACGGCGGCGCGGTGTTGGTGAAGTGCCCATCGGAAAGCGATAAGCACAAGTCCCTGCACGGTCTGACGAGGGCGCTCTTGGCCAACATGGTGACCGGCGTGGCCGAGGGGTTCGAGAGGGTGCTGGAGATCGAGGGCACCGGCTACCGGGCTGAGCAGGAAGGCCCGGTGTTGGTCCTGAACGTCGGTTACTCGCACTTGGTGCGGGTCGAGCCGCCATCGGGGGTGGAGTTCAGCACCGAGGAGCGTGGAAAGCGCGTGATCGTGCGCGGCATCGACAAGGAACGCGTCGGCCAAGCGGCGGTGGACATCCGTCGTATCCGCCCACCGGAGCCCTACAAGGGCAAGGGCATCCGCTACGCCGGGGAGCACGTTCGGCGCAAGGCCGGCAAGGCCGGGAAGGTAGGCTTGTGATGGCACAGAGCATTGCAGGGCGGCGTAATGCCGCGCGGGTGCGGCGCCATGCCCGGGTGCGACGCCGGACCGTCGGGACGAGGGAGCGGCCGCGGTTGGCCGTGTTTCGGAGCCTGCGGCACGTGTATGCGCAGGTCATTGACGATTCGGTGGGACACACGCTGGCCACGGCGTCCACCCGGGAGCCCGGGCTGGCCAAGGACGTGGCAGGAAAGGCCAAGGCGGCTCAGGCGGCGGAGGTCGGGCGGGTTGTGGCTGAACGGGCCCGTGCGCTGGGCGTGACCACGGTCGTGTTCGACCGTGGCGGCTATCGTTTTCACGGGCGTGTGCGTGCCCTGGCCGAGGGCGCGCGCGAGGCCGGCCTGGTATTCTAGGAGGGCGACATGGCAGATCAGCGGCGGGGGCGGCGCCCGGGTTCCGACGATAAGGAGTTTGACGAGCGCGTTGTAGAGGTCATTCGCACGGCCAAGGTGCTCAAGGGTGGTCGTCGCTTCGGTTTCCGCGTGGTGGTTGTCGTCGGTGACAACCATGGGCGCGTCGGCGTGGCCACGGGCAAGGCCAACGAAGTGCCCGAGGCGATCCGAAAGGCGATCGAGCGTGCGAAGAGGAGCATGATCCGCGTACCGATGGTGGGTACGACCATCCCCCACGAGGTCACGGCTCGCCACTCGGGTGCCAGGCTCATGCTCCGGCCGGCGTCACCGGGCACGGGTGTCATCGCCGGGCATGCCGCGCGGGCGGTGTTGGAGGCGGCTGGCGTGCGTGACATCCTCACCAAGAACTTCGGCAGCACTAACGTGTTGAACGTGTTGTTCGCCACCTTCAACGCACTGCAGGTCCTCAAAGACCCACAAGCTGAAGCGCGTCGGCGGGGCAAGCAGGCGGAAGAGGTCATGCCGCATTGGAGTCGGCCCAATGGTAGATAGCGGGCTCATCCAGATTACGTACGTGAAAAGCGCCATTGGGTACGCCCAGCGCCAGAAGGACACGATCCGAACCTTGGGCCTTCGACGGCTGGGCGAGACCGTCATCCAGCCAGACAACCCGGCGATCAGGGGTATGGTCACCGCCGTGAGGCACCTTGTGGCGGTGGAGCCCGTGGCGGAGGCGGACGTGGTGGCCGAGCAGTCCGACAGGAGCAATCGATGAAGCTGAACGACTTGCGTCCGCCGCGTGGGGCCAAGAAGCCGCGGCGGCGGCTCGCGCGGGGTAATGCCGGCCAAGGCGGCAAGTACGGTGGGCGGGGACGCAAGGGCCAGGGATCTCGGGCAGGGGGGGGCAAGGCGCCCTACTTCGAGGGGGGACAGCTGCCGCTAGTAAGGCGATTGCCATACCGGCGTGGGTTCAAGAACATCTTTCGCGTCCGTTACTCGCCGGTGAATCTGGCGACGCTGGAGGACCTGTTTGAGGCCGGTGCGGAGGTGACACCGGTCGCCCTCGCCGAGATGGGTGTTCTGCGCCACCCGACGGAGCCGTACAAGGTGCTGGGCGATGGTGGACTGACGAAGTCGCTGATGGTCCACGCACCGCGGTTCAGCGCTGCGGCGGGTGAGGCCATCAGGGCTGTCGGAGGGGATTGCGTCGTGCTGCCGGACGAATACCAGCCGACCGGTTTGGGCCGCCGCCGCAAGCGTTAGGCGCACCGGCACGCGGTGTGGCAGGACCGGGTCGGGCGGCGCGGGGTGTGCTCGGGGGATCTTGTCAGGACTGTCGATCAGGACTGTCTAGGGGGACACGACCATGTTTGAATCGCTGACCAACGCCTTTCGGCTGCCAGACCTGCGCCGGCGCCTGCTATACACGCTTTGGGTGCTGACCGTCTTCCGGATGGCGGCGCACGTTCCGGTACCGGGCCTGGACCGACAGGCCCTCGGGAACGTCTTGGGCGGCGGCGGTGCGGCAGGGGATGTCCTCAACTGGATCAACATCCTGTCCGGGGGTGCGCTCGAGAACTTCTCGGTGGTGGCAATGGGGGTCTACCCATACATCACCGCATCGATCATCATGTCGCTCCTGCAGCCGATCATTCCGGCCCTCGGAGAGATCGCCAAGGAGGGCGAGCAAGGTCGGAACAAGATCAACCAGTACACCTATTGGCTGACAATGCCCCTGTGTGTGCTGCAGGGCGTGACTCAAGTAGCGCTCCTCAACAGTAGCGCCGCATCGAGGGGGGAGCAGGTCCTTGAGTTCGGGGCCCAGGCTCCCCTGAACACCCTCACCGTACTATTGGCGCTGACCGCCGGCACGATGTTCGCTCTATGGCTGGGTGAGCGGATCACCGAGGAGGGGATCGGCAACGGCGTATCGATCATCATTTTCGGGGGCATCGTATCCGGTATTCCGCAGAACTTGTTCGGGCTGTCGCGGCGGCCAATCGCTCTGGTGCTGGTGGCACTAATGACCATCGTCATGGTGGCGGGCATTGTGATCATCCAGGAGGGGCACCGCCGGATTCCTGTGCAGTACGGCAAGCGGGTGCGGGGAATGAAGGTATACGGCGGCCAATCGACCCACATCCCCCTGCGGGTGAACTCGGCCGGCATGATCCCTTTGATCTTCGCCTCGTCGCTACTCATCTTCCCAAACCTGATCGGCGAGTTCATCCGCAGCTGGGAGGCCGGTCCGGAGATCATCCGGGACGTCGGAACCTGGATGGTGCAGGCTTTCGGGACGCGGACGCCCGTGTTCTTCCTGTTCTACTTCATGTTGGTGGTGTTGTTCACGTTCTTCTACACGGACGTGATCTTCCGGCAGCAGAACCTGCACGAGACGCTACAGCGCCAAGGGGGCTTCGTGCCGGGCATCCGGCCCGGTAGGCGTACTGAGGACTACCTCAACGGGATCATGCATCGGATTACCCTGGCGGGGGCATTGTTCCTGGGGATAGTGGCCATCATGCCGTTCTTCGCGCAAGTACTCACGAACCTGCCCGGCCGGCAGTCACTCATCATCACGTCGACCGGTCTCTTGATCGTGGTCGGAGTCGTCCTGGACACGATCAAGCAACTCGAAGCGCAGCTCTTGATGCGTCACTACGAGGGTTTTATCAAGTGATGCTTGTTCTCCTCGGTCCGCCCGGGGCCGGAAAGGGCACGCAGGCCAAGATCTTGGCGCAAGGGCTGCAACTGGTCCATCTGTCAACCGGCGATCTCTTCCGTGAGCACCGGGACCGGCGCACACCGCTCGGCCTGGACGCTGAGCGATACATGGCGCGGGGCGAGCTCGTGCCCGACGAGACGGTAGTGGGAATGGTGCGACAGCGCCTGGGGGAACCGGACGCCGCGGGTGGCGTGGTGTTTGACGGGTTCCCGCGTACGGTCGCCCAGGCGGAGGCCCTGGACGCGCTGCTCGCCGACCTGGGCCACGAATTGCCGTGCGCCATTGCCCTGGAGGTCGCGCGCGCGGAGCTCATAAGGCGCTTGACGGGGCGGCGCGTGTGTCGCTCGCGGGGGCACATTTACCATATCGATTTCAAGCCGCCCGTGATCGAGGGTGCGTGCGACATCGACGGCAGCGAGCTCTATCAGCGTACGGATGACGCGCTGGAGACGGTGGCGCGGCGGCTCGACGTCTATGCCCAGGCGACCCAGCCGGTGATCGACTACTATGGCGCGTGCGGTCGGCTGTGCTCGGTCTCGGGTGAGGGGGAGCCCCAGGATATTTCGCAGTGCCTGCGGGCAGCAGTGATCGGAGCCAACGCGTGACTGGACCGAGGTTGACGCTGAAGAGTGACGAGGAGCTCGAGCGCATGCGCCAGGCGGGGCGGGCGGTTGCGGAGGCTCTGGCGGCGATGTCAGCGCACGTGGCCCCGGGCGTGCGTACGCGTGAGCTAGACGAGATTGCGCGCGCTATCTTCGCCGGCCACGACGCGACGCCGTCGTTCTTGGACTACCCAGCCTCACGTCCCGGCGTGCCGCCGTTCCCCGCCGCCGTAACCGTATCCGTGAACGAGGAGATCGTCCATGGCATCCCGGGTGATAGGACGCTGGAGGACGGCGATATTGTGGGTCTGGACTGCGGCTGTGTCTGGCGGGGTTACCACGCTGACGCGGCGGTGACGGTGCCCGTGGGGCGGGTGAGCAAGGACGCCGAGTGCATAATTGAGACCACAAGGCGGGCGTTGGCCGAGGGGATCGCCGCCATGCGGCCAGGGGCCCGTTTGTGGGATGTGATAGTAGCCGTGCAGGAATATGTCGAGAGCCGAGGGTTCGGGGTCGTGCGAGAGTATCAGGGTCACGGTATCGGGCGGCAGATGCACGAGCCGCCGAGTGTACCGAACTTCCTGGGCCACCCACGTCCCCCAAACCTGCGGCTCAGGCCAGGCCTCACCATCGCGATGGAGCCGATGGTCACGGCGGGCGACTGGCACACGCGCGCTCTGGACGATGGTTGGACGGTCGTTACCCGCGATGGCAGCCTGTCGAGCCATTTCGAACACACGGTGGCGGTGGTGGAGATGGGCTGCGAAGTCTTGACGAAGCTGTGAGGAAGTGCTATCGTTTTGTTTTGGTTTTGTGTCGAGAGCCGCGCTCGGGCGTAGCTGAAGGGAGCCCGTCATGAAGGTGCAGCCCAGCGTCAAGCGGCGCTGCGACAAGTGTAAGATCGTCCGCCGGCGCGGGCGAATCTACGTAATCTGTGAAAACCCGAAACACAAGCAGCGCCAGGGATGAGGGGGTCGAGCAGTGGCACGTATCGCAGGCGTTGATCTGCCACGGGACAAGCGGTCAGAGATTGCCCTGACCTACATCTTTGGGATAGGAATCTCCAGGAGCCGGGAGATCCTGCTGACAACGGGCATCGAACCCAACACGCGAGTCAAGGAGTTGACCGAAGAAGAGGTCAGGCGTCTCAGGACGCTGATCGACCAGAGCTACAAGGTCGAGGGCGATCTGCGGCGGGAGGTGCAGCAGAACATCAAGCGGCTTCAGGAGATCGGCTGCTACCGTGGGGTCCGGCACCGCCGACGCCCGCCCGTGCGGGGGCCGAGGGCGCGCACCAAACCGCGGGCGAA
>CAYYVH010000091.1:0-12679 GCA_964475075.1 uncultured Anaerolineales bacterium | reverse complement strand
CGTAGCGCACCAGGGCAGCGCGGCTGCGCAGGCCCAGCTTCTGCATCAGGCGCGCCTTGTATGTCTCGACGGTCTTGACGCTCAGGTGTAGCATGTCCGCGATTTCGCTGTTGCGATGGCCCAACGCCACCAGCTTGAAGACCTGGGCTTCGCGCTCGCTCAGCAGCTCGTAACGTTCTTCCTTGGAGCCGACCCGTTTCGCCGGTGTTTCGCTGCGATCGAGCATGTTGTCCAGCAGGGCTTTCGTATGGCGGGGGTGCAGAAACGTACCGCCGCGGTGCACGGATCGGATGGCCAAGAGCAGCTCATCGCTGGCGGCCTCCTTGAGCACGTAACCGGAGCCACCGGCTTCCAGGATGTCGCGCAGGTAGCTGGCGTCGTCGTGCATGGTGAGCGCCAGAACGAGTATCTCGGGATGCTCCGCCTTGATGAGGCGGGTCGCTGCTATGCCGCTCATTTCCGGCATGGTGACGTCCATCAGCACGATGTCCGGCTGGAGAACCCGGGCCATGTCCACCGCCTGCCGACCACCTTCGGCTTCGCCGACCACGGTCATGTCCTCTTCGGCGCTCAGCAACGCTGCAAGTCCGGCCCTCAACACCGCGTGGTCATCCACCAACAGCAGCTTGATTACGCTCATTGTCTTTGACCCTGAATCTCATCTAGTGGAATCTCCACGAAGACCGTTGTACCGGCACCTGGTCGCGACTCAATCGCCAACTCGCCACCGACGAGGCTGGCTCGCTCCTGCATTCCGTACAATCCGAGCTTCTCCTCGAGCGACCCGGAGCGCAACAGCCGGTCGGCGTCGAACCCACGACCGTTATCCTCGACTATGACCACCAGCCGCGCCGCCTGACGCTCCAGGAGCACGCTGACCGTGTCTGCTTGGGCGTGCCGGGACACGTTGGCCAGTGCTTCCTGGACGACCCTGTAGAGGGCTGTCTCGACCCGGGGCAACAGCCGGGTTCCGTCGAGACCCTGAGCGTGGAAATCGACGGTCGTGCCGGTCTTGCTGCTGAAGTCCTGGGTGTAGCGCTCCAGGGCCGGGATCAGCCCCATGTCGTCCAGCATGCTCGGGCGTAACTCCAGCGCCAGGCTCCGGACGTTTTCCAGCGCTTCGGCGGCGCGCCGGCGCAGTTGCTCCGCAATAACACGCACTGCGTCGGCGCTGTCGGCACGTTCAACCAGCTTCAGGTCCACCATGAAGGAGGTCAGCGCCTGACTCGTCTCGTCGTGGAGCTCGCGCGCGATCCGCTTGCGCTCTTCTTCCTGAGCATAAATCACCTTGTCGAGGAGCTGTCCTCGCACGGCCTCCTTGGTCTTCAACTCCGCCCACAGCTGCGCATTCTCGATGGCAACCGCCAGCTGGGCGCCGATTGCGGTGAGCAGGCGTAGCTGGTCGTCCCCGAAGCGGGATGGATCGCCGGCAGCCACGGCGAGGAGTCCCAGAACACGCGACTTCACGATCAGCGGGATGGCGGCGTGACAGGTGATCGGCCCTCCGCCCTTGTGTGTCATGGCCGACACGGGGCACGACTCATGCAGCGGAGCGATCACGGTCGACTCGGCCGTTTCCAGCACGCGGCCGCAGGGGCAATCCGGGAAGCGGTCCCGGGTCTCTCGCAAGGCGATGTCACGCGGAATGCCCACCGCGCCCGCGAGCTCGTAGCCCCCTTCAGCGGCCGGGTCGGTCAACGTGACCCATCCGGCCTCCAGATCCAGCAGCCGCAGCACCCGCTCCAGAGCGCGTTCCAGCAGCGGCTCGAGCTCGAGGGGTACCCGTACGGCGTCTGCGACCGCGTTGAGTACTGCCAACTCGCGGTTCCGCCGCAGGAGCTCCTGGTTGAATGCCTCGCTCTGTTGCTGAGCTACCGCGAGGTCGTCGACCATTTGGTTGAAGGCGTCGCTCAGGCGCCCGATCTCGTCGTCGGCCAAGCGGCCCGCCTTTCGGCTGAGGTCGCCGCGGGCGACGGCCCGGGTCACCGAGACCAGCTCGAGGATCGGTCGGGTAAGGAGCCAGGTGAGGAAGGCCGCTGCACCGACCCCGATTATGGCGACCGCCACCGTGGTAAGCAGTAGCTGCCGCGTGACGGCGTCCACTGTCTCGCGCATTCGGCTTTCCGAAAGGCCGATGCGGGCCGTCCCAGCCCGGCCCTCGAAGATCGGTACGGCGAAGTCATACATGGGGCCTTCGTTGGTGTCGATCACCTGCCAGTGGTGCCGCTCGTTGGCCACGACCCGATTGGCCGCGATCAGGCCAGGCGGCAAGCCGGCGGTGTGCGCCTTGCCCTCATCGCGAGAGAAGGAATGGACGAGCACTTGACCGTGCTCGTCGAGCAGGAAGGCGTAGCGCAGGTCGGGGTTGTTGGCCACGGTGTCGCCGAGCAGCTGATAAAGGGCATACGTGTCGCGGATTAGAATGGGGTCAGCGCTCCTAGCTGCCACGTCGCGCGCCACCGACACGCCGCGCTGCTCGAGCTCTTGGCCCAGCGTGCGGCTCATGCTCATTCGGACCTGAAGTGTCACGCCGAAGCCAAGGAGAAACGTCAGGCCGAGGATCATCCCCATGATCTTGGCTCGGACACTGACCGCGCCGAGCATGGCCCAGGTTCGCGCGAAGAACGCTCGGCAGTGCTTCATGGCCCCAGGTTGACCTCACGCTCGAGCTGGCGGACCGAGTCGTAGGCGGCATCCTCGACGGCGACGAAGCGATCGACACCCAACTCCGCCAGGATCCGCCGGCCCTCGCCGTGGCGGTACAGATCCAGGAGCAGGGTACTCAGGTGTGCCTGGAGCTTGGGGCTGAGACCCGGATTCACGACCACCGGTGGGCTGGCGAAGGGCGGCGATCGGTGGATGACTCTCGTCCTCGCGGCCAGATCTGGATCACGGGCTACTGCGAAGTCGTAGACCAGGCTGTCCACACTGGCGCCGTCAGCCAGGCCGGCCGCCACCGCCTCGATCGCGTCGTCGTGGCTGTAGGTGAAGAAGGTGCGCCGGAAGAAGGTATCGGGCGTCGCGCCGAGTTGCCGGACGAGGTAGGTCGGATACATCCTGCCTGTGTTGGACATGGGGTCGGTAAAGGCGAAGACCTTGCCGCGGAGGTCGGCCATGCCGGCGGCCGGGCTGTCTGACGGGACGATGAGGTAGGAGTAGTAGACCGCCTCGCCGCCCACCTCTGGCGCGGCGAGGAGCTGCATGCCGAAATCCCGGTGACCGGCGACGTAGGCACTCGTACACACGAAGGCCAGGTCGACCTCGCCCTGTTCGATGAGGTCGTTCACCTCGGCATACGTCCGCCGCTGGATCAGCTCTGTCGGGCGGCCGCTATGCCGGCCCAGATAGTCCAGCAGCGGACCGTAGTTCTCTACGGTACCCTTGGGGGAGATGACGCCCGCCACGGCGACCCGCAGTGGCACGATCTCCGCGCGTGCCACCGCCGGCAGTGGATCCTTGGCGGACAGATCGACGTACGGCCGATCGTCGGACGGCCGGCAGGCTGCGCCCACGAACAGGCCGGCCATGAGAGCAACTCCGACCGCGGTCTTGGTTTGCACTGGAAACTCACATCCCTTCCGGGGGCCCTTCATTCTACCACATCGGCCTCCGGAACCGGGACGGGGGGTCGCTTGCGACTTGACACCGTGAATATAATGGTTCTCGCTATGGTGCTAAGAGATCGCTGCGGTCGCGTCGTAAACTACCTACGCATCTCCGTCACGGACAGGTGTAACCTCCGCTGCTATTACTGCATGCCGGCCCACTTGCCCGATCCGGGCTTCACGACGGACATCCTGTCGTTCGAGGATATCGTCCGGACGGTTCAAGTGGCGAATGGGTTGGGTATCGACCGGGCTCGCATCACCGGCGGCGAGCCACTTGTACGCAAGAACCTCCCCAGGCTCATCCGCCTCCTCAAGTCCGAAACCGACTTGAGAGAGGTGGCGATGACTACTAACGGGATGCTCCTGGCCCAGTTCGCCGAGGAGCTGGCCGAGAGCGGGCTCGACTGGATCAACGTTAGCGTGGACTCGTTCAGCCCGGATCGGTATCGGAGGATCACTCATACAGGTGTGCTGGAGACGGTTTGGGAGGGGATCGAACGTGCGGTCGATGCGGGGCTGCACCCGGTCAAGATCAACACCGTCATCTTGGACGGGTTCAACGATGACGAGGTCGACGAGTGGGTGCAGCTCACAATGGGCCGCGATCTGGTCGTCCGTTTCTTGGAGCTAATGCCCATCGGCCAGGCTGTGCACGTCAAGGGGTTCGGGGGCTACGCGAATCTCACCGAGATCAGGGAGCGCCTCACCGAGCGGTATGGCCTCGTACCCACCAGACTGGAGCGGGGGAATGGCCCGGCCCGCTATTGGAAGGTCCCGGGGGCTCAAGGGATGTTGGGCTTCATCACGCCCATCTCGGACAGGTACTGCGACACTTGCTCGCGCCTCCGGCTCACGTCGTGCGGAGAGGTCCGACCGTGCCTTGCCCACGATGAGCACGTATCCCTGCGCGAGGCAATCGCGGTGGGAGACAAGCAGGCGATCGAGGACGGGTTTCGGACAGCCGCCCGGGTCAAGCGTGAGGGCCATCATTGGGAGCTAGGACAGGCCACGAACGCGGCGATGTCGAGGCTGGGAGGCTAGCTGATGAAGGTGCGGGTCGTCCTCTACGGGGGCCTGCAGCGGCAGATGGGAGCCAAGGAGCAGTCGCTCGAACTTGCCGGTGACTCCCTCACAGTCAGGGAGATCGCGGACGCACTAGTGGCACGGCACCCGGGTTTGCGCTCCGACCTGGAGGCGGTCGTCTTTGCTGTGGGGAATGAGATCGTTGACGCGGGCCACCGCGTGCTTGACGGAGATGAAGTGGGGTTCCTGCCCCCCGTCAGCGGGGGCTGAGATGAGCCGCTGGATCAGTGAGGCGCCACTGGACGCGGAGGCTGTTGCCTCCGAGGTCGAAGATCTCGGGAGCGGTGCAGTGGTGACCTTCGCGGGCACGGTGCGCAACGAGCACGCGGGCCGGAGCGTGCGCGCGATGACATATGAGGCCCACGTCCCCCTGGCCGAGAAGGCGCTGCGGGCACTGGAAGAGGAAGTTGTCGCGCGCTTCGACGTCCGCCGATGCCGGATTCGGCATCGGGTGGGGACACTCCAGCTCGGGGAGCCTAGCGTAGTGATTGCCGTTGCGGCAGCGCATCGCGCGGAGGCCTTCGAGGCGGCGCGCTACGCCATTGATGAGCTGAAACGGCGAGCGCCCATCTGGAAGGAGGAGCACTACGAGGGCGGTGAGAGCCGTTTCCTCGACGGTGTTCCGCTGAAGAGTGGAAACGAGTAGGGAGGACCATGAGAGACGTCACCCCGAAACCCGAGACGCTCCGCAGGGCCGTTGCCGAGGCGTTCGTGGCAATCCCCCCGGATGCCCAGGCCCTACTCCGCGAGGGTAGAACGGAGAAGGGTGATGCGCTCGAGGTTGCCCGAGTGGCCGGGATCATGGGCGCCAAGCGAACATGGGAGCTCGTGCCGTTTTGCCACCCCATCCCGGTTACCCATGTGGAGGTCACCTACGAGTTCGAGGACGACGGGGTCCGTGTGGTGGCGGCTGTAAAGAGCATTGCGCCGACGGGCGTGGAGATGGAGGCCCTGACGGCGGCGAGCCTGACCGCGCTCACCCTCTACGACATGCTCAAGCCCCACACGCAGGAGATCGAGATTCGCTCGGTGCGCCTGATTGCGAAGAGAGGCGGAAAGAGCGACTTCCGTGAAACACTAGATCCGCCCGTGACCGCTGCCGTGGTCGTGCTCTCCGACAGCGTTGCGGCGGGCAAGAAGGAGGATCGAGCCGGGAAGGCCGTCGTCGAGGGGCTCACTCAAGAGTCCAGCGTGATCGTCCAGACCTACGAGGTCCTGCCGGACGACCCCGACAAGCTGCGTGCCCGGGCGCAGGAGTTGGTCGCGGAAGGCGCTGACCTCCTGATCACCGTGGGCGGCACGGGTCTATCCGGAACGGATCTGACGATCGAGGCCCTGCGCCCACTGATCGAGCGGGATGTCCCGGGCATGATGGAGGCGGCGCGCGCCTACGGCCAACGCCGCACGCTGCGGGCGATGCTCTCCCGTGGCATCGCGGGGATGATCGGCGACACGTTGGTGATTACATTCCCCGGTAGTACGCGGGGTGCGGCGGAGACCTTCGACGCGCTGTTCCCCTCGGCGCTGCACATCTTCGGTATGATTCGGAAGATTCCCCACCGTCACGGCTACGAGTGATGCTCCGTACGGTTCGGCGCAACCTCCGGCACGCACGGTTAGACCTGCCGGAGGTCTCCGGTGCTTTCGGGGACATGGGCACATTCGTTCCGCTGCTCGTGGGTCTGGTGGGTGTCAACGGAATGCCGTTCGTCTCGTCCCTGTTCTTCGCCGGCCTCTTCAACTTCGTCACGGGGTTGCTCTACCCCATTCCGATGGCCGTGCAGCCCATGAAGGCCATTGCGGCCATCGCCCTCACCGAACGTCTTGCGCCCGACGAGATCGTGGCCGCGGGATTGGTGACGAGTGTGGTCGTGCTATTGCTCGGCGTGTCGGGCGGCATTCACGTGGTCCACCGCGTTGTTCCTAAGGTGGTGGTCCGGGGGCTCCAACTGGGCATCGGTCTCGCCCTGGCACAGCGGGGCGCGGGCTGGGCGCTGGGCGTACCGCTGACCGAACCGATGGGGCTCTTCGTGCTCGCAAGCCTCGCGCTCATACTCGTGAACATGCGCTTTGCGTTTCCGGCGGCCCTCGCCGTTTTTTCCGGTGGACTGGCTTGGGAATTGCTCTCACATCCCGCCCTGCCCGTGTTCGAGCTCCAGCTCTCGTTCCCTGCGCTGGCGTTCCCTGCCGTAGAGGTCTTGCCCGTCGCCGCCGGGGTTGCCTTGGCCCAGCTTCCGCTCACCACGTTGAACTCCGTGATCAGCGTGGTCGTGCTCTCGCGGGACCTCTTCCCCGGACTTTCAGCCCTCCCTGGCGTCGAAGGGCAGCCCGTAACCCTACGCAAGGTCTCCGTCACCGTCGGGCTCATGAACGTGGTGGGCAGCCTTTTCGGGGCCCTTCCCATGTGTCACGGCGCCGGGGGGCTGGCCGGGCAATACCGATTCGGGGCCCGGACGAATGGGAGCATCCTCTTCCTGGGGATGCTGAAAATGCTGACCGCGGTTCTGCTCGGGCTCCCCCTGTTCCATCTTATCAAGGGATACCCGCAGGAGATCCTGGGCGTGCTGCTGCTGGCGGCTGGTTTGGAGTTGGCCCTGTCCGGGCGCAGGATTACCACGGACGGCGACTTCCATCTCGTGTTGCTGACCGCGGTCACGATTTTGGTCAAGGGCACGCTCTTCGGCGTGCTCCTGGGAACCGCCGCCTACTGGTTTCTGTGGGTTCTTCACAGGTCGCGAGGTGAAGGCGATGATCTCGGTCAATGAGGCTCTCGAGCGATATGAGCGGGCGATCAGCCCACTCCCGGTGGACGACGTGCCTCTGGGGCGCGGCCTGCACCGGGTCCTGGCGGAAGATGCCACGTCGGCCATAGACCTTCCGCCGTTTCCCCAGAGTGCGATGGACGGGTACGCGCTGCGCACGGATGATACGCGGGGTGCGTGTGCGGGTCATCCCGTGCGGCTGCGCCTGGTGGGGACGATCCCGGCCGGTAAGCTCGAGGGCGTGCCGGCGTTGGACCCGGGTGAGGCAATGGTCATCTACACGGGCGGGCACATTCCCGGTGGTGCCGATGTAATCCTGCGCCAGGAAGACGCCACAGTAGAGGGAGATTGGTTGCTGGTCGGCCAACCGTTGTCCGTGGGCGAAAACCTCCGGGAACGGGGCGAAGAGCTCCGGGCGGGCACACAGCTTTCGGCCCGGGGGGAGCGCGTTACGCCCGGTCTCCTCGGCGCGCTGGCCATGGCCGGAGTGGGGCGACTGAAGGTCCAGCGGGAACCACGTGTCACCGTGCTGACGACGGGGGACGAGGTCATTGAGCCGGGACAATCTCTCGGGATGGGTGAAGTCTTCGATGCGAACACGCCGTTGGTCACCTCTTGGCTGCGGTCGCGGGGGTACGAGGAGATCCGCGCCGCTCATCTGCCCGACGATCTTGGCGGGACGGAGCATGCATTGCGGGAAGCTCTGGATTGCTCTGACATGGTGATCACGACCGGCGGGGTCTCGGTTGGCGAGCGGGACTACGTTCCGGGTGCGGCGCGCGGTGCCGGCGTGGAAGAGGTCTTCTGGAAGGTGCGGCAGAAGCCTGGCAAGCCGCTCTACTTCGGTTTGCGTGAGACGACGACGCTCCTGGGGCTCCCGGGGAATCCGGGGGCTGTTTTCGCCAGCCTGGTCGTCCACGTGCGGCGCGTGCTGGATCTGATGGAGGGCGAGACCACGCCTGGACCGCGATTCCTGTACGGCAGGCTCGGCTTCCCGGTCGTCCAAGATTCACGGCGGGAGGTTTGGCTAAGGTGCAGGGCTGGGGTCTCGCCTGAGGGCGAGGTATGGCTCCACCGCCTACCCCATCAGGCGTCTCACATGATCAGCAACCTGGCTTGCGCTACGGCCCTGGCGCGGATCCCTTGCGGAGAGGCGGATCTGGGAGCCGGAAGCGTTGTGGCCTGGACACGCTGTGGCCACGCCTTGGCCGCGCCGCAGACCGGGCAAGAGGACGCATGAGCCGGAAGCCACGGAGCTCCACCGATCGGCCGGAGGCCCCAGACTACTACGTCCGGCAAGTGGCCTTCGCCGGGATCGGGCTCAAGGGTCAGCAGCGGCTCGCTGCCTCTTCCGTCGCGCTGGTGGGCTGCGGTGGGACGGGCTCGGTGGTGGCGGAGCAGTTGACCCGGGCCGGAGTCGGTCAGATCCGTATCATCGATCGCGATTTCGTGGAAAGGGACAACCTGCAACGGCAGGTGCTGTTCGACGAGGAGGACGCGCGGCACAGCCTCCCCAAGGCCATTGCCGCAGCACGTAAGCTGCAGCGGGTCAATGCGCAGGTGGAGCTTGATGCGGTAGTCACCGATGTCCACGCCGAAAACGTCGAAGCATTGATCTCGGGCATGGATCTGGTGGTCGACGGCACGGACAATTTCGAGACCAGGTTCCTCCTCAACGATGTCTGCGTGAAGGCGGGAACGCCGTGGATTTACTGCGCGGCCGTGAGCAGCCACGGGATGACGATGACGATCGTGCCCCGCCGGACGCCGTGCCTCAAGTGCCTGTTGCCGGAAATGCCCGGCGCCGGAAGCCTCCCCACGTGCGCCACCGCCGGCGTGATCAACGCCATTACCGGTCTGATTGCATCTGTAGCGTCGGCGGAAGCGGTGAAGCTCTTGGTGGGCTCGGGACAGCCCAACGGTGGGCTGATCTCGGTCGACCTGTGGGAGAACACCTTCCGGTCCCTGCGCGTGCGTCGTCGGGACGACTGCCCGACCTGCGTCCACGAGTGCTTCTCGCACCTGGAGGCGCGCGACGGGACGATCACAGCGCACCTCTGCGGTAGGGAAGCCGTACAGCTGCGGTTCCGACGCGATCAGGCGGTAGACCTACCGCAGCTGGCGCGGCGACTGCTGGAGCTGGGGGAGGTCTACCAGAACGAGTTCCTCGTGCGCTTTAGGGCGGAGGACCGCGAGATCGTCCTCTTCCCCGACGGCCGTGCCATAATCAGGGGGGTGGAGAGCCCGACGGAGGCCCGGCGATTCTACGCGAAGTACGTTGGGTTATAAGGACGTGGGGGAACGCGGGCTCACTTTATCTGCGCTCCGGAACGCGGGCCGACGCTGTGCCGGCAGACATAACAACGTGGTCCACCATCGACTCCATCCGTGCCGCCGGGCGGCACCGCCATCAACTCGCTGCAGCCGCTGCAGGCTACGAGATCGCCGGCTGCCAGCCGACGCGGTTCAGTGTCGACGAGTGCCGCGGCGGCTAAAAGCTCGCCGAAGCTCACCGCATCTTCAGGGCAGATGAGCGCGCAAATGCCGCAGTCGACGCAAATGGCCGGCGTGAAGCTCAGGACGAAGTGTTTCACCTCGGCGACGAAGCCCAGCGCCCCGGTGGGACAGAATCGGGCGCACAGGCCGCAGGCGGAACACGATTCGCCGTCGACAGCCACGTCGGCGAAGGGCAGCCCGGCGGTCTCGACCGTCTTGCCCGGCGGTTTCCCCAGGGGTTTGAGCTGACCGAAGAGATGCCCGCGCGTGGGCGGTATGCGGTGGGGCAGCCTCTCGTCGATCGGTGGGGGCCCGCCGGGCGGAGGGGTCGGCAAGCTCTCGGCGATCACGACCGCAGCTGCGCGGCTGGCCAGCTCACCGAGGGAGCCGAACAGGCCCCGGCGCGAGAGCACAGGCTGATTGCTCTCGACCACGGGCCGAGCCGTGGGCTGGTCGCCTAGCTCCGTCGGGTTGCGACGGTGAGTGTGGATCGACTCCGGACGGCCGAATGCCCTGAGCAGTCGGTTACCAAGGGTGACGGTCGTGTGGATGGCGGCTTGTGCGCGCCCGATGGGGCACTCCGAACACGGGCTGTCGTCAAGCCAGAGGGCCCGCCGGCCGCCCGCACTGAGTTGGATCAGCCGTGCTTCGGACAGGGATGCCAGGCACCGCTCCAAGCGCAGGACGGCACTGACCAGCGCCGAGGTGCGCGCCGGGTCGCTTTGCTGTGGACAGACCAGCGCAACGGCGTCGCCTTCGAGAGGGGGGAACGTCGGGGCCGGGTTCGCCTCGACCGCGCTTGCCTGAGTGAAGACATCGGTGGGGCACCAGTGCAGGCAAAGCCCGCAATTCACGCAACCATCGGGGTCCACGGACGGTTGCCTGGCCTCCAGACCTATCGCCTCGGTTGGGCAGGCGTCAACACACAGTCGGCAGTCGGCGGACGTGTGCCTCAGGTTCAGGCAGAGCTCGGCCTGGACGGACACCGACTCGCTGCCGAATGCGTCTACGATGGCCGAGATCGTGGCAAGCGTTACCATGAGATAGCCCAGAACGGACCAGACACGAATCAACGGCGGAGTATAGCGGCCGGTCGTTGCTAGCGCCAAACGGCGGCCTGCGCATCGAGGCCGGCGAGTTTGTGGCCGTGATCGGCAAGTCGGGGAGTGGCAAGTCGACCCTCGTCAACACGATGGCCGGTATCGATCGATCCACGGAGGGCGAGGTCTGGGGCGCCGGCACGCCTGTGCACACGCTGAGTGAGAACCAGCTCGCGGCGAGCCGCCGCGTCACGGACAGGCCAGAACGCTGGATTGTCAAGCTACACGAACTTGCGGCCGGTCCTGAGTATCAGCTCCAGCTCGATCTCGTCTCGGATAGGGATACCGTCGGCGCCGATTGCCGGGATGGTCGACTTCAGCTGCCGCGAACGCTCGATGGCGTCGCGGTGCAGGGCTGCCAGAACGAAGCCGCGCTTCTGGTAGAATCGCAGTGCCCGCACGTTGTCGTTGGTGGTCACCAGCCACAGGCGCTCGCAGCCGGTGGTGCTGGCCATCGCCTGCACGGCTTTGATTAAGGCAGTGCCGACGCCGTGACCCTCCATCACGCTGTCCAAGGAGACGATCTCACACGCGTCGGCGCCCACGTCGTACGTGACGAGGCCGATCGGCTCTCCGTCGTCCGCTACCGCCGCGAAGCCGGGGAGACTGTCCGCCCGGTGTACGCGCCCGCGGGTCACGATGTCCGTGCCGGCCCAACGCGAGGTGAGAAGGTCGCTGACCCACGGGCGGTCGTGCTCCTGGAGCGGACGGATCGCGAATGTGGCCGTGGGCGACAGCACGGACCGATCCGGGCTCAGCGCTGGAGCACTTCGTGGAGCGTGGCCTCGCGTTCGAAGCACCTCGCCCTGCTCCAGGGCCCGTCTCCCCATGAGTTCGTGCCCCTCACCCGGTAGCAGAATCGGCCTGGGTCCTCAGGCACCACCTTCGTCGAGTCACCTCCACCCTGGTAGATCACCACCGGGTCGGTAAAGGCGGTGTCCCGGTCCTCCTCGAGGACATAGAACACCGCCAGATCGGCCTTGCTCCAGCTCACCGTGTACGCGCCGTTCCCGTCAGGGCCCTCGATCTCCCTCAGCACCGGAGCCGCTGGAATCGGTGGGTGGTTCCTCGCCACCGAGGGTAGGTAGATCCTGTGGACCAGTCGGGCTGGGTCGATCGTCGGTTTCGGCGTCGGCGTAGGTGATGGTCCCTCCGTCGGCCAGGGAATCGGCTCCGGCGTCATCGTCGGGGTGGGCACGTAGGTGATCACCTCGACCTCCGACCGCATCACTACCGTCTCCACACCGTCGCCGACCTCGACCGCCACCGGATAGGAGCCGGGTTCCGCGAAGGTAGTGTGGATCACGGTGTCCGTCCCGTCGTCGAACGCACCGTCGTCGTCCAGGTCCCAGCCGATCTCGCGCGTCTCACCGCACGTGTCGGCGATGAGATCCACCGGTCGCTCGGCGAAGGCGGGCTCGGGTGACGTGCGGAGGGCAGCACCGAGCTCGACGACGGACACTCGCCGGTTGGCGTCCACGTTCTCGAGAGTGCGCAACTGGCCTGGGGGGAAGACGACCTCGACCCCAAGGTCGCAATACTTCCCGAATAGGCGGTCGAGATCGTGCCCCACGTGAATTCGTAGTTCGCCGCTCGGGCGTACTTCCTCGGGCGTAGCCTTCGAGAGATG
>CAYYVH010000090.1:0-12684 GCA_964475075.1 uncultured Anaerolineales bacterium | reverse complement strand
ACGGCAGCCAAACCACGCCTCGCCGGCCTGCCGGAGGTTCTGCGCCGCGTGGTAGAAGTCCAGGACCCCAACAGCACCGGGGAAGCGTTCGCGGTAGACACGCCACAGCCCACGGGCGCCGTCGCTGATCCACACGACGCGCTCGGCATCGCCGATGCGCACTCGCAGTGCCTCCAGGGCGAGGAGCGGACCCAGGTCGTCGACGCTGCCGAGCACTGCGACCAGTCGGCGATACACCAGCCGGCACACTCGGTCTCCGGCAGCATTGAACCGGACGTCGAGCCGGGCCGGCACACCGACCTTGATCTTGCGCCAAACAGTGCGGCCCTTGGGCGTGCCGGGCGTGGGACGGAAGGGCACCATCACGCCGTCGGCACCGACCAGGAGCACCTTGCGCGCGACCTCTGCTCGTATCTCGTCGGCGGTGGGCTCGACGCCGCCGGAGAGCTGCGTGAGATCCGCGCGCAGTTGGGCTTCTGCCCGCGTCCCGATTCCTGGACCCAGTTCCAGACACTACTACTGCTGCACACCGCGGCCGGGAACAGCCGGCCGAGGATGGCGACGGCCGTGCCGAACGGCACGAACACCGTCAGGAGGCAGGCACCTTGCTTCAACAGCGTGCTGGTACGCTGCACCGGTGTGAGCCCCAGCGCATCGTCCAACGGCGCTACCTTGGGAACCGAGCACCCGTACGGGCAGCGCGCCATCGGCCGTCGCCAGCGGATCACGACCAGTCGGGTCGTGAGGTGTCGTTTGACTCGTCCTCGGCTGTTGAGCCGTTGCCCGCACTCGGGGCAGGTCGGCCACTCGACCGGCGCCACGGCACGGGCCTCGAGCACGGCTTCGATGATCCGCACACCCAGTGCGCAGGACAGCGTCCAGGTTGCGCCGATCAGGCGGTCCATCGTCGTCGCCGCAATGACGGCATCGAACTCCGTTTGCAGGTCCGGGCAACTCGAGCGTATGCTTTCCAGGAGACACGGCATGTTGAGCGGTCAGTCCCTTTCGGTAGGCTTTGAAACCCAACGATGAGGATAGCCGATCTCAGCTGCCGTGTCTGCCTTCATCCCACAGCGTCGCCACTCAAGCGCCGACCAAGCTCAGGCTGCCAGCCCCGTGGGTCCCCATACTTCTGGATGCGCCCCAACCGGAACCATCACTCTCAGGCGAGACAAGCTCGCCAGTCTCCAGGGGTGTCAGACCCCGCGACGGCACCTCCGGAGACCGGAATCACCCAACTCACATCGCGGGACAACCCAGGATGTCTCTCAGCCTCGCACTCAAAGAAGGTGTCAGGTTTTTCCAAGGTGGGTCTGTTTGACAAAGACACTGATCGAAACCCGCCCGCTCCACCAGCCACGCCACCCACTCGGCTACGCCGTCACCCGAGCGGCAGGATACCTGGAAGAACGGCACGCCGGCGTTCACCATCTCCAGGCCGCGCCGGAAATGGTCAACGTCGAACTCGAAGACCTCCAAGAGGTCGCACTTGTTCAGCACCACTACGTCCGCACTGGCGAACATGCCCGGGTACTTGTACGGCTTGTCGTGTCCCTCCGGTGCGCTGGCGACCACCACCGCCAGGTCCGCGCCCAAGCCGAACTCCGCCGGGCACACGAGATTCCCTACGTTCTCGATGATCAGCAGGTCGAGGTCGGCCAGCGGTAGCTCGGGCAGGGCGGAGCGGACCATCGGCGCGTCCAGGTGACAACCACCGCCAGTGTTGATCTGTACGACCGGCAGCCCGCGCTCTGCGATCGTCTCGGCATCGATGCTCGACGCCAGGTCGCCCTCGATTACGCCGGGGCGCACGCTGACTGGCAACTCGTCCGCGGTGGCCAAGATCAAGCTCGTCTTGCCCGCACCGGGCGAGGCCATGAGGTTCAGCACAAACACACCGGCGGCCTCGAACAACGCACGGTTCTCGGCCGCTACTTGGTCATTGGCGCTAAGGATTCTTCGTACTACCGGGATCTTCATCGTCTATCTCGATGCTCTCGACGTAAAACTCCCTGCCGCCCGAGACACGCAATCGCGCGCTCCTACAAACCGGACAGAACGCGGTGAGCGGCGCGCCCACTTCCGCCTCGTGACCGCAATCGCCACAGACGGCCACGGCCGGCTCACGCCGGAAGCGCAAGGTGGCCCCCTCGGCCGGGGTGTCACGGCTCAGGATATCGAAGTAGAACTGGACCGAGTCGTCCACGATACTGGTCAACTCGCCAATGACCAAGTCGATCGCCGCAATACGCTCGGCACCGTTCCGCTCGGCCGCCTCCAGCGCAACCGTCAGAATGCCGCGCGTCACCGGGAGTTCGTGCATCGTGGGTTCGGGGCAACACCTCTCGCGGCATCCCCCAATTCCGGGGGGGGAGAGCTACGTCTATCCAGTCGACTCGCACTTCCTAACGGGCGATCCTCTCACGCAACCAGATCGGCTAGCATCATCGTGCGCATGGCGCGCATCCGCGCCCGAATGACCTGGGCGGTGCGCTCGGTCATCTGATAGGAGAGCCCGCCGTCCTGCTTGAAGACCTCTTCCAGCGCCGCGCAATCGAACGCGATCACCCGGCAGGGAGTCAATGCCTTGGCGCCGGCCGAGCACGTGTGGGGCGGCACTAGGCCCGACCAGCCAAACACGTCACCTGACCCAACGGTGGTGATGATGACATCCCTGGTCTGGTAATTCCGGTTGAACTGCCTGGCGAGTGTGTGTTCCACCCCCCTGTCCGGCAGTTCCATAACGATGGCAACCTCCCCCTCCGTGGTCACGAAGAAGTGATCCAGTTCATCATCCTCGTGGAAGAAGAAGTGCCCCGCGTCCACGCTGACCTCTTCCGCCGCCTCCGCCAGGGCGACGATGCGATCGTGGCTCAGCCCGGCGAAGAACGGATACCGCTGAAGCAACTGAGTCGAAACCATAAGGGCCTCCCGGTGAAAGCGCCAAGCATGGGAACTTCTACTGAGAATCGCGTGGGGGCCAATGCCCAACATCTGGCAGTGTACCCCAAATGGCCACCGGACACAAGGGCGGCCCTGAAGGCAACAGCAAGCTTGGGAGGTCGAAGCATTTGTCCTGCAGCCAGGGCCGATCGCGCATCTTGGGCGCAGGGCGCAGCACGCTGCGCCCCAACACCACTCGAACCTGGTTGACACACTTGACAGTGCACCACGTATACGGCCGGCTCACGAAACGAGGTGGGCCACCGTCTCGATGCGCATGTCGCGCAGCCGGTTCCGGATTACTTGGGCCGCCCGCTGCATCATCAGACGCCCAAACTCGGTGTCCTTCTCGTAGATGCTCCTGAGCTCCTCGCAGTCGAATGCGACGACTCGACAGGGAGTCGCCGCCTTGGCGCCGGCCGAGGCCGTATGGGGCGGCACCAGACCTGACCAGCCGAACACATCTCCCGACCCGATCGTGGTAACCACGACATCCTTGGTTTGAAGCTCCCGACTCAACTGCTCGGCCAGCTTGTGTTCCACATCCCGCTCCGGCAGTTCGATCACGATGGCCACCGCCCCCTCCACAGTGAGAAAGAAGTGCCTGAGCTCATCCGCCTCGTGGAAGAAGTAGTGCCCGGTGTCCGCGGAAACCTCGTCGGCCGTCTTGGCCAGGGCCACGATCTGATCTCGGCTCAGGCCGGCGAAGAACGGGTAGCGACGCAGCAATTCAGGTGAGACCATGATCCCCTCTCAGTGAGTATCCGGGCAGGAATTCGTTTTCCAGAAGAACGCACCATGCCTACCCTACAGGTCCAATTCCGCCAACACAGCCTCCGTCACCGCTGGGATTGCCCTGGCGACGGCGGGCGTGGGTTCGTCGCCGAAGTCGATGACATTCTCCACCTCCACGGCGTAGAAGACGATCTCCTCCGGCAGGGCAAGCCCCATCGCCCGTCCCAAGCCCATGGCAGTGGCAAAGCTCGTGTCGTGGACACAGGTGCTGTGCTGAGTCGGGCTCATGGACGCGAGGTCCTCCAGCGTGAGCCGATGGACAGCACCAGGCTGTCCATCGCCATCCTGGAACGCATCGATGAGGACCACACGGTCGTAGCCCACCATCGACTCCATGAGCGTCAACCCCCCGACGCTCACCTCGCGCACCTCCACGTCCGACCCAGCCGGCAGTGCCACACGTACCGCTTCGGCGACCCTGACGCCCACGCCATCGTCGGTCAGGATGGGATTCCCGAGGCCGAGGACCAGCGTCTTCCTCACTTCCACCCGGCGTCCTCCGTGTTCCGAGCTCACCACGCGCTTGTGTCGCCGCCCCACGCCGACGGCTCATGGGCGGGGGAACCGGCCCTCTACCGGCCCATGTTCCGGCTCAACCGCTCCACCACCTCGCCGTTCGCGTCGCGGATGACCACCTCCAGCGGCATCTGGCCCGGCAGCGTGTGCGTGGCGCAGCCGAAGCACGGATCGTAGGCCCGGAAGCCCATCTCGACCATGTTCAGCAGCGGTTCGGTCACCACCGTTCCCTTCGTGATGAGCGTCTGAGCCGCCTTCTTGCACGACATGGCGATGGGTGCATAGTTGTTCGTGGTGCCCACGATGAGGTTGACCTTCGTCAGGATACCGTTCTCATCCGTCCGGTAGTGGTGCGTCAGCGTGCCTCGCGGCGCCTCCACGCAGCCAACGCCCTCATCGGGCGTCTCGGTGATCACGGGCCTGGTGTCCGGGTCCGTGATTCCCTTGTCGCTGGCGAGTTCCAGCATCCGCTCGGCGGCGAAGAGCAGCTCGATCAACCGCGCCCAGTGAGTTGCCAGCCGGAAGTGAACGGGCTCGTAGCGACCCTTGACCTTCCTGCTGCCCAGGGTCTCGTACATCTTCTCGAAGGCTTCCTGGGCTTTGGGGGTGGCCATGCCGTCGGAGGCGTTCAGCCTGGAAAGAGGCGTCGCGCAGTAGACACCGCTGTCCTTGCCGTCCACGAAGCCCTTCCAGCCGACAGCCTTCAGGAACGGGAACTTCAAGTACGTCCACGGCTCGACGTGCTCGGCGATGTGGTCGGTGTAGTCACGGGCGTGGTACTTGACGAACTCCTGGCCCTCGGGATCCACGACACGGATCATCCCGTCGTAGAAGTTGACGTGGTTGCGCTCGTCCACCGTACCCATGTAATACGTGCGGTGGGTGAACGTATCCGCGACGATGAGGTCCACATAGTCCGGGTTGGCCAGCACGATGTCATCGAAGAGTTTCAGGCTGAAGAGGCCGAACTCCACGTTCTGGCGCGCGACATCCTCGATCTCCTGGCGCTCCTCTTCGGTGATGGCCCTGCTCCATCCGCCGGGAAGTGCCGCCACCGGATGTATACCACGGCCGCCCACCTTGGCGATGACTTCATGGTTACGCTGCCGACAAGCGATGACCTGCCCCCCGATCTCCAGGCCCACCTTGTGCACGACGCCCAGGATGTTCCGCTCGGCGGGCGGTGCATCAGGTCCCATCACGAAGTCCGGACCGCCCAAGGCGTAGAAGTGGGTCGTGTGGTCGGTGACGTAGAAGGCCATGTAGAACATCTCGCGCAGCTTCTTCACCGCGGAGGACGGCTCGACGTGGAAGAGGGCGTCCAGTGTCTTGGCGGAGGCCATGTGGTGTGCCTCGGGGCAGACGCCGCAGATGCGGTTGGTGATGCGCGGCATCTCCTCGGCCGGCCGACCCACGCAGAACTGCTCGAACCCCCGCAGCTCGGGGATGACGAAATAGGCGTTCTCGACGTCTCCCTCGTCGTTGAGGAATATGTCGATCTTGCCGTGGCCCTCCAGGCGGGTGATCGGGTCGATGGTGATCTTCTTCACTGGATCTCTCCCTTCCCGTCGCCACCGTTTGTGATACGGGCACGACGGAGCAACGAATGGGCCATGCTGAAGCGGTAGAACGTACCCGCCGGATCGGCGATGGTGTCCATCACCTCCCCGATCTTGCGCTCCAGCTCGGACTCATCCTCACCGGGTTCGCCCACGGCCGTCACCGAGGCAATCGCGGACAACATTTTGGCGCCCTGATCCTCGACGTCCAGCGGACCGTAGCAGCCGCGGCAGCCCATGTTCACCTGGGGACACAACGCCCCGCAGCCGCCGCGGGTAGCGAGACCCATGCACACGACGCCCTGCTCGAGTAGGCAAGTGTCCGGGTCTGGCACGATCTCGAACGGCCGGTAGAAGCGCTCGATGGACTTCTCGCTCTTCGTGCGGTCGCACTCCTCACAGACCGCCACGTTGCTGGCCCCGATGATGGATCCCGCCGGCGGCAACTCGGCACCCTTGGTGAGCGCCGCCACCACCGCCTCCAACACCGCCCATATCTGGTGCGGCTCAGGCGGACAGCCCGGGATGATGTAGTCCACGTCCACCACCTGGTCCAGCGACTTAACCGTCTCGTAGAGAACAGGGATCTCGATCTCACCTTCCGGAACCTGCGTCACCGGCTGCGGGAGGATCCCCTCAGGATTGTCCGTGGAGGGGTTATCCAGGTAGACCGCGCGAAGCGTGGCCTCCCGCGAGGTCAGGTTGGAGAGGGCCGGGGCGCAACCTTCGTGCGCGCATGAACCGAACGCCACGAGGACCTGCGATTTCTGGCGGAGAAGGTGCGCCAGCTCCTCGTTCTCGGAGTTGCGGATCGCCCCGTTGAAGAGGCACAGCGTGATGTAGCCATCCGGGTAGTTCCGCACATCCTCGTACTTGAAGTCTGCGGCGAGGGGCCAGAACACTATGTCGAATACTTCGTCCACGGCCAGGATCTTGTCGTGGATGTTCAGTACCGCGATCTCGCAACCACCACAGGAGGCCGCCCAATACATCGCGAACTTGGGCTTTTCCTTCTTCTTGGCCATCTCATCCCTCCTCAGCTACCGGTTCGGTGGCCACTGGCTGACTGCGGCCGTTGCCGCTTAGGACCATCTGTCCCCAGCGCAACGGCCCCAGGGCCCGCAGCTGCTCCGTCATCCGATCCACGGCCCCGGCCAACGCGTTGCCCTCCGAGGCGGAGGCCCACACGAGCTGCACCCGTTCGTCCTCCACCCCCATCTGGCGCAGGATCCGCTTGAGCAACATGAATCGGCGCAGGGTTTTTATGTTCCCATCCACGTAGTGGCACTCACCGGGGTGGCAGCCGGCGATGAGCACGCCGTCGGCCCCCTCACGCAGCGCCTTGAGCACAAACTGGGGCTCCACCCTTGCGCTGCACATCACCCGGACGGACCGCATGTTGGGTGAGTAGTGCAGTCGGGACGTGCCCGCCAGGTCAGCGGCCCGGTAGGAGCACCAGTTGCACAGAAATCCCAGGATTATGGGCCGATAGTCGTCGCTCATCATTTCCTCCCAATTAGGCCGGTACCAACTCGAGTTGCCGCGCGTCCCACAGGATGCCCTCGATCTGCGACATCAGCTGATCGGTGGTGAAGTGGGCACCGGAGATAGCCTGACTTGGGCAGGCCGCCACGCAGGATCCGCATCCCTGACACAGGGCCGTGAGGACTTCGGAAACCTTCTCGTCCTCGTGGAACGTGATGGCATTGTAGGGGCACAGCTCGTTGCACGTGCGGCAGCCGGAACAGGCATCGGAATCGATGCTCGCGCGAACCGGCTCCATCATCACTGTGCCCTGGTGGATCAAGCCGGCCACCCGTGCCGCCGCCGCCGCCCCTTGGGACACCGAGGCCGGTACGTCCTTGGGGCCCTGGCAGGCACCGGCGACCAGGACGCCGTCCACCATGGTGGCTACCGGATCCAGCTTGGGGTGGCGTTCGATGAAGAAGCCCTCGAAGTCGCACCCCATGCCGAACTGGAGGGAGACCTCCCTGGAGTCCGCACGGGCCTCGATCGCGGGGCTGAGAACCACCATGTCCACCGGGATGCGACGCTGCTTGCGGATCAGCGTGTCCTCCACTTGGACGATGAGCTTGCCCTCCTCCTCGGGCAGGCGCGCCGCGTCGGTCACGTCCGCCACCTTGCCGCGGATGAAGTGCGTCCCCTCCTCCAAGAGCCGATGGTAGAACTCCTCATACCCCTTGCCGGATGTGCGGATGTCGATGTAGCAGTTGTAGACCTCCGCGTCCGGTAGCCGCTCGTGGATCAGGTGCGCGAACTTCAGCGAGTACATGCAACACACGTTTGAGCAGTACTCGTGGTAGTTCTTGTCACGGGAGCCGATACAGTGGAGGATGGCCACCCGCTGGGGCGGCGTCTCCATGTCGCGCAGCGTGATCTTGCCGCCGGTCGGTCCGGCGGCGTTCACCATCCGCTCGAACTCCAGGCTGGTGAACACGTTGGCCAACCGCCCGTAACCGTATTGCGGCATGCGGCGCGGGTCCAGCAGATCGTAACCGGTGGCCAGGACGATGTTGCCCACTTCGATTTCAATCAGCTGGTCTTCCTGCTCGAAGTCAATCGAATTGGGCTCCGTGGGGCAGAACAGCTGGCAGGCCTTGCACTTGCCGCGCTGGAAGTAGACGCAGTTGTCCGTGTCGATGACCGGGAACTTGGGCACGGCCTGCGGGAACGGACGGTAGATTACCTTGCGCTTGCCCAGACCGGCTTCGAACACCTCGTCGTTGACGCTGAACGGGCATTTCTCGATGCAGATGCCGCACCCGGTGCAGTGCTCTTCATCCACGTAGCGCGCCTTCTTGCGCACCGTGACCTTGAAATCGCCCAGGTGGCCGTCCACCCCTTCCACCTCACTCCACGTGAGCAGGGTGATGTTGGGGTGCTGGCCGACGTCGACCATCTTTGGGGTCAGGATACAGGCCGAGCAGTCCAGTGTGGGGAAGGTCTTGTCCAGCTGGGCCATGTGACCGCCAATGGTCGGCTCCCGCTCTACCAGATAGACGTGGTAGCCCCCATCGGCCAGTTCTAGCGCCGCCGAGATGCCGGCGATACCGCCGCCCACGATCAGAGTGTTGGGGTTGATCTCCACCGGCAGCGGCTCCAGCGGCTGGTGATGCACAACTCGCTCGATGGCGCCCTTGACGAGGGCCTTGGCCTTGATCGTCGCCGCGCGGCCGTCGTCCGTGATCCAAGCATCGTGCTCCCGGATGTTGACCATCTCGAACAAGAACGGATTCAACCCGCCCCGCTCGCACGCCGCCCGAAACGTCTTTTCGTGCATGTGAGGGGAGCAAGCGGCGACGACCACGCGCGTCAGGCCCTTCTCCTTGATGTCCTCCCCGATGAGATCCTGCCCCAGGCTGGAGCACATGAACTTGTAGTTGCGAGCAATCGCCACGTTTGGCTGCTCCCCCGCCCAGCCAGACACCTCCGCCACATCCACCGTTCCGGCGATGTTGGTGCCGCAGTGACAGATGTAGACCCCTATTCTCTCACTCGCCCTCTTCCCGTTTTCACGCATTTTTCATTTCCTTCCTGCCCAGGTGGAACATCATGTCTATTTGTGCCGCACGCGACTCACGCTTCCAGAGCTTCGTGAACCAGCTCGATAAGGTCCTTCACGGCGATACGGTCCTCGTAGCCGGTCGTCTTCGCCGCATCCTGGTACATGGTGAGATCCTTCGGGCAGGCGACGACGAATACCTGCACCCCTCCCAGCGCCACGGCCTCGCGTATACGTGCCTCGCTGGGCCGCTCCTCGACCTCGCCCTCCTCCATCCAGATGCGGCCACCGCCCGCACCGCAGCAGAAGGTCCGCTCGCGGCGGCGCGGCATCTCCACGAGCTCACAACCGGTGGCCGCTATCACGCGTCGAGGGGCGTCGCACACGCCGTTGTAGCGGGCCAGGTAGCACGGGTCGTGGTAGGTAACCCTGTAGCCGAGCTTCTTGGCCAGGTTTAGCCGGCCGGAGGCGATCAACTCGTCCAGCAGCTCGCTGTAGTGCACTACCGCGTGTTCGCCGTTGCCATCGGCCGGGTATTCGTTCTTGAGGGCATTGAGGGAGTGCGGGTCCGTCGTGACGATCGAGTCGTAGGTGGACCGGGTGAGAGCAGCCTCATTCTCCTCGACCAACATCTCGAACAGGCCCTCTTCGCCCACGCGCCGGACGTCGTTGCCGGCGTTGCGCTCGGCGTCGTACAGGATTCCGAAGTCCAGACCCGCCTTCTGGAACACCTGGGCCGTCTTGCGCGTAATGTCGGCCAGGCTGGCGCTGTAGGAAGCGTAGTCGCCCACGAACCACAGGTACTCCACCGGCTCCTTGCGCGCATCCCTGATCTTGGGATCGACCGACTTCGTCCACTTGGCTCGCGCCCTTTGGGACTGGCCGAACGAGTTGCCGTACCGGCCCAGGTTGGCCAGGGCGTCCTGGAGATCCGAGTCCACCCGCCCTTCGATCACCAAGTAGCGGCGCATGTCCACGATCGTGTCGATGTGCTCGATGAGCATCGGGCATTCGCGGACGCAAGCGCCGCAGGTCGTGCACGACCACAGCACATCATCCTGGATCACCCCGCCCACGAGCAGCGGTACCTCCGCGTTCGCGGCAGCCAGCGCCGACCCGTCCCGCTGCAGCGCGTCGCGGACACCGATCACCAACTCCTTGGGGCTAAGCGGTTTCCCGGCCGCGAAGGCGGGGCAGGCATCCTGGCAGCGCCCGCACTCCGTGCAGGCATCGCCGTCCAGGAGCTGTTTCCACGTCAGGTCACGCAGCGTGCTGGCGTAGATCGGCTCCCCGTCCACCGTCTCCGCAATCGGCGCCAGCCGCCCCATGGGCCGATCGAGCTTGGAGAAGAACACGTTCAGCGGACCCGTGAAGACGTGCAGCAGCGTCCCCGCCGGTAGGGTGACCAACAGCAGGGCAACCGTGAGTAGGTGGAAGGACCAAGCCCACAGGTGCCACGTCTCGAGCGCCTCTGAAGAGGCCCCCGTACCGACCCAAACCTGCGCCAGCACCCATCCCGCGGGCATCCACCAGGCCCAATCCGGCCGCAAGGCGGCCAGCCGCAGCGACTCGACGAGCAGCCCGCCGATCACGATCACGACAATGAGCAACAGCGACCAAGTGAACGTGGGCTGGAGCGTCAGCCGGTCCGGCCGCTGGACGAAGCGCCGGTAGGCCGCCATCAGCGCCCCGACCAGGAAGAAGACGACGAACGCATCCAGCACGAGCTTGTAGACCAGGTAGGCATCGCCCTTCAGGAACTCCAAGAAGTGCGAGTCGATCGTTGCCAGCGCCGTGCCCATGAGGAACACGAAGAAGCCCCACGCCAGGGCGACGTGCATGACACCCGGATACCGCTGGCCGAGGACCCTGGTCTGGACGATCCCGTAGCCGATGAGGCGGCCCAGCCGCAGGTGCAGCTGGTCCCAGCGCACCTCCGGCCGCCCCACCCGCCACCACAGGCTGGCGCGGCGGCAAAAACGGTAGAGCAAGACGAGGCTCGCCAGGCCCATGATCGCGTACACCAGGATCTCGGGCGAGACGGGCTCGTGCGGAATCTCCCAGAAGTCAAACCGGTCTGGCATCGTTCGCGCCCCTCCTCGCTCGCCCGGCCTAACCGCCCTTGGCCTGCCGAATCCGCTCGGCAAGCATCGGGGCCAGGTCGAACAAGTCGACCTCGGCGCCGTATTGTGCCAGATCGAAGATCGGCGCCGCGGGATCGGTGTTTATGGCGATTATCGTCTCGGCACCGGTGATAGCCTCCACATGCTCTGGGGCGCCACTGATCCCCAGCGCCAGGTAGACCTTCGGCTGGACACGCTGGCCTGACTTGCCCACCATCCGCGATGTCGGCAACCATCCCTGGTCCACCACCGGGCGCGAGGCGCTCACCACGCCCCCCAGCGCTTCGGCAAGCTCTGCCGCGACTTCGATGTTGTCCTCGTTCTGGATGCCACGCCCGACCGAGATCAAGATCGACTCCCTGGAGATGTCCACGTCACCAACCTCGGGCTCGACATACTGCTCCAGAGCGACGCGCAGTCCCTCCAGCACGGGGGCCGCGATGGGTTTCACCTCGGGCGCTTGATCGCTTTGCCCCTCCTCCGGCTTGAAGCGGCCCGGGATCATCGTCACCAGAGCCGTGGGCCCGGGCAGGTCACCTTCAACCATGATCTTTCCGCCACAGACCCGGCTGACGAACTTCAGCGCCCCCCCGCCAGCATGCACGTCGTAGCAGTAGCTCACCAGCGGCAATCCCAACCGGGCGGACAGCCCACCGGCCACCTCGGCCCCGATGGACGTATCACCGAAGAGCACGGCACGCGGTCCGTGCTCCTCGATCACGCCGGATAGCACCAGCCGATAGGCGTCCGGGGTGAACTCCGCCAGCGCCGGATGGTCGACGTACAGCACCAGGTCCGCACCCAGATCGGACGAGAGCCCCTGCGCCTCACGGCCCAGCAGCACGGCTACGACGTTCCCGCCCGTTCCCTCGGCCAGCACGCGCGCCGCCGCCAGCATCACGTAGGATATTTCGGTCACCTGCCCCTGCAGGTGCTCAATGGCAACATAGATGTCTGCGCTCACCGATGCCCTCCCGTCACAGCACGCCCAGTTCCTTGAAGATGGCAACGAGCCTGTCGGCAACCTCGTCCTCGTCACCCTCGATCATCGTGGCCCGCTCACCAACCTCGGGCAGGAACATGCGTCCGACCGTCGGCCCGCCGCTCGGGTCCGGCTCCGCCGCCTCGAATTCGTCGCTTGCAGCGGGCTTCCTCGCCCGGCGGACCTTGCCGACGGCCACGCAGCGCGGCGGCCCCGGCGCGCCCCGCACCCCCAGCACGGGCC